>JAISGD010000005.1 GCA_031263195.1 Campylobacteraceae bacterium | reverse complement strand
AAGAGTTTTAGAATGGACTGTTTAAATAAGAAATATATAATAAGCACATGAAATACTTGTGAATAGATAGATAAATAAATCCTGCCAATCTATTCTTATCGGTCAATGTAGTGCGTTGTATATCAATATCAACTATTGTACTTAAGGGGATGAGGGCAGGAGTATATCCGGCAAAACCTTTTTACCGTTACCGGATTTACCATAAAAGCTCAAATCAATACGGCAAAGTAACTCTTACATATCAATGCCATAACCTTTCACTGGACGTACAAGAGTATTTTCGGTTGATTACGATGGTTTAAAGAACTTCTTTCTTAAGTTATCTGATTTTACCGCAATGATGAAGAAGGATAAGAGTTTTGAAGATGGCTTTGAAATTACAAAAAACCGATAAATATGTGGATTAAGAAATATTAAACACTTGACGTAACAGTCAAGCCTTTTTTAGCTAAACATAGTTTTACCTTTATTAAGCTACAATCACAAAAATAAAAAAAAGGTCACTTATGAAGGTAAGGCTACCGCACGCTCCTTATATTGCAAGTAAAATAGCTATAGATTTATTAAATTGCGGATTTGTAACGCTTCAAAAAGGGTTGGAACCAGTCAGTGAAAATGCTAAAGTTCTCATCATTGAAGAGATAAATAAGGAAGTAGCATTGGAGCAGAGAGTCTCCGAAGTGCTTGATGAAAATAACGATGAGATGGAATTTATGCAAATAGACCGCCGAAATATGTTTTGGCTCATCAAAAAAAAACTTGCGAAAGATTATAAAGTCATACTGTCATTTGAGGAGAGATACTCCGACCTTTCGCATCGTATCTTAAGCAAACTCCAAAAAGAGTCTCTTGTCAAATATCAAGTTTCCGAAAACCGTGTCAAAAATATTATTTACAATGCTATCGAGGATTATCTTAAGACTTATGAAAAAGCACAGGATGTCGTGCTTGAGAGGATAGACAACTATAAACGCAAATTGACTCCTGGGACAGAAGAGTACGATCTTGTATTTGAGAGGTTGTATGAAGAGGAGTTGAGAAAAAGAGGCATGATAAAATGAGTCTGAAACCTGTCTGGATATATATAGAAAACGGTGTTTTTTTGGAAGGTAAAAGTTTTGGGGCAGAAGGTACAAGGGTAGGCGAGATAGTGTTTAATACATCGATGACCGGCTATCAGGAGATCATCACAGACCCAAGCTACGCGGGGCAGTTTATCGTCTTTACGATGCCTGAAATCGGTATAGTGGGCTGCAATGCCGACGATATGGAAAGCTCAACCGTACACGCTTCGGGTATTTTTATAAGAAACCTTAACGATATTCCGTCCAACTTTAGAAGTCAAACAGTGTTTTCGGAGTTTTTAAAAAAGCATAACGGATTTGGTATTTGCGATATAGATACCAGATTTTTGACGAAGATGATACGTAAAAGCGGACCTCAAATGATAATAGCCTCTACCAAAGAAAGTAATAAAAATGTCTTAAAAAATCTGCTTTCAAATTCTCCGCGTATCGAAGAGTTTGACTATATGCCGCAAGTCAGTACAAAAAAAAGTTATCTGCATGAATCTGGCGTTTGGGACGATAGAAAATTGGAGTACAAAAAAGCTTCACATGCGTTAAATAAAAAAGTGGTTGCGTTTGATTTCGGCGTTAAGCGCAATATTTTAAACGAACTTTGTGAAGTTGGCATAAGCGTCGAAGTTGTACCCTATGACACAAAAGCCGAGACAATTATTAAAAGATTTGAAGAAGGCGATATACACGGAGTATTTTTGTCAAACGGTCCAGGCGATCCGCTGATACTCACAAATGAGGCTGAAGAGTTAAAAAAACTTATCAAAGCCAAAACCCCGATATTTGCTATTTGCTTGGGACATCAGCTGCTCTCAATCGCACATGGATACGATACTTATAAATTAAAATTCGGACAGCACGGCGGCAATCATCCGGTACGCAATGAAAACAGTAAAATCGTCGAAATAACCGCTCAAAATCATAATTACAGCGTGCCGGAAGAGATTTGCAAAATCGCGAAAATTACGCATATAAATCTTTTTGATAATACCATTGAGGGGTTGGAATATATAGATGAGCCGATATTTTCAATACAACATCATCCCGAAGCCAGTCCAGGACCTCACGAGAGCAAATATATATTTGCAGAGTTCGCGAAAAGAATATAATCTATCTTATGAACGCTATTGATTTAGCGGCGATTATAAGCGCGGCAGTTTTGGGGAGTTCTCACTGCATAGGCATGTGCGGCGGTTTTGTAATCGCTCTTGGAAGTGGTAAGATAGATAAAACCGCCGCTCTATCCAAACAGAGTATCTATTATCTGGTGTATCATCTGGGACGCATAAGCTCTTACGCTTTGATAGGTGCGCTTTGCGGCACACTTGGAAGATTACTCTCATTTTCGATAAAAGCGCAGGGATTTTTACTATTCACTGTTGGTATTTTGATGGTATTGATGGGACTGTCGCTTATGGGTTTTATACGTTTTTTAACGTCGGTAGAGAGTAGTATTTTACTAAAGCCTCAGGTTAAAAAACTCTACAATTTTCTCATCTCTTCAAAAAGTTTTTCAAGTTTTTATCTTTTGGGCATTTTTAACGGTTTTATCCCGTGCGGGCTTGTCTATTTTTTTGCCTCTTCGGCGGTAGCGAGCGGTTCGGCTTTTTGGGGAAGTATAATTATGATAATTTTCGGACTTTGTACATTGCCGTCACTTATTGCTGTTAGTTTAATGGTAGAATTTTTTGCAAAAATAGAACGGATAAAAAGTGCAATGATAAAAGTATCCGCTGTCATTATCGCACTATATGGTGTATATATGTCGTATTATGGTTATTTAATAGTGGTAAAAGGGTAGAAGGTGGGACAAGAATTAAATCAATACAAAAAAGCGATAGAGCAGAGCAATATCGTATCTAAAACAGATATAGACGGCATCATCACTTTTGTGAATGATGAGTTTTGTAAAATCAGCGGTTACAGTGAAAAGGAACTTATCGGTAAAAACCACAATATCGTGCGTCACCCCGATGTGCCGAAATCCGACTTCAAACTTCTTTGGGATACGATTTTGAGCAAAAAGACATTCAAAACCACAGCAAAAAATATGTCTAAAAACGGTTCGACATTTTATGTAAACACAACAATCGCTCCGATACTGGATAAGAACGGCGATATACAAGAGTTTATCGCGATCAGATATGATGTTACAAGCAATATAATGCTTACGGAAGCTTTAAAAAATAAAGAAGAGGAGTTGAGTCTTTTAAATTCTATGTTAGAAAAGAGGATTCAGGAGCAGACAAGAAAACTTAGAATGCTTAATCAAAATCTTGAAAAACGCATTACTAAAGAAGCTGAAAAAAATCGTGAGAAAGATAGATTGATGTTTCAGCAAGCGCGTTTGGCGGCGATGGGCGAAACGATAGGCAATATAGCGCACCAGTGGCGTCAGCCGCTATCAGAGCTTGGCATAGTCATATTTACAATGAAAAAGTGCTCTGCGAAAGGCGACAAAAAAGAGATACAAAAGCAGTATGATCACGCCAAAAAAGTGATCGCGAGAATGTCCAAAACAATAGAGGATTTTAGAAATTTCTTCAATCCTGTTAAAGATAAAAACAATTTTTTTGTAAAAGATGTGATAGACGAGGTACTTTCTATCTTGGAAGGCTCTTTGAGTAAAGCGGCTATCAATGTAAATATAAAAATAGATGAGGATATCACTGCTTACGGTTATAAAAACGAACTGTCCCAGGCGATACTCAATATCGTGATTAATGCTAAAGACGCTCTGTCGCACAAGCCTGCAGACGAAAGGGAGATAAAAATCAATTCCAAATACGAAGATGGTTTTGTATTGATAAGTATCGCCGATAATGCCGGCGGTATAGACAACGAAGTTATGGATAAGATATTTGAGCCGTATTTTACGACAAAGCATGCGAGTTCCGGTACGGGGCTTGGTTTATATATAGTAAAAATGATAATAGAAAACAGTATGAACGGCGCAATGTGTGTTAAAAATCAAGACGGCGGCGCAAATTTTATCATCAAAATACCTATTCAAGGGAGCAATAATGGCACAGAGCGCACTTAAAACAGTAACCGCACTATATGTGGAAGATGAAGCCAATATACGCAAAACGTTGGCAAACGCCATAGAAGATGAATTTAAACTCTTTTTTACCGCTACGGACGGCAATGAAGGTTTGAAAAAATTTAAAAAATACAAACCGGACATTGTGATAACCGATTTATTGATGCCTGTCAAAGACGGACTCTCTTTGGCGCGCGACATTAAAGCTATCTCAAAAGATACGCTTGTTATCGTGTTAAGCGCGTTTAGTGAAAAAGAGAAGCTTTTGGGAGCTATTGATGCAGGCGTGGATAAATATATCATCAAACCCGTATATCCGGATGAGCTTTTGTCTTTGATTACGAAACTGGCACAACAAAGATTTGCCATTAAAAATATGGTAGAGTTTGGAGACGGCTATCAGTTTGACAAAAACAAAAAGGCGTTGATAAAAAACGGCGCAGCAGTATCTTTAACGAAAAAAGAGATTGCTTTTATCTCTTTTTTAGCCAATAGTACGGACTATTTTGCATTCCATGAGGATATAAAACGGTGTATATGGTCAAAAAACACAAGTGATGCGGCAATTAGAACATTTGTAAAAAGAATTAGAAATAAAACAAATAAAGATTTCATAAAAAATATACCGGCTTTGGGGTATAAAATTTTACAGAGTAGCATGTAAGAGTAAACACCCTAAAAATGGCGATTTTTTAAACTTGTTCAACTGGTTAATTTATTTAAGATATAGCTAATCTTATTAAGCTTGATTGTATATTGAATGTACTATAATCACTCGTTATGTGATGTTTTTGTGACATAAAAAATTTCATTAGGAGGAATTTGATGCAGGCTACGAATGCATTGAACTACGACTATTCGGTTGCCAAGCTATTCACCTTCTCTGCCATATTATTTGGTATTATAGGTATGGTCTTGGGTGTTGTGATTGCCTTGCAAATGGCCTTTCCCGATTTGAATTACCTACTCGGTGAGTATGGCACATTCGGCAGGTTAAGAATTCTGCATACATCCGGAGTTATCTTCGGCTTTATGTTAAGCGGAATTTTCGCAACGTGGTACTATGTTGGACAACGCGTACTCAAAGTCTCTTTGGCTGAGTCGCCGTTTCTTTTATTCATCGGCAAATTGCACTTTTGGATATATTTTTTAGCCATATTAGTTGCAGTTGTAAATCTATTTTTGGGCATATCTTCAGGAAAAGAGTATGCTGAATTAGAGTGGCCTTTAGATTTGGTAGTTGTTGTCTTTTGGGTTTTGTGGGGAATTAGTATCTTCGGTCTTATAGGTATCAGACGCGAAAAAGCGCTCTATATCTCCGTATGGTACTATATAGCTACATTCTTAGGCATAGCTATGCTGTATCTATTCAACAATATGGCTGTTCCTACATTTTTTATAGCCGGAATGGGAGATTGGTGGCATGCTGTTTCTATGTATTCAGGTGCTAATGACGCCATGGTACAATGGTGGTATGGACACAACGCTGTTGCGTTCGTCTTTACTGTCGGTATTATCGCTCAATTGTATTACTTCTTGCCGAAAGAATCAGGTCAGGCAGTTTACTCATATAAACTCTCACTATTCGCTTTTTGGGGATTGATGTTTGTTTATTTGTGGGCGGGCGGACACCACTTGTTGTATCAGGCAGTTCCTGATTGGTTGCAGACAATGGGTTCAATCTTCTCAGTAGTTCTAATCTTACCCTCTTGGGGTAGCGCGGTCAATATCCTTCTAACTATGAAGGGTGAGTGGGATCAGTTGAAAACAAGTCCGCTTATCAAATTTATGATAATCGCTTCAACTTTCTATATGTTCTCAACTCTTGAAGGTCCTATCCTTTCTATCAAATCGGTAAATGCATTGGCGCACTTCACTGATTGGGTTCCCGGACACGTTCATGACGGCACGCTTGGTTGGGTTGGTTTTATGACAATGGCATCAATCTACCACATGGTTCCAAGATTCGTCAAGAGAGAGCTTTACAGCAGAAAATTGATGGAAGCTCAATTTTGGATTCAAACAACCGGTATCGTTCTATTCTTCGCGAGTATGTGGATAGCCGGTATATCACAGGGTATGATGTGGAGAGCGGCAGATGCTTACGGCAGCCTTGCTAACTCATTTATAGATACTGTTAATGTGTTGTATCCTTACTATGTCGTCCGCGCAGTCGGCGGCGCGCTATATGTAATCGGATTTTTTATGTTCGTTTACAATGTCGTTAAAACTATTACTTCAGGCAGAGCACTTGAGAAAGAACCTCAAAGCGCTTCACCTATGGCAGCGTAAAGGAGGCAATGATGTTTAGTTGGCTAGAGAAAAATCCATTCTTTTTTGCGGTATTTCTATTTATAGTGATCGCATATGCAGGCATCGTAGAAGTACTTCCAAGCTTTGCGGAAAATGCTCGTCCCGTTGAAGGTACGCAGCCGTATACGGTACTTCAGCTTGCGGGTAAGCAGATATATGTAAGAGAAAATTGTAACGGCTGTCACTCACAAATGATACGACCGTTCAAATCTGAAACAGACAGATACGGCAAGTACTCTATAAGTGGTGAATATGCTTATGACAGACCTTTCCTTTGGGGTTCAAAAAGAACAGGTCCGGATTTGTGGAGAGTCGGAAATTACAGAACATCTGATTGGCATTACAATCATATGAAAGATCCGGTTTCACTTGTTCCCGGTTCAATTATGCCTGCTTATAAAAATTTGTACAGCGGTGTTGCAGATTTGGAGACGGCTTATGCCGAAGCGTTTACTGTAAAAACGGTATTCAAAACTCCATATGACGCTGATGGTATGACAAAACTCGGTACGTTTGAAGAGGCGAAAACAGCGGCTTTTGAAGAAGCTAAAGTGATTGTGGACAGTATGAAAGGCAGCGATGTTAAAGAGGCGTTTGATAACGGTAACATCTTGGAAATTGTTGCTCTTACTGCCTATATGAACGGTCTGAAATAGAGGCGCGATATGAACATAGATATAATGACCGCGCTGGTTGAGTATCAGGCGTATGGATATTATCTGCTGATAGCTTTTTTGGTTACTATATTGTATTGGTATATTTTTCACCTTTACAAATCAGAAAAGAGCGGCAGAAAAAATTATGAACGGTACGGCAAGATAGCTCTTGAAGATGATATTTCAGACGAGCCGGTAGAGTCTATGTCTATCAAACAAAGCAAAATTGAACAGCAAAGGGGAGCAACAAAATGAGTTGGCTTAGCGAATATTATGGTTATATCAACTTGCTTGCAATCGCTGGCGCGGTAGCTACTGTCGTTATTACGGCATTTGTGGCGGCTATATATTTTAAAAATATCAAAAGTGCTAAAAAAAGCGGCGAGTTGAGTTCAGATAGTTGGGATGGCATCAAAGAGTATAAAAATCCTCTACCTCTTGGATGGGCAGTCTCTTTCTTGGTTCTTTGTATATGGGCTATTTGGTATATGCTTGCTCCGGCAGGATTGCCTTTTGCATATCCTTTAGGCGCGTATTCTCAAATCGGAGAGTATAACGCTGAGGTAGCGGCTTATAATGAAAAGTTTACGGCACAATGGCAAAATGCCGATGAAGCTACTTTAATAGACATGGGTGAGAGCGTATTTATAGTACAATGTGCTCCATGCCATGGACTTGATAAGAGTGGTATCGGCGGTAAAGCAGCTGATTTGACGGTATGGGGTTCAAAAGCTGCGGTTGTCGATTCTGTTGTACACGGTTCTAAAGGTATGAATTATCTTCTTGGCGAAATGGCTCCTATGCTTGGTGGTCTTGTATCAAGCGAAGGTGAAATAAGCCTTGCCGTAGAATACTGGTCAAAGTATGTATCCGGCACACAAGACGCTTCTAATGCTAATGAAGCGGAGTATAACGCTTGGATGGTTTGCGCTTCTTGCCATGGTGAAGACGGCTCAGGTATGGATGCGGCAGCTCCTGATTTGAGAAATTACGGCAAGAGTGCATTCGTTACGGAAGTACTAAACCGTGGTAAAGATGGCTATATCGGCAATATGCCGTCATTTAATGATGGACGCTTGACCGATATCCAAAAGCAGGCTGTTAGCGCTTATGTGCTTTCAGGTAAACAGTAAGGAGAAAAACAATGGAAAATACAAGCAGACATATTTTTCACATTCACGGTATCACCGGTATGTTAATAGCTACGGTTCTATTGCTTTCAATCCTCGGCGTATTGACATTCTTGGGTATTGTTACTCAGCAGAGCGTTGCCGACAAACCGTATACGTTTGTAGATTCTCAAAGCATTCAAATGAATAGCTATGACAATGCGGCTAAAAGAAAAGTTGTAGGAGAATAATATGGAATCATTAGTCAGCAAATTGATAGTAGTTTTACTCATCGTTATCGCTGTTTTAATGGCTTATGCTGTTTTAACTCCTAACCATCTAGTCGTTGTTTGATGCATTTATCGAACATTTTTAAAAGCAGTCGTCTTGTGACGGCTGCTTTTATTTTTTTAATCCCACTATTTTGTAACGCAAACGAGAGTTATATCTTCAATAATGATAAGATTATCGGTGACAGAGCTGTAGTTAAAATCAATGAAATGGCTGAAGAGCTTTATCAAAAAAGCAATATCAGTGTTTACGCTTTTGTGAGTTTCTCTATTGATGACAATGTTGTAGACAAAGCGGAATATTGGAACAATTTCACAAAAGAGCTTAAACAACCATATGCGCTTTTGATTATGCTTACGAATGATAAAGTGGTGGATATTCTCTATTCACCTGAGCTTGAAGATAAGTTTGATAAAGCTAAGATTCTGAGTCCATATCCGGTGACAGGCAGTATTTTGCCGCTGTTGGTACTAAAAAAGGATTATGATAATTTCACAGCTGCTATTTTAAACGGCTTTGCGGATTTGACTGAGCAGATAGCCGCTAGTTACGGTTTAGTGCTTAAAAGCGCTATAGGCAGTTCAAACCGCTCTACGATGGATTGGGTACGGTTTATAGTTTATAGTATGTTCACTTTGGCGTTTCTGTTTTTTATATATAAGAAGGTAAAATATCGTCATGCAAAAAAAGAAAAGTAAAAATTATTGGCCACATGGCATTATTATAAGTCTTTTATTAATTACAGGTGCTTGTATTTACACGATAATAGAGGCGATAAAGTATCCTATAGAATTAGACACATACTATTTTGATACAAAACAGAATGTAGATAGAAACTACGATAAGATAAAAGCTGCGCAAGAGGCGTTTGATAAAGAATACACAGTCTTTTTTGAGATTAATGGCGGGAGCGCCAATCTTTACGCTGAGGGCGATAACGAGATAAGAATCGTCATTAATGATAAAGAAGGCAAATGTGATTTTGATGCTGATGTCAAATTGTTGCTGACAAGACCGGAAACAAACAGATATAACCAAAATCTAGCGCTCTCCAATGTTGAAAAATGTAGATGGTTTTTTCCTCCTTTTAATGTAGAAACAATCGGACGATGGCAGTTTCAAACTAAAATAACTATTGGTGAAGATGTTGGATTTTTTACATATGAGGCAAGTACTTCCCGCGAAAAGAATACCACAGATTAAATCCATTTTTCATATGGCAGCGTTAATCCCAAATAAGCGGAACTAATGATAGAGATATTTTCTACGGCAAGGCAAGTTAGAGAGTTTTACGAAACTTTTTCTAAAACCAATCAACTTTTACCTAAAGCCATCACGATAAGTGACTTTGAGTCGAAAGCGTGGTATGTGCCGGAGCGCATTCTTGCTGATGAGGATACAAGAGCTATTTTAATGCGCGAAGCAAGCGCATTTAAAAATTTTGATAAATTAAAAATTCCGCGCGAATTTATGGCGTTTTTGCAAAATTCGGAATATATTTTCAGATTTTTTGAAGAATTGGCGAATGAAGAGAAGGAGTTGGAAGAGCTTGATCTGAATGATACTTATGCTGAGTTTGGTGAGCATATAGCGATTTTAAAAGAGCTTTTGACAAGATACTGCGCTCTTTTGGATAAAAACTCTCTGTACGATGCTATTACTTTACCGAAATTAGCTCGTATCAATAGCTCTTATTTATCATCTTTAGGCGGACTTAGAGTTCATCTTGAAGGATATTTAAGCGCATTTGAGTTGAGGCTTTTAAAAGAGGCTAAAAATTTTTGCGATATTTATGTTATAACCCCGATAACCGCATACAATCAAAAGGTTAAAAAATGGCTTGAAGCAGAAGGAATAGTGACTTCTTTGGATACTTTAGCGGAGTGCTGTTTGAATAAAGCAGAGTTGATAAAAGAAGTGAAACTCTACGAGAAAGCGCCAAAGATTTTTTACCAGTCATTCTCGTCCGCAGTTCTTGAAAGCGCATTTGTTTTTGAAAAGATAGAGATGATGGTGAACTTAGGCATTGCTCCTCAAAATATAGCTGTTGTGCTGCCTGATGAAGGCTTTGCTTCTACTTTAAAAGAGTTTGATAGATTTAATAATTTGAACTTCGCTATGGGTTTTAGTATGCGCGAAAGCCTTTTTTTTAAAAGAGTGCAGGCGGTTTTAAAAAAATATGCCGAAGATGATGAGATAGAACACCAAAAACGAATTAAACGGCTTAAAATCAGCGATGATGTATGCGTCGATTTGTCAAAAAGGATGACGGCATCAGAAGTCGAACTGAAACTTGAAACATTTATCAAAGATGACGATCCGAAAGAGCAGACGGATATAATCTTGGAAGAGCTGTTTTTATTTAAAAAGTTTTTGGAGAATATAGAGAACCTTTTATTGTCAGATGCTTTACAATTATTTTTGAAAAGAGTTCAAAATAGATCTTTGGACGACAATACCGGCGGCAAAGTGACTGTTATGGGCATTTTAGAGAGTCGCGGAGCAAAATATGACGGCGTGATAATTGTTCGTTTTAATGACGATGTTGTTCCTAAGCGTAGCAATAAAGATCTCTTTATATCGTCCTCTTTAAGAGCGAAATGCTCTTTGCCAAGCATGGAAGACAGGGAGAATTTGCAACGGTTTTTTTATAGCAGGTTGATAAATAACGCTTCGGTTGTTGCGATTAGCGCAGTGGAAAATGAAGACAAATTGCCTTCAAGATTTCTCAAAACGCTTCGATTTGAGAAGTTAAATTATGATGAAAAATCATATTCTGACGTTATCATTGAAAAGTCTCACCAAATAAAAAATGTGCCGAGATCATTCTGTTTTGCATATGATTTTTTTGAAAAACCACTCTCTGCTACTGCTTTAAAGACGTATATTGAGTGTTCTTTGAAATATTTTTTCAGATATATCAGGCATTATGAAGAGCCAAAACGGTTTAAATATGATTCAAGAGATGTCGGAAGGTTTGTGCACGATATTTTGCGCGGTATTTTTGCCGAACCGCTGGTTTCGCTTGAGCAAATGAAAAAAAAGGCGCGCGAAATCACGAAGCAGATAAAAGAGAATTACGGCAAGAGCGCGCTTTGGGAGCTGGAAGCAGATATTTGGCTTAATAAATTAGAGACTGTTTTTACCAAAGAACTGCGAAGATATGAAGAGGGGTGGAGAGTATTTAAGCTTGAAGAGTGGTTTGAGAGAGATTTTGAAGGCATACGGCTTACAGGCAGAATAGACAGAATAGACAGAATGAATGACAAATATCTGCTTTTGGATTATAAAACAGGTAGAATAAATACGCAAAAATACTTGGAAAAAGCTCTTAACTCGAGTGATTTTCAACTGGAATTTTATGCGCTCTTATGTGTTGATTTGGGCGAAATCAAGACAGCATTTTATGACTTGAATGAAGCAAAATTTATTGAAGATAATTTTTTCAGTGAGAAAAAAGCGCGTCTTATAGAACATCTGTTTGAATTAAAAGAGAAAAAAGAGTTTGTATTTGAAGCTTGCAAAGATAAAAAGCAGTGCTTTTTTTGTCCTTATAAAGTTCTTTGCGGAGTTTGGATATGAGGTTTTTAGATGCTTTGGCATTAAACGCAAGTGCCGGCAGCGGTAAAACATTTGCTCTTTCGGTACGATATATCGCTCTTTTATTGATGGGGGTAAATCCTGCGAATATTATCGCGCTAACATTTACAAAAAAAGCTGCTAATGAGATGCAGCATAGAGTCTATCAAACGCTTCAGGAGCTTGAGAGCAAAGAGAGTGAACTAAATGAGCTTTGCAAACTTTTACAGATAGAAAAAAATGAGGTTTTAGCGCGTAAGAACAGGATTTTGCCGTTATTTTTGCAGGCAAATATTAAAATCTCCACAATAGATGCTTTTTTTGGGCAGATTTTGCGTAAATTTGCTTTATACGCCGGATTAATGCCGGATTTTACATCTAAAGAATTTCACAATCAAGACAGGCTTAAAGAGTCTTTTATAAAGGCGGTAAAAGCTGCTAACGCGTATAATCAGTTACTGTTTTTTGTATTAAAATCTCAAAAAAATATCAATTATTTTTTTGATGTTTTATCTTATATGTATGAAAAAAACAGTGAAATTGACGAGTGGAAATTTGTCAGAACCACTCCACCGAACTCTTCGGTACTGACTAAAGTTATTTTGGAAATGAAGAGTTTTTTGATAGAGGCAGGTGCGGCTAATAGGGCTGTAGAGTTATTTGATAAAGAGATAGAAGAGTTTATAAAGAGTGATTTTTTAGGCAAAGATACGCTTTTGGAACATAGCTATTTTAAGAAGTGTTATACGCTAAAGTTAGACGAACTGTTTTTTAAACTGAAAAATGCTGTCAGGGAATATCACGAGAATAGAGAGAGATATTTTTTAGGCGAACTGTTTTATCTTTTCGGAATATATAAAAATACACTCAAAAATATCAGCGCAAAAAGTAAAGAATTCTCTTTTACGGATATAACTAACGCTGTATATGAGTTACTGCACCGTCATATAGACAGTGATTTTTTATATTTTAGATTAGACGCCAAAATAGAACATCTTTTGATAGACGAGTTTCAGGATACAAATGTTGCGCAGTATAACATCTTAGAACCAATCATTAAAGAGATAACCTCGGGTATCGGCACAAAAGAGTTTAAAAGCTTTTTTTATGTAGGCGATACAAAGCAAGCTATTTATCGTTTCAGAGGCGGTACGAAGGAACTCTTTTCTCATATCATCAATCTTTTTGATATAAGTGTAGGTTCTTTAAAGTATAACTACCGAAGTCAAAAGTTAATCGTAGAGTTTGTAAATGAGGTTTTTAAAAATAAGATTGAAAATTACGAACCGCAAATCGCATGCGAGACGAATAGCGGCGGTTTTGTAAAGGTTGGAAGTTATAAAGATGTAAAAGAGGGTGTCGTTGATAATATAAAAGAGCTTTTAAAGAGCGAAGTTGTACCAGGCGATATAGCCGTTTTGTGTAACACAAACAAAGATGCTGCGGAGATTAAGGAGAGTATTATTGACGCGTTTTCGGATATACCTGTTTATACCGAGAGCCATAAGCTTTTGATTGAAAGCGCTAATGTAGCGGCAATTTTGGAGTTTTTAAAGTATCTCTATTTTAAAGACGAATTGTACGGACGCAATTTTTTAGCGTTTTTGGGCGTAAATATTGAACAACTACCGGATACTCAAAGTTTTGATATTAATGCCGCACCTTTGGAACTTGTGAAAAAGTGCATTGATGAATTTAAGATAGAAGGCAGCGCGGATGTTATCGGCTTTTTGGGAATTATACCAAGATACAGCGATATTGAGAGTCTTCTGTTTGCGTATGAAGATATAAGGGAACGTTCTTTTGAGGGAGGCGAGGGTATCCGCGTGCTTACCGTGCATAAATCAAAAGGATTGGAATTTTCATTTGTTATTGTTGCCGATAAATTGCAAAAAGATAATAGTAACAGAAATCAGCTGCTGTTTGATTACGACGGTGTAGAGTTACAAAGACTCTTTTTAAAGGCGAGTAAACGCGAATTGGTAGATGAGCTTTATAGAAATGCGAAAGAAAGAGATATGGCGTTAGAGAGCGAAGATGAGTTAAACTGCTTGTATGTCGCTTTTACGCGCGCTAAAAACGGGCTTGTAATCGTACAAAAAAATGAGAAGAGTTCATTTGAGAAGCTATCTTTGCAAGATATGATAAGAGGCAGAATAGAGGTAAAAAGCGAAGAGAAAAAGAGTGTGACTTTACGTGTTCCATATACTGGCAAAGGCTTTGGAAAGCAAAATATAAAGGTAAAAAAAGAGCCGATTGAGGCAAGTTTGGAAGATGTCTGCTTTGGTTCTGCTTTACACTTTACTCTTGAAATGATGAATGATTTTAGTGAAAATGCTCTTGAAAATGCTCTTGTATCTGCGAAAAACCGCTACGGAAGAGTACTTGATGAAAATGCGCTTACTTCGATAAAGCACAGAATTTCACATCTTATCAATGACAACGAGTTTAAAAGCCTTTTTAATAATGGTGAGTTTTATAAAGAACAGCCATATGTATTTGAGGGAGAACGCCGCCAAATAGATATTTTGATAGAGCGAGCCGATGAGGTTGTCATTATAGATTATAAATCATCGTCTTATGCCAAAGAGTCCCATATAAAGCAGGTTTTAGAGTATAAAAAAGATATGGAACTTATAAGTAAAAAGAGGGTAAGATCTTACCTCTACTATCTGCATGAACAAGAGATTGAAGTTGTAAACTTAGAATAATTTGAAATTCAGCGAAATATAAGAGTTATTTAACTACAATCCTCTCTTTAAAACTTAAAAAGGCAATACAATGAGCGTTACTAAGATTGTAAAACCAAACGATGTTGTTAGAAATTGGGTCTTGATAGACGCAAAAGGACAGCGATTTGGGCGTGTTTTGACTAAAACTGCGATACTGCTTCGCGGTAAACATAAACCGTCATTTACACCCAATGTGGATTGCGGCGATTTTGTTGTGATTATAAATGCTGCGCTGGCGGATTTCAGCGGCAAAAAAATTGATACCAAACTCTACCATAGACATAGCGGGTACTTCGGAAGTACGAAAAGCGAAAAACTTGGCGAACTACTTGAAAAAAATCCGGCAAAATTATATAAAATCGCAGTGCGCGGCATGCTTCCAAAAACCGTTTTGGGCAAGGCTATGCTCAAAAAACTTAAAGTTTATGCGCTTGGCGAGCATCCTCATACGGCACAATTCGGCAAAACGGAAGGAAAATAATCATGGCAACAGTTTACGCAACAGGCAAAAGAAAGTCAGCAGTCGCTAAAGTTAGAATCAAAACAGGTAAAGGCGGAGTCATAGTAAACGGTGTTGATTTGAACACTTGGCTTGGCGGGCATGAAGCCATCAAGCTCAAAGTCGTGCAACCGCTTTTGCTTACAAAACAAGAGTCTTTGATAGAGGTAAATGCGGTTATCACAGGCGGCGGATACTCTGCGCAAGCTGAGGCTTTGCGCCACGGTATAGCTAAAGCACTTGCGAATATGGATGCTGATTTTAGGGCCATCTTAAAACCAAAAGGACTTTTGACCAGAGATTCGAGAGTCGTAGAGAGAAAGAAATTCGGCAGACACAAAGCACGCCGTTCTCCTCAATTTTCAAAACGCTAATCAAAATACCTCAAGAGTCGGTATATACCGACTCTTTTATCAATTTTTTCTTCGATAAATAGACGTTTCACTGACAGATTGCTTAAAATATGCTTGGGATTTCTGAAAAATTTCTACCGTGATATATCCAAATAAATCCGCAAAAATTTTAAATATACGACTTACAATACTGCTCTTACACTGCAAATATAACCAATATTTTTTCCTCATTATTGTGAACTATTAAAAATGGTGCGGTAATCCGCGAAAATAAAAATATATTAACAAAATATCCATATAAAGAACGATTTATAAATTGCCCAAAACAATCTAAAAAGATAAATGATTACTGTTTGCGATGAATGAAGTTTTTATGATATGTCTTTTAGCGCTTTGCGTTGGATTGCCGTATTATGTTTATAATGATGCACGGACTTTGAAAATTTCCGCAATTTTTTAAGCATTAATTGACAATTTAACTTGGCTATGCTATAATTCCCACGTCTAAATGACAAACCTCCTTTTTGTAGCATTATAGGGAGTTGCAACGCTTCCTCACATCCTTTAAAGTGCGTTGCAACTTCTGCTATAATGTCTTTATGAAAATTTTAATCACTCTATTTATTTTGGTGCAATTATCTTTTTGCGCTTCTCTTCATATCAGCATGAGCGCTAACCCGAGCCGTATTAATCCTATACTTTCCACAGATACGGTAAGCAGTGAAATTTCGCAGTATATTTTTAATTCGCTTGTTACATACGATGAAAATGCTTCAGTAAAACTTGAACTAGCAAAATCTTATCGCTTTTTAGACAATAGAACACTTCTTTTTACGCTTAGGGATGATGTTTTTTGGAGTGACGGAGAGAGTTTTAATGCTCAAGATGTGATTTTTACTTATGAAACGATAACTTCGCCGATGGTATTTACTCCTTATGCAGAGAGTTTCAGGCATGTAGAAAAGGTAGAGGCGATAGATAATTTAAGCATTAAAGTTACTTACAAATACCCGTATTTCGCTGCACTTGAAACTTGGACGATAGGTATACTGCCGTATCATATCTTAAAAAGTGAAAATTCCATTATGACGACTTCTTTTAACCAAAAACCTGTAGGTACCGGAGCTTTTACATTGAAAGAATTTTCTACTTCAAGCAATTTTATATTGAATGCGAATAAAAATTACTTTCTGGGCTCTCCGAAGATCGAGAGGATTATTTACCACTTTGTTCCTGATAGTGCAACTGGGTTTTTAATGTTAAAATCAGGCGAATTGGATATGGGCGGAGTGACGCCGCTACAAGTTAAAAGGCAGCTTGATGAGAAGTTTTATGAACGTTTTAGCGTATATGAAACAATGTCACACTCATACTCTTATGTGGGGTTTAACTTGGATTTACCGAAGTTTCAAGATGCACGGGTACGAGAAGCCTTATCGCTTGCGATAGATAGGCAGGAGTTGATAGATTTGCTTCTATTTGGCGACGGGGTTGTTTGTACCGGTCCGTTTATGCCTCGTACTAAAGCTTTTAATCCCGACGTGAAAGCTCCGAAACGAGATATAGAAATGGCAAAAGAGTTGCTTTTGCAAGCAGGATATAACGAGAAAAATCCGCTTAAATTTGAGCTTGTGACAAATTCCGGTCAAAGAATATATATAGCGCAAATCTTGCAGCGCCAATTAAAGGATGCAGGCGTACAGGTAAGTGTACGCGTGATGGAGTGGCAAGCGTTTCTAAACACAGTTGTGCAGCCGCGCAGATTTGAGGCTATAGTAATGGGGTGGCAAATGGGGCTAAAGTCTGACGCTTACCCTATTTGGCACAGCGAATCCACAAAAGTCGGCGGTTTTAATTTTGTAGGTTACAAAAATCAAGAGGTAGACGCACTTATAAAAAGGGCTGAAAGGATAGTCGATGAGGAGGAGTTCAACACTATCTATAGGCGCATTTTTAAGCTTATAAAAGATGATAATCCTTATCTTTTTTTGTATATTCCAAAGACTCTTACTGCTGTCAAAAAGAGTATTTCGCCTATCCGTCCATCTATCATCGGTATAGAACATAATATCATAGAGTGGACAAAAGATGAATAAAATTTGTTATAATCCAGCTTTTGCAAGGAGATAAAATGGAAAATTTTAATATCGAACATATTATCACATTTTCATATCATTACGGACTTCGCTTTATCGGTGCATTGCTCATATTTTTTATAGGTAAAAAAATTGCGCGTTACCTCTCGAAGCTCTTCATCAAAGTCATTAAAAAGACTTCATTAGATGCTACTACTGCATCATTTTTATCAAGTGCGATTTATATTGTTTTGCTGCTTTTGGTAATACTTGCGGCACTTGCCAATCTCGGTGTGGAAACGACTTCATTTATCGCGCTTTTAGGCGCGATGGGCTTGGCTATAGGTATGGCTTTGAAGGACTCATTTTCAAGCATAGGAGCCGGACTTTTGATAGTATTTTTCAAACCTTTTAAGGTGGGCGATTTGATAGATATAGGTATACACGGAACGGTAGATGAGATAAATATTTTCAGCACTGTTTTAAATACGCCGGATAATAAACGTATTATCATACCAAACTCCAAAGTCGTAGCCGGAAATATCATTAACTACTCCGCACAATCCATACGCAGGGTTGATTTGGTATTTGGTATAAGTTATGAAGACGACTTGAGAAAAGCTAAAAAGATTTTGGAAGAGATAGCCTCATCCAATCCTAAAATTCTAAAAGAACCATTGCCTGTTATCGCTGTTTTGGCATTAAGCAGTAGCAGTGTTGATTTTGCCTTTAGGGTATGGGTGGAAAATGAGGATTATTGGGATATCTATTTTACCATCAACGAAACGGTGAAGTTACGCTTTGACGAAGAGAAAATTACGATACCGTATCCACAGCTTACCGTGTCAAATAAGTAATTTCTACTCTGCTGCCAAACTCTTTTCTATGCCGTAAAGAGAGTAACGCAATTGTTTGAAAATCTCTGCTTTTTCGGGAGAGACGAGTTTTAGGCTCTCTTCAAGCACTCTTGCACTCTCTTGAGCGCGTTTGATATTGGCGGTTTGGATGCTCTCAATATTTTTTCTCAACGTCTCACTTTTAGTGGTGGATTTTAAGACATCACCTTCAATATCGCGTGTTTTAAGCAGTGCGAGATATGGTTCGAGTCTTGCCTTGTGGCGTAAAGTCTTTAACTTTTTAGCATTTATTTCATCGTCAAAACAATAACGTCTTATATCCTCGACTACACGGATACCCTCTCTTAAGCGGTTTAGATTTGCATCCCAAAGTCTTAAAAGCGATTCAGGAAGTGTTTTTATATCTTTATTGGTCATTTTGCCTCTTATTTTTTGTGTTGATTATACCAAAATATGACATATAGTTAAAAAGCGATATAATGCGAAACGGCGTTAAATAGCTTAAAATAAACTAAAAAAGAGTTGTAATGCAAAAGAATATATTCATGGCGCTGATGTTTTGCTCGATGATTGCTTGGGGTATCTCGTGGTCCGGCATAAAGATTATGAATGAGTATATGCCTGCGACGGAGCTTGTATTTGTGCGCTATTTTATCACTGCAGTCGCGCTGTTTTTTACGGTTATTGTTTTAAAACAGAGTTTTATGATTGACAAAAAGAGTTTTTTTATCGCCGTTTTTATCGCTCTCATTACTGTTATATACGGATATGCGGTATTTTTGGGTACAAAACTTGGCACGGCTTCATTAGCCGGTGCATTTATCAACACTTTCTCGCCGATAATCACATTTATTATACTTATTTTTATTTATAAGCGCAAAATTTACAAACTTGACATATGCGCGCTTAGTATCGGTTTTGTGGGGACTATGCTAATGCTGGGTCTTTGGCAATTTGACCTTTCTAAAATCGTCACTCCATACAATCTTTACTTTATTTTAGGCGCATTATTATGGTCTATACTTACAATCGCAAGTTCAAAAGCGAAAGTTAATATGGTAGTATTTTCTTTTTATATGTATACTTTCACTTCTCTCTTTTCCGCTTTTTTTGCCGATTTTGACACTATAGTAAACGCTTCTGTAGATTTACGGTTTTGGCTTAGCACACTTTTTGTGTCGGTAGTCAGTACCGCGATAGCCTCTACGATATTTTTCTTAGGCACAAGGAAAATAGGTGCTGACGGCGTTAGTTCTTTTATGTTCGTAACACCCATTTCGGCGATAGGTTTTGGTGTATTTGCACTTGACGAAAAGCTTGGCTTTTTTACGTTTGTAGGTATAAGTATGGCGATTTTAGCTGTTTATATGTTAAATCGTATAGGTATATTTAAGCGGTAAATTTTTCAATCGCACCATTCTTTACATTTTAGTTTTATTTGAGTATTTTTTATGCGTTTTCTTAACTTTTTTAATCTTGATTAGATATATATATTTAATATAGTATTAAGCCTTCTTGTGTTACCTTTCCGGAAATATTTGCGAAATTACAAAGCCGTGACTATTTATTTTACAAAATGGAGGGTTTATGTTACAAAACTCATTAAAGAAAAAGTTGGCAACAAGTCTGTTTGCCGTGAGTATTTTGGGGACTTTAGTAAATGCGGCGGATGATGTGCTGCCCGAGATTAGTCTTCAAAAATCTCCATGGACTGTTATAGCCTTGGAAAAGGGCTTTTTTAAAGATGAATTTAATAAAGTCGGCACAAAAAAAGTTACGCTTATAGCGCAAGGCGCAGCTGAGCTCTTGGGTGCGGAAAGCGCTGCTGTTGGAAGCGGAAGAGGCGATAAATTGGCTATCGCGCAGCGTATGGTTTATCCTTCTACCGTTCATCGCATAAATGGCCTAAATACGGTTATTATCTGGATAAGCGAACCTTCAAATCGCTATCGTACACCCATATTAACTGCGGCTGATAATGGTAAAATCAACAGCCTCAAAGATCTCGAAGGTAAGAATTTTAGTTCAAGCCGTATCTCTTGCTATTGGTCCTCGCCTTTTGAAAGCTTGAATGAAGCAGGTATTCCATTTGATTCGCGTTTGAAAAAAGGTAGCGTACGCCATGAGAATATCGATAACTCCAATATAGCTATTCAAGCTGTCATAGCCGGCAAAACCGATGCCACTGCCGTACATCTTGCGGCTCCGGCATTTACGGGTTCATGGCTTTCCGGCAAACTTAAAGTAGTAGACAGGCCGGCGGATGACGGAGTATATGTGAATTATGCAGGACGGGTTACATATGTGGCAAATAAAGTCATAGCCGATAAGTATCCACAAGTCATAAGAGCCTTTTTAGAAGCGCGTGAAAAGACTAGAGAATGGGCTACAGACCATCCCAATGAAGCTGCCGCGATTATCTCCAAAGAGCTTAGAGTTCCGACAGAAGTGGCATTGTTTCAAATAACGCATTTGGGACAGTGGGAGTTCATGGGTGGTGAGGCGAGCGCAGAAGAAGCACGCAAATCCATCAAAGAGTTTTTACGCTATTACATAGCTAACGGAGATGATATTTTGACGCAAAAGAGTCTCACGGATAAAGAGGTTGATGAGTTTATAGACGGTAAATTTTTCGCCGGCGGTTCCCACTCTATCTATAAAACTGTCAAATAAAGGCTAGTTATAAAGGAAAAGTTATGAGTAAGTCTTTATCTTTTGAAGTTTTACCTGCTTTTGCCCAATTACCGTTTTTTGCAATAAGCAAGCGTATAAGATTGTTTTTCTCAAAACGGCTATATATAGGCATTTTTTTACCGCTTGTTATATTTAGTTTATGGCAAAGTGCGAGCAGTTATGGTTGGATAGACCCGATTTTTCTGCCTAAACCGATAGATGTGGTGAAATCATTTATTTACATGTTATGCGAACAAAATCTTTTAGGCGATATTTGGGCGAGTGTTTCTATAGTGGGGCAAGGATTTATTTACGGTGCTATTGCAGCTATTTTATTAAGTATAGCTGCCGGTTTATCGCGCACAGTTGATCTGTTTTTCGGCTCTACGATAAATACGCTGCGCCATATTCCTACGGTTGCGTGGCTTCCGCTTATTGTCGTATGGCTTGGACTTGGTGCGCCTGCTAAAATACTTATCATAGCAAAATCAGTCTTTTTTCCAATATTTTTAAATACCTTACAAAGTATTAGAAATATAGATAAAAGTTATATTGAGCTGGCGAGTGTTTTAAAGCTCTCAAAATGGCAGCTTGTGAGAAAAATCATCTTTCCCTCTATATTGCCGTCCATAGCGGTATCTTTGCGCTATTCGGCCGGGCTTGCATGGGCTATCGTTGTGGTGGCTGAAGGATTGAGCGGTTTGGAAGGACTTGGCTTTTTGATATTTCGCTCGCAGCAACTTTTGATGACTGACCAGCTTTTGGTATGTATGGTATTGATAGGTTTTATAGGGTTTGCCATAGATAGGGCTATGTATATTGTGCAGCAACATTTGTTACGCTGGAAGGTCGGTTTTGATGGCTGAGCTTGAAATCCGTAATGTTTCTAAACGTTACACAACAATAGACGGCAGCACATTTGTAGCCGTAAAAGATGCGTCATTTAACGTAGAAGCAGATGAGTTTGTTTCCATAGTAGGACCGTCCGGTTGTGGAAAAACGACGCTTTTACGCCTTATTTTGGGATTGGATAGCGACTATGAGGGAGATATTTTACTTAAAAACGAACGTATAAAAGGCACAAGTCTGTCGCGTGGTATAGTATTTCAAGAACATCGACTGTTACCATGGCTGACTTTGAATGATAATATCGGCTTGGCTCTATTGCAGACAGTCGGCGCAAAAGAGCAAAAAAAGAAGATAATCGCCCGCAATATCGCTCTTGTAGGTTTAAGCGGTTTTGAAAATGCTTACCCTCATGAACTTTCAGGTGGTATGGCTCAACGAGCGGCTATTGCCCGCGCGCTTGCCCATCAGCCATCTATTTTACTGCTTGATGAGCCGTTGGGCGCATTGGATGCGATTACAAGAATGCGATTACAAGAAGAACTCCAGCGTATCTGGAAACATGAAAAGGTTAGCATGATAATGGTAACGCATGATGTGGAAGAGGCGATATTTTTGAGCGATAAAATTATTGTTATGAATGTAAATCCTGGACGTATAGTTTCGCAGATAAAGGTCAGATTGCCTGAACCAAGGGAGAGAGCGGGAGCTGAGTTTGGTGCGATAAAACGCAAAGTTTTTGAAGCTATGCATGATAATGCCGCAATTATGGAAGCTGAAGATAATTACTCAATTTAAAGGATACAAATGGGAAAGGTTTTAACTTATGAAGAGGCACTTAGTGTTACAAAAGATTTAAGCGAAGAGTTTGCTAAAAGTGCGGTAGAGCGTGATATCACGGGAGGTACGCCTAAAAAAGAGCGCGATTTGATTAGACAAAGCGGGCTTTTGATACTCTTTATACCGAAAGAGTTCGGAGGTTCCGGTGTGTCATGGGTACAGTTGCTGGGTATCATACAAAATATCGCTCGTGTGGATAGTTCGTTAGCGCATCTATATGCGTTTCACAATTATCAGCTGGCGACGGTGCGCCTTTATGGCACAAAAGAGCAATGGAGCACTTTATTTAAAAGGACTGTTGAGAATGGTTGGTTTTGGGGTAACGCTTTAAATCAGATGAGAAAAGATGTGATAGCGAAAAAGCAAGCCGATGGAAGTTATCTATGGAATGGTGTGAAAAATTTTGCCACAGGTGCGACGGATTCTGATTATCTTACAATAACCGGAAGTGAAGATACATTTGAAGGCAAAACGCTTGTAGCGGCGATTCCAACGAATCGTGAGGGTATCACGATAAACGACGATTGGGATAATATCGGTCAAAGGCAGACGGACAGCGGTACAATTGTTTTTAAAAATGTAAAAGTTTTACGCGATGAGGTTTTATCAGACCCGGGACCGCTTTCCACGCCATTTTCAACAGCACGTTCTCTTATAGGACAGACTGTTTTTGCAAATATATTTTTGGGTATAGCGCAAGGCTCATATGAAGAAGCTATAAAATATATTCATAAAAAAGAGAGTAAACCGTGGCTTAGTTCGCTCGCTCCAAGCGCTCAAAAAGACCCGTATTTATTACATCATATAGGTGAATTGCGGGTAAAACTTGAAAGCGCTAAGCTCCTTACGCAAAGAGTAAATATTCTGCTTGATGCGCTGTGGCAAAAGGGTGAAAATTTAACCGCAAGACAAAGAGGTGAATTTGCTATAGAAGCAGCAATCGCCAGAATAGCGGCAACACAAACAGGACTTGATATAACAAGCCGCATTTTTGAGATACTCGGTTCTCGCGCTACAGTTAAAGCTTTAGGTTTTGATAGATTTTGGAGAAATTTAAGGACGCAAACTCTGCATGATCCGATTGACTATAAAATTTTAGCGGTTGGGGATTTTACGCTCAACAGCGATATACCGAATCCAACGTTTTATTCGTAAACAAAGGAGCTTTTGCTCCCTTGTTTTTAATCGTCGCTGCCGAATATCCCAAGAAGTCTTAAGATAAAAATGAAAAGATTTAGAAAATCAAGATAAAGGGCTATAGCTCCCTCTATAGGAGTTCCGTAAGCTCCCTTGATAATATTTTGCGTATCATAAAGAATATAAATACTAAATAGTATAGCGCCTGCCGCAGAAATAGCCGTATACAAAATAGAACTTCCTGTAAATATATTGATGATGGAGGCTACTATTAAAACTATCAGCGATATGAATAAAAATTTACCCAAAGAGCTAAAGTTCTTTTTTGTATTCATGGCGAAAATACTTAAACCGCCAAAAGCTACTGTTGTTAGAACAAATGCGTTTATTACTATCGCAGCGCCTGCAGGTGTTTGCAAAAAGTAACTTAAAAGCGGTGTTAATAAAAAACCTCCCAAAAATGTAAAAGCAAATAAAAGTACATAGTTTAGACCATTAATTTTTTTAGCCGCATAAAGTCCGAAAAGCAGTATAAAATACACTACGGCGCAACCGATATAAAACTGAAGTGTAAACATATACGCTACACCTAGACCGACATATGCTCCGACACTTCCAGCCAATAACGAAGCCGCGAAAAGCTGATAAGTCTTTTTGATAAATAACGCAAGGGCGGTTTTAGCACTTACTTCACTTGTTTGCAAACTTTCATTTGCGTAATCTCTGTCATATAGAGCCATTGTATAAATCTCCTTTTTTAAATTTTGAAGAGCAATATTATATCTAAAAAACCGTAAATAAAGCTTTTGCTTGGATAAATTCATTTTTTATAGATGCTGTCCGATTGTAATTTTAAATCGATATTTTTAAGTGTATCTATCCGCGCCTATAGCATATAAATTATGAGTATGCTCGATTTGATTTAAAGTATTGTTGCTGTGAAAGTTCGGTTTCAATACTGCTATACAATAGTTATCATGTTATGTAGTTAAAGCCTATTTTAAAAAATGTCATTTTATGATTATGCATATTTAAGATAAAATAGATTTTGATTGCGAATATCGGAATGGATTATATAAGAGTTGAATTGAGCCAAAGGTATCGGAAGTCACGTGTAAAACATTTAACTGTGCTGGTTGGATATATTCACAGTACTAAGCTAAATCTCTTTAACAGTTAGATAATGTGCTGATGAGACAAATGTAACTAAAACCAGTTTTGATACCTCCATATCTCGAATTTTTAAGTATTAATCCTTATTGTGAATTTTTATGGCGATGTTATATATGATAAGATATAATTAAGTATAAAAAATAATCTAAATACTGATTAAAAAATAAACAATAAATAAAAAAAATCCATAATATAATGCTTTTGACAACAAAATTGCTTATCATGGCAGTTAGTCTGTAAATTAATTTCACAGGAGGAACAAATGAATAACAGTTCGGAGTTAACGAGACGACAATTGTTGGCTATGATTGGTAAAACGGCTGGAATTGCCGCTATGTATCAAGCTATGGCTTCATTTGGTATTGCCGCGGAGTCGTCATTTAAAGAGGGCGAAGAGTTTGGACAACTGAAAAACGCGCCAAAGGGTGCCAGCATATTGGTTTTGGGTGCTGGAATTGCTGGTATGACTGCTGCTTACGAATTGCGCAAGGCAGGCTATTTGGTAAAAATTCTTGAATATCGCTCAAAAGCCGGAGGACGTTGCTGGACGTTACGCGGCGGCGATACGTATACGGAGCTTGGCGGAGCTACTCAAAAGTGTGAGTTTGACAAGGGTCTGTATATAAATCCGGGTCCATGGCGTATCCCGTACAACCACTTCGCAATATTGAGTTATTGTAAGCTTTTTGGCGTTGAATTAGAACCGTTTGTGCAGGTTAATTACAATGCTTTTGTTCACTCTACCGACGCATACGGCGGCAAGCCGCAGCGATACCGTAAAATACAAGCTGATTTTCAAGGGCATATTGCCGAGTTACTGAATAAGACAGTTAATCAGGGCGCGTTGGATAAAACGCTAAGCAAGGATGACAAAGAAGCGCTGATTAACGCGCTTAAAAATTGGGGCGCATTAGATAATAACGGCAAATACGGCAAATCGATTGAGAGCAGTGAAAGACGCGGTTTTGCTATATGGCCCGGTGGCGGTTTGATGCCTTTGGCTACGGCTTCTGAAGATATATTGGAAGGCAAAGAGCTGATTAAGTCAGGATTTTGGAGCAGAATCATAAGCGGTCAGTTTCATGAGTTTCAAAGCACTATATTTCAACCGGTGGGCGGAATGGATAAAGTCGCTCAAGCCTTTGAACAGCAGGTTGGCAGCCTCATAAGATACAACGCGCATATTACTTCTATAAAGCAAGATGAAAAAGGCGTTACGGTAGGTTATGTGGATAGCAATAAGCCATCATCTACGTTAACAGAACGAGCAGATTATTGCGTATGCACCATTCCGCTCTCAATTCTTAGCCAAATGCCGATTAATGTGGGGACGCAAATGAAGCAAGCAATTGATGCCGTGCCATATGAAACTGCCGTAAAAGTCGGATTGCAGTTTAAACGTAGATTTTGGGAAGACGAGGATATTTATGGCGGTATTACTTACACAAATACGCCGATTGAGTTGATCGGATATCCGAATACCGATTATGGCAAGAAAGGAAAAGGCGTTTTGCTTGGTGGATATATTTGGGGGAGAAACTCGTACGAATTTACCTCCATGAGCCCTAAAGATCGCGTTGAGGCAGCGTTAAAGTATGGTTCCATGATACATCCGCAATATCGCGAGGAATTTGAGAATGGAGTCGCGGTAGGCTGGCATCGCGTTCCGTGGACAAACGGTTGCCACGGCATATGGACGGACGAAACAAGAGAAAAACATTACAAAAATCTTTGCCAAGTTGACGGTCGTATTGTATTAGCCGGCGAACACGCCTCGTATATTCCGGCTTGGATGGAGGGCGCGGTATTATCCGCACAAGATGCGATTAAACGTTTACACGAAACGATTGTCGCCAAAAAAGTCTAAGTTATGAAAGGAGTTAGCATGAAAAGAGAAGACTATTTTAAACCTGTGAAATTATTCCTGTTCGGAGGTTTATTTATAACGACGCTTTTTGCAGACGGCGATCCGCAGCTATCCATTGCCGGCGGAACGCAACTGTTTGACGCGCAAAAAGGCAAGGAGATATATGCGTCAAGTTGTCAAGGCTGCCATATGGCTGATGGCAAGGGCGCTAATGGCGCGGGTTTTTATCCATCGTTAGCCGGCAATGTTAGATTGATGTCGGCTCAAGCCACACTTGAAGTGGTTACGCACGGATTAAGAGGTATGCCAAGTTTCAGAGAATATTTGACAAACGAGCAGATTGCGGAAGTTGTCAATTATGTTCGCACAAACTTCGGAAATCATTTTAAAGATACCGTTACAGCGGCGGATGTGCCTAAATAATTTACGATAAGGAGTATAGGATATGTTTTATCATAAAAATATATTCGGGTCAATTTTTAAGGCTTTTGTCTGTTTGGCGGTTTCATTGACCGCCTCCGTCGCTGCGGATGTGATTAGGTATAAGACGTCGGGTTCTGATTTTCCAATCGCGATGGCGGTAGAGATTCCATCCGACGCGACTGTTGTTAATTTAAGCGGCGTTGTGCCGACAATTATAAATGCTACAAAAGGATCGGTTGAAGCGTATGGCAATACGGAGGATCAGACTATCAGTTCGCTTGCAAGCATTGATAAAACCTTAAAAAGTCTTGGTTTGGAAATGGGCGATGTCATTAAAATGCAAGTCTTTTTAGTGGGCGATCCAAAGCTTTCGGGAAAGATGGATTTTGACGGGTTTATGAATGGGTATCGTAAATTTTTTGGCACGAAAGAGCAGCCAAATCTACCGACAAGATCTGTTGTTCAAGTCGCCGCACTCGCAAATCCCGCTTGGTTTGTGGAGATCGAGGTAACCGCAGTCCGCAAAGCGAAAAAATAGATTACAAAAAAAGAGCGGCGTTTTGTCGCTCTTAGATGTGATATAAAGTAAGTTCAAAATTAATTTAATGCTAAAGTGAATTTTATGAAAGTTTAAATTATTGTTGCTAAACAAAGCAGTAAAAATAAGCAGGTTTGTTGATTGAGTACTTTTATATTGTTTCTTAGGATAGTTACCTTTAGCATAAATTCCCTTTAACAGTTACAGAGACCATTTACATGTACAATCTGATTATATTCATATATGTTTTACAAGACATCTTAAAACATATCTGACAGGAGAAATGGAGTTAAAAGCTGTGCCTCACAGGCCATTGTACTCTATATATGTATCATTTGACGGAGTTAAAGCCGGTCAATGTATTTGTACTTTCTGATGTATCGGTGTTCTTTGCAGTTATTCTATTTGCTTTGCCGAATACCATCCATCCTAATGTTTATAAAGACAATAATAACAAAGATAACCTATATAACCTTGCTGAAAGAGTTACATAAAAAATAACCCGTTATGTCTGTTATCGTTCTTGTTGCGCTTGTGTATGGAAAAATTACACAAAAAAGATAGGTTTTGAGACAATAACAACAAAGTCAGTATCCCAACAAGCACACAAGCCTGTGTAGTTTGATTTGCCGGTTATCTCAAATTAAGGGTTTTCCATCACATACTGCATGTATCTTCGCATTCGGGCATAGATTCGGCTCTATAGCGTTTCGCTTTTTCTGGGTCAATCGCAAGAGCGAACATACATTCCCAATCAACTCTTTGACGCGCTTTACTCATATCGTCGTCTCTATTTCTGGCGTTTGGAATTTTTTTGGCGATATCGGCGGCGTGTGCGGCTATTTTTGAGGCTATAATGCCCTCTTTCATATCATCATATGTAGGAAGTCTCAGATGTTCCGCCGGCGTTACATAAACGCCGCTCCGTGCCACGCCGCCATAAAAAGATATTATCATTAGCTTTGCAAGATTGATTTTGTGCATAGTTAAAACTTGTGAGTAACTTCACTCACCAATATCAGTCAAACACAAAAACTTATGCAGTTTGACTTAAAAGACGGATTAACCGTAAGACTTGGCAAAGTATCCAATTTATACACTAAATACTCGGTTTTATAAGAATTAGTATCAAAGGATAAATATATTAAGTCAATTGAATTATACGGTTAAAATATATTAATTTGATACGCAAAACTATTTTTTTGTGCTACAATAGCACATTATGAAACGTTTGGATTTTAAGTATGCCTTTAC
>JAISGD010000003.1 GCA_031263195.1 Campylobacteraceae bacterium | reverse complement strand
AAGAGTTTTAGAATGGACTGTTTAAATAAGAAATATATAATAAGCACATGAAATACTTGTGAATAGATAGATAAATAAATCCTGCCAATCTATTCTTATCGGTCAATGTAGTGCGTTGTGTATCAATATCAACTATTGTACTTAAGGGGATGAGGCTTCTTTTTACTTATATATGAATATTGTCTTGGCGATACTGCTGTAAGATACCCTTCTATTTACCCATATATGAATATTGTCTGCAATTTGCTATAAAACATATAAATTTTATCGTATATTCTGCTATAATTATCAGATTTTTTTACAAAAGGTTCAAATATGCTATCACAAAGGATTTCGCTCCTGTCTGAGTCCATTACTGTGGCGATTTCATCGCTTGCTAAGGAGCTTAAGGCGCAAGGCAAAGATATACTGAGCTTTTCAGCCGGAGAGCCTGACTTTGATACTCCTGAGGCTGTTAAGAACGCCGCTATCCAGGCTATCAAAAGTGGATTTTCAAAATACACCGCCGTATCAGGTACGCCGGAGGTATTAAAAGCTGTAGCGGATAAACTTTTAAGAGATAATACCCTCTCATACAAACCAAGCGATATCATTATCAATGTAGGCGCTAAACATTCGTTGTTTTCGCTGTTTGAAGTACTGCTAAATAGCGGTGATGAAGTTATTATACCGTCACCGTATTGGGTTACATATCCGGAACTTGTGGGTTACTGCGGCGGTAAAAGCGTCTTTTTATCGACAAATGATACCAATACTTTTAAGATAACGCCAAAGCAGTTAAAGGAAGCTATCACGCCGAAAACCAGGATTTTCGTCTTGAACAATCCCTCAAATCCTACAGGCTCGCTCTACTCAAAAGAGGAGTTAACGGCTCTTGCCGATGTGTTGAGGGGAACGGATATACTTGTCATAGCGGATGAGATTTATGAAAAACTTTTATTTGACGGGTTGAAGTTCACATCTTTTGCCAGTCTAAACGCCGATGCATTTGAGCGAACTATAACCGTAAACGGTCTTAGTAAAGCTGCCGCGATGCCCGGTTGGAGATTTGGCTATATAGCTACACCTAAGCAAGAAATAATAACCGCACTGAAAAAGCTCCAAAGTCAAAGTGTCTCAAATGTAACGTCTATCGTTCAAAAAGCCGCTATTCCAGCGCTTGACGGTACGATAGACAAAGATATAGAGATGATGAGAGCTACTTTTGAAAAACGACGCGATTTGGCGGCAAGCGCTCTAAATAGGATAGAGGGTATTTCTGTCGTGAAACCTTTCGGGGCGTTTTATCTCTTTGTCAATATAAACAATATCTGTGAAGACAGTATGCTCTTTTGCAAAGAGTTGCTTGAATATGCGGGTGTCGCTGTGGTGCCTGGAGTCGGCTTTGGTATGGACGGATATTTTAGATTTTCTTACGCTACAGACGAAAATAGTATAATCAAAGGCATTAAGCGCATAGAAGACTTTATAAAACAAAATTACGCTAAATAATTATAAGCGGGTTTAATCCGCTTATAATTTTATCCAAATTAATCTATAGAATTAAGTCATTATTCACATCATAAATATATTTTCAGATAAAATTAATATTATTTTTAGTAGACATAACTTATAAAATACCATTATATAGCTTATTATAACCTATAGACTTTATAGCGTAAACTTTTTAGTATCTTAAAAATTAATCAGTATAAATTTAATATGTTTATAAGTAGAGAATAATTATTATTACTTACAAAATATTTTCAAAGGAGTAAAAAATGCGTTTAATTACAAATGCGTTGCTTCTGGCAGTAGTGGGTATAAGCGCTTTAGGCGCTGAGGATTTGTTGCTTGAAAAAGCTAAAAGTTATGGGTTGGAACCTATACCAAACGATATTGACACTCTTATGTCTATTATAAATGATAAGAATGATCCTATCAGTTATCCCAAAATTGAACTTGGCAAAAAACTCTATTTTGACCCGCGCCTTTCAAAGAGCGGACTTATCAGTTGCAATACCTGTCACAATTTAGCGCTTGGTGGCGCGGATGGCGTTAGCGCGGCTATTGGACATAAATGGACTATAAACCCTCACCATTTGAATTCGCCCACTGTTTTCAACTCTGTTTTTAATCAGGCGCAGTTTTGGGACGGCAGAAGCCCGCATTTAGCAGACCAAGCTCAAGGTCCTATACAAGCTGATGCCGAAATGGCTGCACCTCAAAAGTTGGTAGTCGATAGAGTTACTTCCATACCACAATATGTTGAGGATTTTAAAAAGGCTTATGGGGCGAATGTGAAGATTACATTTGAAAAAATAGCGAGCGTTATCGGTGTATTTGAGCGCACTCTTATTACGCCCTCCCCTTATGATGACTTTCTGAACGGCAATGAGAATGCGTTAAATTCTAAAGAGAAAGCGGGGCTTGACCTTTTTATGGAAAAAGGCTGTACGGCATGTCACAATGGTATAGCTTTAGGTGGTACAATGCAGCCGTTTCAAGTCGCCAGCCAATATAAATTTGCATCTTTGGGCGACTTTAGCGGAGATGAAAACGGTATGGTTAAAACTCCGACATTAAGAAATATCGCTGAAACGGCGCCCTATTTCCATAACGGCGGCATTTGGGAATTGGAAGAGGCTATTCAAGAGATGGGAAGCATACAACTTGGGATTGATATCTCCGACAAAGAGGCTAAAAGTATAGCGGTATTTTTAGGAAGTTTAACAGGTAAAAAATCCCAAATTATCTATCCGGTACTTCCGCCAAGTACAAAAAATACTCCAAAACCAAGTGCGGATTAAACGCTCTCCTTCCGCTTTAAAACGGGAGGAGAATTTTATTAAAAATTTGTTACAATAAGTCAAAATTCTAAGGGGCATAAATGAATAGATTTTTGATGATGTTAAGCGTAGCTGTTTTACTCACAGCATGCGCAGGCAAGAGTCTCTCAAAAGAGTTTGGCTTCACGATAGACAAATCCGACAATCAGGCTCTATACTCGGCTTCTTCGCAATGGCTTGGCACACCGTATAAAATCGGCGGCACGACTCAAAAAGGCGTAGATTGCTCGGGCTTTGTAAATGCCATTTATAAAGAAGTTTATGATAGATCTTTAGAACGTAATAGCGCTGATATTTACCTCAAAAGCGATAAGATTGCCAAGTCCGATCTTCGCGAGGGGGATTTTGTATTTTTCCGCACAAATAACAGTAAGAGCGTAAACCACATCGGTATTTACCTGAAAAACGGTTATTTCGTACATGCCAGTACCTCAAAGGGAGTGATGGTAAACAAGCTTAACGAAAAATACTATCAAAACTCATTTGTTAGCGGCGGACGAGCAAAATAAACTAAGTTTTTTTGAAAAATTTTGCGAGTTTAGCTTGCGCTTTAAGCCACTCCTTGTGAAGCATTATCGGAAATCCGCTGTATACTTTCCCGCCGTCAAGCGATTTGCTAACGCCGCCGCGTGCCGCGATAACTGCAAAGTCGCCCACTTTCAAATGTCCTGCTGTAGCGCTTTGACCGCCCATGATGACATTTCTGCCAAGTATAGATGAACCGGCAAGTCCAGTTTGTGCGACAACAAGGCAATTTTCGTCCAATATGCAGTTGTGTCCGATTTGGACGAGATTGTCTACTTTTGTGCCGCGTTTAATGAGAGTTGAGCCGAAAACCGCTCTGTCCACAGTCGTGCATGCGCCTATCTCAACGTCATCTTCAAGAACAGTATTTCCTAAATGGTGGATTTTGATATGTTTACCGTCTTTCGTATGAGCATAACCAAAACCATCGCTGCCAATAACGCAATTTGCCATCAAATGGCATCTTTTACCTATGACGGAGTTGTTATAAATAACAACATTGGGGTGTACGATACTATTTTCACCTACTGTTACGTTTTCACCTATATAAGCTCCAGCCATTATCGTAGCGTTCGCTTCTACAGTAGAACCGTTGCCGATATGAACGCCGGACATTATCACTGCGCTTTTATCGATAGTCGGCTTTTTATCGGATGAATTTATTATATCAGGCGTGAAAAAGGCACTTAAAAACGCCATAGTAAGATGCGGGTTGTCACTTATGACAGAACTGCAATGTTTTGGGACAAATGCCTTAAATTTCTCGTGCACTATTGCCGCACCTGCTTTTGTATTTTGAAGGCTTTCCAAAAGTTTATCGTTTTCAAGATAGACTATATGCTCCGCTTTGGCATTTTCCAATGTTTGAAGCCCTGTCAGTTCTCTGTCTTCACCTTCATATTTCAATGAAAATTTTTCGCATAAATCAGACAGTTTCATCATATATCCATAGCTACAGAACCGCTTCGAACTATATCGGTCGGGTTATATTTTTTGATAGCTTTTAGAAAGCCGGCAACTCTTGCGGTATCGTCCGCGACCATTACTACTATATAATCCTCGCCGCTATTGGCTATGACGCCGTTGTAAGCTTTGAGCATAGCGTCAAGTCCGTCAAATCGCTCGTTTAACGGGATTTTGACAAGCGCCATCTCTTTTTCCACGAATTCGCCGGACTCTATAACTTTATATGTCGGTATCAATTTGTGCAACTGTTTTACTATCTGTTCAAGCACTCTTTCATTGCCGGATGTTACGATAGTGAGGCGGGAGAGATTTGTATTTGGTATGGGTGCTACGGTAAGCGAGTCTATATTGTACCCTCTACCGGCAAAAAGCCCGGAAATACGCGACAAAACACCGTGTTCATTTAAAACTATGACGGAAATAACGCGTCTTATCTCTTCCATATGTCAATCCTTATACTCTAATATCATATTGTAAAGTGAACCGCCTGTCGGCACCATCGGCAAGACATTTTCCATTCTGTCTATCCGAACATCTATCAAAGCGACTTTATTGCTTTCAATTGCTTTGTCTAAAGCCTCTTTAAACTCATCTTTTGTTTCGACTTTAAAGCCTATGCCACCGAAACTTTCAGCCAATTTTACAAAATCCGGCTGCGAATCGAGGTCTGTTTGAGAATAGCGTTTGCCGTAAAAAAATGTTTGCCACTGGCGTACCATTCCTAAAAATCTATTATTTAAAATGATGTTTACAACAGGAATGTTTGAAACTATAGCCGTCATTAACTCCTGTATATTCATCAATATACCGCCGTCCCCTACAAAATTAACGGAAATTTTATCCGGAAACGCTTTTTTTACGCCCATAGCTGCGGGTAAACCAAATCCCATAGTGCCGAGTCCACCACTTGTTACCAATTGACGTGCTCTTGTGAACGGGTAAAATTGAGCCGTCCACATTTGATGTTGTCCGACGTCCGTAGTGATAATCGCGTTTTCGCCAAGAGTTTTACCAACATATTCTATGATCCACTGAGGTTTTAGGACAGTATCGCAATCATCATATTTTAAAGGATGAACATCAGCATATTTTTTTAAAAGTTCACGCCAATCTTGATAATCTTTGGCATCAATCTTTCCATTTGCTGTTTCAAGCATTGCTTCTATAACATTTACTGCGTCGCCTACTATCGGAAAATCTATATCTACAAGTTTACCTATAGAGCTTGGGTCTATATCCACATGTATGATTTTGGCATTTTTAGCAAATTCGCTAAGTTTGCCTGTGACTCTATCGTCAAATCTCGTTCCCAAAGCTATTATCAAATCCGCTTCGCTCATAGCCATATTTGCCGCGTAAGTACCGTGCATACCGACCATACCTAAAAGCAGAGGTTCATCATATCGCAGCGAGCCTTTCGCCATCAGTGTCTCAACGGCAGGAATGCCGGTAAACTTCATAAATTTTTGCACTATATCGGAAGCGTTTGAGCTTATGATGCCTCCGCCTAAATAAAGCAACGGGCGCTTTGAGGCGGATATAGCTTCAACAGCCTTTTTGATTTGGCGGGAGTTACCTTTATAAGTAGGTTTATATGTTTGCATCGTGATTTCATCAGGATATACAAATTTGCCGATACTTGCCGTTACATCTTTAGGTACATCAATGTGTACCGGTCCCGGTCTTCCCGTACTTGCTATATAAAAAGCTTCTTTTAGTATGCGCGGCAACTCTTCAACTTTTTTAACAAGATAATTGTGTTTGACGCATGGACGGCTTATTCCCACAGCATCTATCTCTTGAAAAGCGTCTGTACCTATCAGCGATATAGCGACATTCGCGCTTATTAATACCAGCGGTGTAGAGTCCATATAAGCAGTAGCAAGTCCTGTGACTGCATTTGTAAAGCCGGGTCCGCTTGTAACAAATGCGACACCGACTCTGCCCGAAGCTCTCGCGTATCCGTCCGCAGCGTGAACGGCGGCTTGTTCGTGACGAGTCAATATATGCTCAAAATATTTTTGCTTATAAAGCTCATCATAGACATTAAGCATCGCGCCTCCGGGATAACCGAAAACAACGTCAACACCCTCTTTATGCAATGCTTCAATTATCATCTGTGAACCGCTGATATCCATTACATCTCCTAAAGTTTAATTAAAAAACTAAATTATATCTAAAAAAGACCAAACTTAACGTATTATGTGTAAAAATAGCCATATCGAGTCTTCTTATGTTTCATTTCGGAAAGATTTTATAGTGTAGAAAAAGAGAGTATTATTCTGATATAATTATGCTTTTAATTAATAATAAGGATAGTAATCGTGCTGCTTGGCGTAAATATCGACCACATCGCTTATCTTAGGGAAGCCAGAAGGACAAACGACCCTAATCCTTTGGACGCGCTGCCCATTTTGAAAAAGTGCGGGGTCAATCAAATCACAATACATTTGCGCGAGGACAGACGCCATATTCACGATGAGGATTTATCAGAGATCATCAAGAACGCTTATCTGCCCGTCAATCTTGAATGCTCGCTATCTGACGAGATAGTTAACATTGCGCTTGAGGCAAAACCTGCGCGCGTTACGATAGTACCGGAAAAGCGTGAAGAAGTTACTACTGAGGGCGGATTGGATGTAAAAAGGTATTTTGATAGATTAAAATCTGTATGCAAAGAATTTAAAAAAGAGTCTATAGATGTCTCGCTATTTATAGATCCTGTTTTGGAAGCGGTCAATCTCTCAAGCGAGCTTGACGTTAAATGGATTGAACTGCATACCGGAAAATACGCCGATATATACGCGATGCTCAATACAAATTTACGCTATACTCATAACTCCGTAAAAAAATTTGAACTAAGTCCTGAAAAATTACATATGCTTTTGGAAAAATCCACAAAAGAGATTATCAATGCCGCAATGGAAGCTGATAGATTGGGACTTTTTGTTGCTGCAGGACACGGATTGAATTATTATAATGTAAAAAATATAGCTGAAATCAAAATCATAAAAGAGTTAAATATTGGTCAAAGTATTATTGCTCGAAGCGTTTTTTGGGGGCTTGAAGAGGCTATAGTGAAAATGCAAGAAGCGATAAAATGAAAAAAATCGCGATAAGTGTCGGCGATTTGAACGGTATAGGACTTGAGATAGCTTTAAGAGCGCATGAAGAGGTTAAAAATCTTTGTCAACCGATATATTGCGTAAACGAAACAATGCTTCAATGGGGCGCGGCGCTTTTGGGCTTGAATGTGCCGATGGATTTTACTACAGAGGAGTGTGGAGAGGTTTTTGAAATAACTCCCTCAACCGTTTCGGCAAAAGCGGGAGAGGCTTCGTTCGACTCATTTACAACAGCTGTAGCTCTAGCTAAAACTACCAATGCGGACGCTATAGTGACATTGCCTATAAACAAAGAGGCATGGAATTTAGCAGGTATCGTTTACAAAGGACATACGGATGCGCTTGAGGATATGTTGGGGTGTAAGGCTATTATGATGCTTGGATGCAAAGAGCTTTTTACACTGCTTTTTACACATCATATACCGCTAAAGGATGTTAGCGAGCATATAAAAACGAAAATTTTACACAGATTTTTGATAAATGCATATGAGGCTTTGAGAGTTGGACATATTGGGGTTTTGGGGTTAAATCCGCATGCGGGAGACGGCGGAGTCATAGGCGATGAAGAGACAAAAATCACAAAAGCGATAAATAGAGCCAATGAAGAGATGAATAGAGAGGTTTTCTTTGGTCCGCTTGTACCGGATTTTGCTTTTACCGACAAATCACGCGCTCAATGCCGACATTTTATATGCATGTATCATGACCAGGGTCTGATACCGCTAAAAGCTCTATATTTTGAAGAGAGCGTGAATATAACTTTGGGACTTCCTATCACGCGTACTTCGCCCGACCATGGCACAGCTTTTGACATAGCCTACAAAGGCAAAGAGCCGTCAGCCAAGAGTTATATAAATGCGGTAAAAGAGGCGGTAAGATTGAGCGATAGAACTCCTGTGCTGGATTTTTAAGTTATATAAATTAGGGGTAATTAAATGCGCAAATTTTTTATCTTTTTTGCGCTTTTTGCCGCGATGTATGTTGGTGCTGACGATACTGTAAACCCACTAGACGATAACAAATTAACGTGCGAAGAGATGAGGGCTTATCCGGAATTGTTTTTTGAAACAGGCGTTGATTTGGGTTCCGGTTCGGGTTCGCCAAACAAAGTTGAATATGAATGCAGTGAGAGTATTAGAAATCTGCCGTTTATGAGTAATCTTCTTGAAATGGCGTAGCCTCAATATTGTGGCGGAACTAAATATGCTGCAGAGTGGCGCTATCAAGAGTTTAATTATATTGGTATTGGAATATAAAAGGCACGATTAAGACTCTCTGTGCGTGCCGTTATACCTAATAATATTAGGTATAACGTGTTATTTTAATATTTTAAAGTCTCTATATGCGTTATAACGTGAGTTTCGCTGCCGTATCTCGTTTTAAGTTTATCTTCTACTTCTGTAGCGATGTCATGAGCTGCTTTGACGCTCATCGACGGTTCAAATCTTAAATGTACTTCTATAGCGATATTACTACCGATTTTTCGTGTTTTGAGAGCGTGCGGGTCATTCACGCCGTGTACTGCTCTAATAAGTTCCATTATCTCTTCTTGAACTTTTGGCGGAAGCGATTTTTCCAAAAGTTCATCGATAGAGGATTTGATAAATTTCACGGCGATATAGATGATAAACAGACTCACCGCAATAGCCATCATTGGATCTAATACACGCCATTTTTCACCCAAAAATATAGCTCCGCCTATACCGATAGCAGCAGCTACGGAAGAGAATGCATCCGTTCTGTGATGCCAAGCGTTTGCCATAAGTACAGAACTTTTTATCACCCTCCCCTTTATATATGTCCACCAATAAAGCGCCTCTTTTAAAAATATAGAGATTAACGCGACCCAAAAAGCTATCATTTTAGGTTCATATAAAGTGCTGCCTTTAAAGTATGCCGTAACTAATTTTGTGCCGTCCCAAAATATAGCCAAACCAACAAGCAAAAGTACAAAACCGACTATGGAAGTGGCTAGTGTTTCAAATTTACCATGCCCGTAAGCGTGATCGCCGTCACTCGGACGAGATGAAAGTTTGACAAATATAAGTACAATAAAGTCCGTAATCAAGTCTGACAACGAATGCGCAGCATCCGCTACCATAGCGTGAGAATGTCCCACAAATCCGGCTATGAGTTTTAATGCAACCAAAAAAATGTTAATTATCAAACCCACAACAGTTATGATATATATCTGTTTTTCACGTTCTTGTATCAAATTCAAACTTCTTTTAGTTTTTCCAATGTTTGCGTAATATTATCTTGACGCATAAAATATTCACCTATTAAAAAAGCGTCCACACCCTCTTTCGAGAGATTTGTTATCATCTCTTTATCGTTCAATCCGCTCTCTGCAACTATGATTTTATCTTGCGGTATGAGCGGCAATAGTTTTTGACTAAGACTCATATCCATTTGAAATGTTTCAAGATTTCTGTGATTGATACCGATAATATCAGCTCCTGTGGCGATGGCTTTTAAAAGATCTGTTTTATCATGTATTTCCACAAGCGCCTCAAGTCCCAATCTTCGCGCGAATTCGAGTAAGGACGAGAGCGTCTTTTTATCCAATGCTTTAACTATTAACAGTACAAAGTCAGCCCCATATACGCTTGCTTCCAAAACCTGATACTCATCAATAATAAAATCTTTTCGTAACAGCGGTGTGCTCACAAATCGACGTATCTGTGCCAAATATTCAAGATTGCCCTGAAAAAAGTGGGGTTCTGTCAATATAGACAACACGTCCGCACCACCCGCTTCATAAGCTTGCGCTATAGTTATTGGGTCAAAATCTTCCCTGATTACGCCTTTACTGGGACTTGCTTTTTTTACTTCTGCGATAATACGATAAGGGTTTTGTTTGGTGGCGCGAAGGTAAGGCTTTACATCGCGCGGCGCGAAATTGTTGTATGCAAGAGAGCGTCCAAGCCACTCTATCGGAAAATCGCTTTTGCGTTTTTTTAAATCCTCTTTTGTTTTCTTGATTATCTCATCAAGTATCATTTTGATTCCGTGTTTTTAATTTCGCATGATTGCATAGTTTCAAAGTGGTCTATCACTTCTTTATCATTTAATTTTTCAAGTACTTTTTTCATAATTTCCAAAGCTTCTTGACATCTGTTTTGTTTGTAAAATCCCCATGCAAGCGAGTCTTGATAATATGGTGAATCTGGTTCTAATTGCAGCGCTTTTTGCACCAAGTTTATTCCTTTGGTGATATTTATATCGTGGTTTATTAAAAGATAACCGTAATAGTTTAAATATAAAGCGTCGCTCTTATCGGTAATATAGCGTTCAAATTTTTCGGATACAGACTGTAAAACACTGCTTTTATTCTGTGCGCCCTCATATTCATAAATCGCCATTTTCAATAGATATTCGCCGTTATTTGTTTCTTGATAGAGTGTGTCGGCTAACTTTATCGCTTTATCATATTGCTTTTGGTAGATGTACATCTCCATTAAAATGTCCTGATTTGAACCACTCTTTTCTAAAAACTCCACTGCTTCGTTTTGTTTGTTTTGAAACATTAAAATCTCAAAAATCTTTTGTGCTTCATTATCGTCTTTAAAAGTCGCATAAAGTTTTTTATAAACATTTAAAACGCCATTTATATTTCTCTCTTTTCCATAGATCTCTATGAGTTTATAGCATGTCAATTTTGTGCAGCCGTTTAATCTTGCATAAGTTTCAAGTTGCGCTATTGCTTTTGGAGTTTGGTTGAGCTTGATATATAATTCTGCTATCTGTATCAAGAGATGTTCGCTTGCCGCAAGGTTATACGCTCCTTCAAAATATTTCAGCGCCATATCGTACTCTTGCTGATAAAAATATATCGCGCCCAGAAGTTGCATATTTTGTGCTGTTTTTTCACGCTTTATAAGTTCTTCGGTAAGTTTCAGCGCACCTGATGTATTACCTTCATTAACGAGCAGCGCTATATAAAAACGATCATAATCATTATCTTCCGGGTACTCTTCAAGTCCTTTTTGGATTAATGGTTTTGCATCATTCCAATTATTGGCAGCCAAAAAGAGTTGTATGGAGTTTCTGATATATGTCTCGTCAGCAGTCTTTTCGTAAAGTTCTCTGAAAAGTGTTCCCGATATGTTGCCCTCGCCTCTTTTTTGCGCGTCCAGGGCTTGCAGTATGAGTAAATTTTCACCTTCAAAACTCTCTTTTGTATTGTTTTGATTGGCAAAACATAAAGCGGATAGTAAAATTATAGCGGCAATATACCTACGCATTCTTCCTCCAATTCATTTTGAGCGCAATAATCCCAAAAAGGGAAACTCCGACACTGCGAAGGTCTTACATCATAAGCCTTACAGTTGTGATTTTCAGTGTCAAACAGCACACACGCAAAACCATCTTGAAACGGTATTTCTTTGAGAGTATAGCGAAAACCAACTTTGGAGAGATATTGTAGTATAAAATTTTCGTTTTTTATCTTTAAAAATGATGCAAGAGCTAAAATTTCGCTCTTTTGCACCCAAATATACCCGCTTTTACCTGTACAGCATTTACCTTCGCACGCGATACAAGCGTCTGCATCAAAAGTGTAATGAAATCCCTCTTTTTTGATTATTCGCAATCTACACTCCTGCTATCCGCCATCTTGAAGATCTCTTTGGCTTTTTTCGTATAATGCTCTCCCTCGAAAACAAAAATCGGCGGATGGATTTTAGCGTATGATTTTGAGTCTTTTTTCGCGTGAATAAGTACCAGTAAAGCTTCTCTGTCTTCTTTAGGGTGGACGAAACATATATCGCATATTTTAACTCTTACAGACTCGCAAGCAGCGAGTATATCCTCTATTTGCCTTGCATCATAGCAGAAGATGAAAGAGCCTTTTTGCTTTAGGTTTTGAGAAACGCAGTTTAAAAGAGTCTTTAGCGGTAAAAAGTCGGCGTAACGGCTTATTAGAAGCCTTTTATCTTCGCTCTTTTTTGTAAATTTATTATAAAACGGCGGATTTGAAACAATAAAGTCAAACTTTTTATTGAATTTATATCCGGCAAAATCGCCTAAAATAAGTTCAGCGCTTAAGACGTTAAAATTTATGTTTTTGTCTGCCAAAAAAAGATGTTCTTCCTGTATGTCTATCATAGCCAAATCAACGGAAGGAAAATCACGTTTTAATAATAATCCCAAAATACCGCACCCGCATCCTATATCTAGCACATCCCCTTTTGGTCGTAAATTTCGAGCGAAATTGTACAAAAACATCACATCGCTTGTATATCTATACCCACTTTTATATTGATAGAAATCCATCAAAAACCCTTATCAAAAATCAAAATAGTATCATTTTTTTGTTTAGCGACAGATTACAAATTGGGGCTTAGGGCTGGATTTTGCTTAAAATTAGCAGTCTTAAAGAAAGAGTTTGATATACTACTAATTTTTTAAAAATCACCAAGGAAGCCTTTTTGAGAAGTCATTATTGCGCGCATTTAAGCGAAAACGATATAGGTAAAGAAGTTACGCTTTGCGGTTGGACAAATAGCTATAGAGATCACGGCGGCGTTATTTTTATAGATTTACGCGACAACAGCGGACTTATACAACTTGTCTGCGACCCAAAAGATAGTGTGGACGCCCATAAAATAGCCTCAAGCGTTAGAGACGAGTATGTGCTAAAAGCTACTGGAAAAGTGAGACTAAGAGGCGAGGGTTTGACAAATCCGAAGTTAAAAACCGGCAAAATCGAGGTTGTCGTTAAAGAGCTTGTCGTAGAAAATCCGAGCGAGCCGTTGCCGTTTGTTATAGCGGATCAAAACGTTGGCGAAGAGGTAAGACTTAAATATAGATTTTTAGATCTTAGAAATCCAAAAGCGTATGAAACTTTTAAATTGCGAAGCAAAGCGGCGGTAGCGGCGAGAAACGCTTTGGACGGATTAGGGTTTTTGGAAGTTGAGACGCCGATTTTAACAAAAGCGACGCCTGAAGGAGCAAGGGATTATTTAGTGCCAAGCCGCATATATAACGGCGAGTTTTACGCTCTTCCGCAATCTCCGCAACTTTTTAAACAACTGTTGATGTGTTCAGGGTTTGACAGATATTTTCAAATAGCAAAATGTTTCAGAGACGAGGATTTAAGAGCCGATAGACAGCCTGAATTTACGCAAATAGACATTGAGATGAGTTTTTGCGAACAAAACGATATATTGGAAGTGGCTGAAAAGCTTTTAAAAAATATATTCAGCGCGTGCGGACATGAGATAAAGATACCGTTTCCGCGAATGAGTTTCAAAGACGCTATGGAAACTTACGGCTCCGACAAACCGGATTTAAGATACGATCTGCCTATGGTTGAGGTTGCGGATCTATTTTTGGATTCGTCAAACGAAGTTTTTAGCTCCATTGCGAAAGATACGAAAAAAAATCGCATAAAAGCGCTCAAAGTTCCTAAAGGCGATACGTTTTTTTCAAGAAAACATTTGAAAGAGTTGGAAGATTTTGTGACAAAATTCGGCGCAAAAGGTCTTGGATATTTTCAGATGAAAGAAGACGGATTAAAAGGACCTTTACTTAAATTTATGAGTGAAAAATCAATTAATGAATTGATTAAAAGAGTAAATTTGGAGATTGATGATATCGTTTTCTTTGGCGCGGGAGTTAAAAAAAGCGTTCTTGATTATATGGGAAGGCTTAGAATCGAGATAGCGAACAGATTAAATCTCGCAAATCCCGACGAGTTCAATTTCTTGTGGGTTCTTGACTTTGAAATGTTTGAGGTTGAGGAGGGAAGGGTTAAAGCTATGCATCATCCTTTCACAATGCCTAAAAATATAGATGCGCAAGAACTTGAAAATATAACTTCCATAGCGCACGACGTTGTTTTAAACGGCGTTGAACTTGGGGGCGGGAGCATAAGAATTCACAAAAAAGATATTCAAGAGAAAGTATTTGAAATTCTTGGTATTTCAAAAGAGGAAGCAGACGACAAATTCTCATTTTTACTTGACGCTCTAAAGTACGGCGCGCCGCCGCATGGTGGAATAGCTATAGGATTTGACAGACTTATAATGCTGCTAACCAAAAGCGAGAGCATACGAGACGTTATAGCGTTTCCAAAGACGCAGCGCGCGCAATGCCCTTTGACGCAAGCTCCAAGCGCGGTGTCAGTCGAACAGCTTCGTGAACTTGGCATAAAAATTCGTGATAAAAAGGAAAAATAAGATGAAAAAACTTTTTTTGATAATAGGCGCTCCGGGCAGCGGTAAAACAACAGACGCCAGCATTATCGCGCAAAATAATGGCGATAAAATCGTTCATTTCTCTACAGGCGAATTGTTGCGAGCAGAGACTGAGAGCGGCAGCGAACTTGGAAAGACGATTAATGATTACATATCTCAAGGCAATTTAGTACCGCTTGATATAGTTGTGGATACCATCATTACAGCTATCAAAAATAGCCCAAAAGACGTTATTTTGCTTGACGGTTATCCGCGCTCGACAGAGCAGATGAAAAGACTTGATGAGATTTTACAAAACGAAAAATCCATACAGCTTGTAAGCGTTATAGAAGTTACCGTCAGCGAGCAAACCGCTAAAGATAGAGTGCTCGGACGCGCGCGCGGAGCCGATGATAATGAAAAAGTTTTCAATAATCGTATGAAGGTTTATTCCGAACCTCTTGGAGCGATACAGAGTTTTTACACAACTAAAAGAGCGTTACAAAAAATCAATGGTGAGAGAGATATACAAAGCATAGTTTCAGATATGGAAAATTTCATAAAAACAAGAATTTAAGGAGATAGAATGGATTTAAGTAAACTTTCAACAGGACAAAATCCGGAAAAGGTAAATGCTCTTATAGAGATACCTTACGGTTCGCATATTAAATATGAAGTAGACAAAGTCAGCGGAGCGATATTTGTTGATAGAGTTTTATACTCATCGGTATTTTATCCTGCTAACTATGGCTTTGTGCCGCACACATTAGCTGATGATGGCGATCCTGTGGATATTTTGGTTGTCAATACTGATCCACTGCAGGCAGGCTCGGTCATACCATGCAGACTGATAGGCGTTTTACTGATGGAAGATGAAAGTGGTATGGATGAGAAACTTTTAGCTGTTCCTACAAGCAAAATAGATCCTACTTATGAGGATATTGCCAGTTATGAAGATTTGCCGAAAGCAGTTTTAAACCGTATTAAAAACTTTTTTGAAACATATAAAATGTTAGAACCAAACAAGTGGGTAAAGTTAAAAGGTTTTGCAAGCAAGGAAGAGGCAGTAAAACTTCTTGACGCGGCTATAAAAAACTATAAAGATTAAATTTTGGCGGGGTAAATCCCCGCTTTTATTGCTAAAACTTTCAAATTAGACAAACTACATTTTAATTGCTATCTTGTATTCTTATAAAATCTCTGTTTTTTGCTTTCTGAATTTTTTTATTCTTTTTGATTTTATGTTTTACATCTTTTTATATAAACATAAATAGCACACTCACTATTTTTTAAGTAGCTTAGTGAATTTTATTTTTGTTCTTTTTCTTGCCACAACTTATCTCTAAATAGTTTAAAATTGCCAATGCTATTATTTTTATTCGAAAAATCCAAGCATCAAAAGCGCATAAAAAATAGGAATACGTATAGGTTTTGGATGATATTATTCACACCAATCTTCGCATATTTCCTTACGTGCAGATACGCAAGTTTTGTAAGAACTTCCAGAAAAGTGACATAATCTCCTTCATCCCAACTTGTACGATATGAGCAGCTTCTATTTTATAGTATTTTGTCGCATTTATTTTGGATATGGCATAAACAAAGTAACAATAAAATTGAGAATTATTTTATTTATAATCTCCTGCCATTATTATTCAAACTCATTGTTAAGCGAAAAAAGAAACGATGATATAAAAAAGAGTGCTTTAGAGTTTATTGGTAAAAAACTACTCATTTTTAGCAAAGTACGATGTTATCCCATCGCTGATACCGCTTGCCAATAGTTGTTGAAACTTTTTGTCAAACATTCTTTCCCTGTCTGTTTTATCTGTAATATAACCTACTTCCAAAAGGACAGCCGGCATTTGAGCACCCGTAAGTACCCAAAATGGAGCCTCTCTAACGCCGCCGTCAATGACTTTATCATATGTTTTTCTTACTGCGCCCAAAAGATACTGTTGAATATCAAGCGCCAATTTATGTGAAGCGATAATTTTTTCGCGGTTGAGAAAGTTTAGAAATGTATTTTTAGAGTAAAAATCCATCTCATCAACATCGGATTGATTTTCTAACTCTGCAGCGTTTTTTGAGCGTTGAGAGTCGGAAGGAGAGAGAAAAAATGTTTCTATGCCTTGCCATTTTGTGTTATCATTTTTTGTAGATTTTGGTGCGGCATTCACGTGGAGTGATATAAACAGATCAGCGTTTTTGTCATTGGCTATTTTGGTTCTTTCGCGCAGTTTCAAAAAATTATCGCTCTGTCTTGTATAAACGACAGTATGTCCTCTGCTCTCAAGCTCTTTGCCGAGTATCAAGGCTATCTGTAAAACAACATCTTTTTCTAAATATTTACTATTGTAAACTGCTCCGCTATCTCTTCCGCCGTGTCCGGCATCTATAACGATACGCTTTTTCAAAAGCGGTTTTACGGTTGGAGTTGCATTGGTCTGTTGCGAGAGCAGATTGAACTCTTTGGCTGTAAATATAAGTTGACCGGCGGTAATCTTTCGCACTATATCTATCTCTTTTTGACTCTCAAAAACTATGCGGGTTGTATTTTTGTCAAACTGCGACAGTCTCACATCTTTTAATTGTGTTTTTACATTGTTGGTATTTGCAGTATTGCCTTTTACGGCGCGGATGTCATAAACATATCTCACTTCGCCATTTTGTGCTTTTAGTGTAAAGGCTTTTATCTCATTCTCGTTCAATTCTCTGTCAAACGAAAAAATGATGCTATTGCCACTTTGGTTCATAGCGGAAAGTATCGCCGTCTCTTTTGGCTTTTCGGTTGTTGCAGCAGTTATCATAGGCTCATTTTCTGATTTCTGGGTAATTTGTGTAGTGACTTCTTTGCTTGTAAGATTTTCACTCTCTTCAACTTTTAATACATTTCCGGCAAACACAAGCGTTTCAGGTTCTTGTGGTTTTTGTGCTGATGATTTTGGTGTAGTTATCGGTGTGAAAATTTCAATCGGTCTGTTATTTGACCTTGAGAGTGTATTTAACTCTTTTTCATATACTAAGCTGTCATAATTTAACTCTTTTGATACTTGAATAATACGCTTTAAAACTTCATATTTTAGCGTATCATTACCCTTCATAATAGAGCTTATGTATATATGCTGCATAGCGTTATAGGCTTTATCTTTTTCAATGACGCTGTAATGGGCTAAATTTTTATCAAAATTGTTCAACTCTGTTTCATAATCAACTGCTAAAGCAAAACTTAAAGCTGCCAACAGGATAAAAATAAGCCTTTTAATCATTATTCACCGTTTATAAGTTTATTTATCAACTCTTTAACGCTTATAATCTCTTTGAGCCTATATCCATTTGCGCCCGTAAAGAACAATCCACTCTCTTTTTTACCTGCCCAGGCATCTGCAAGACGGTCTGCTATACAGTATCCGACCTCTTTGGCTTCTTTACCTCTTTGGCATGGCGTTACACAATTGCTGATGCATTTTATAGGCGGTCCTTCTTTTTTATTGACAAGATTTATAAGATTGGTTTTTACACCTCTGGCCGGATATCCTACGGGTGATTTTAAAAGTTGTATATCCTCTTTTTTAGCATCAATCAGGACTTGTTTAAATATTTCGTCCGCATCGCATTCGTGGGTACCGATAAAACGTGTTCCCATTTGTACGCCGTCTGCACCCAATGAGACGGCTTTGTCTATATCATTTTTATCCCAAATGCCGCCTGCTGCTATAAGCGGAAAATCGCCCCATTCTTTTATCTCATCTTTGACGGGTTTGATTAAATTTTCAAGTTGATACTCTTCCATAGCGCACTGCTCATATGTAAAACCTTGATGTCCGCCGCTTAGAGGTCCTTCCAGTACGACTGCATCCGGTACGCGGTTGTATCGCTGTGTCCAACGCTTACAGATAATCTTCAACGCTTTCGCGCTTGATACTATGGGTACAAGAGCGACATTGGGGAAGTTTTTTGTAAGTTCCGGCAGATTTGTGGGCAGACCGGCTCCTGAAATTATGATATCTATACCGCTTTTGCAAGCGTCTAACACCACTCTGCCGTAGTCATTGATAGCACACATTATATTTACGCCCAGCGGTTTATCGGAGCATATTTTACGTGCGTTTTTAACTATCTCTTTTAATGCTTCAAGGGAATATAGATTGTGAGTATCGTAAGGACGGGAGTTGATAATTTTTGCCGCAAAACGCATATTTTGATAATATCCGGTTCCTATTGCGCTTATGACGCCTAAACCACCCTCAAAGCTCACTGTACCGGCAAGCTTGTCCCAGCTAATACCTACGCCCATACCACCCTGCACTATTGGGAGTTTTATAGTGTATTGTCCGATTTTTAGCGGATTCATTTATGTAACCTTTAATTTTGCAAACTTACGCTTGCCTACACAGAGTATATACTCACCGATTTTAAGCTGTAATTGTTCATCAATTATCTTATCTTGATTTAGCTTCGCGGCTCCTGATGCGATATCGCGTCTGGCTTGTGAAGTGGATGATGAAAGTTGGCAGTCAACAAGAGCTTTAGCTATCCAAATAGGAGCTTTTAAATGAAACTCTTTTATGTCGCTTGGCAAATTGTTTTGTTTATGTACTTTGTCAAACTCCTCTTTTGCTGCGCTTGCTGCGCTTTGAGAATGAAAACGTGCCGTTATCTCGACGGCAAGTTCTTCTTTTACGAGCTTTGGATGAAGCGAACCGTTTTTGACACCATTTTTTAGTTTATCTATCTCTTTTATACTTTTAGAACTTAAAAGTTCGTAGTATCGCCACATAAGTTCGTCGCTGATACTGAGAATTTTGGCAAACATAGAGTTTGGTTCGTCTGTTACGCCTATATAGTTTCCAAGAGATTTGCTCATTTTGTTTACGCCGTCCAATCCTTCCAATAGCGGCATCATAACGACCGCCTGCTCTTTACCAATGCTATAAACTCTTTGCAAATGGCGGCCCATTAAAAGATTGAATTTTTGGTCTGTTCCGCCCATTTCTATATCACATTTTAAAACGACACTGTCATATCCCTGCAATAATGGATATAAAAATTCGCTGATTGATATCGGCATTTGTAAACGGTAACGTTTCTCAAAGTCCTCTCTTTCTAACATACGCGCGACGCTAAAGGTTGTTGTGAGTTCCACAAGTCCCGCTGTGCCAAGTTCATTTAACCATTCGGAATTAAAGAGTATTTGCGTTTTTGTTTGATCCAATACTTTAAAGACTTGCTCTTCATAACTTTTGGCGTTTTGCAAGACAGTGTTTTTATCAAGTTTTTTTCTTGTTTCGCTTTTTCCTGTAGGATCGCCTATTTGAGCTGTGAAGTCTCCTATTAAAAATTGTACTATCGCGCCATAGCACTGCAATTGCGCCATTTTTTGCAAAAGTACGGTATGTCCCAAATGCAAATCGGGCGCAGTGGGGTCAAATCCTGCTTTTATATAAAAATTCTCCCCTTTTTCAAAGAATGCTCTGATTAATGTTTCTATCCTTTCATAGTCTATTATCTCGGCACTTCCTCGCTTTATCTCTTCCAATGCTCTTTTTATTTTTTCTTCCATTTTTACCCTTATCTTGTTTTGTATGCGTCATTTAAAGATACAAAATCCAACAATTTGTATCGCTCTTTGATATTGTCCCTTATCTGTTCGGGACGAACGTTTTCAGGAAGTTCTATGACTATTTTAAAATACTCCACAGCGCCGTCTTCGGCTTTGTTTAATTCTATTGTTTGCAAGTTCACTTGCATTTTCACTAAAAATGCCAAAAATGCCGCAAGTGAACCGCGCTTATTTTCAATACTGACAAGCATTTTGTATTGTCCGGGAGCGTCTCTTGTCCATTTGACAAATATCATAGGCTCTTTTGTTTCCATCAATTTTGCAGCACGTTCACACATTTTGTGGTGCACTATAACATCAACTTTTTTTACAAATCCTATAACGTCATCACCTCTTTTCGGATGACAGCAATAGTCAAAGGTTACCGAATTTACGTTTTGATTTGAGTAAACGACTATATTTTCAAATTTCTGTTTTTTAACTTGATATTTATTGCGATTTAAAAACGGTAATATCACTTTTTCGCCTATCGGATATTTTTTTAAAGCGTTTACGACATCCTGTAAATAGATAGAATCTGTCGCAGCTTTGTCTATTTTTTTATCAAGCCGCTCTTTTTTGAGCCATGTCAGAAGTCTGCTCTCTTTTGTATTAAAGATACCCAAAAGTATATCTATTGCTACACGGTAATTTATCTCTCTTACTTTTTGGCGACATGCTTGTATAATGGCTGTTTTGGCTTTGCCAGTCTTGACGCTGTTTACCCAACTGCATCGGTATATTGGTTCTTCGCTTGTTATTATGCGTACTATATCTCCATTTTTAAGCTCCGTCAAAAGAGGCGTTTTTTGTCTATTTACAAACGCCTCTTTAGCGTGGGAGCCGATCTCGGTATGTATCTCGTAAGCAAAATCCAATACTGTAGCGCCTCTTGAGAGTGTAAAAATATCGCCCTTTGGTGAAAAAACAGCTATATCTTCGCTGTATAGATAGCTATCTTTGGTAAATTCATAAAACTCAGTGGCGTTATCGCTTTCGTCCTCTTTGTTTTTTATCTCGTTGAGCCAGTCAAGTTTTGGATTGATGCCGCCCGAATATTTATATTTCCAGTGAGCTGCGACGCCGAATTCCGCGACATTGTGCATATCAAAAGTACGGATTTGCGCCTCTATGATTGATTTGTCATCGAATATCGTCGTATGAATCGTTTGATAACCATTATCTTTTGGTATCGCGATATAATCCTTAAAACGTGAAATGATAGGGTTGAAATATTGATGCAAAATTCCTAAAGCTTTATAACAGTCAAGTGCCTCTTTCGTTATAATCCTAATCGCCAGAAGGTCTAAAACTTCCTCTATACTGATACCTTTACGCTGCATTTTAATATAGATAGAGTAGTGATGCTTGATCCTTTTTTCAAGCTCATAGTCGCTATCACTAAAACCGTTTTGTTGCAAAAGAGTATTTATTTTATCTAAAAACAGATTCAGTCTTAGTTGAAATTGTTGTTTATGTTCAGTCAAATACTCATCTATTTTTTTATACTCTTCGGGCATTATGTAATAAAAACTGTAATCCTCAAGGTAATTTTTTATAGATGAAATACCCAGTCTGTGCGCTATGGGCGCATAGACTACAAGTGTCTCTTCAGCTATTCTTTTTTGTTTATTTGGCGGCAGTGCGCTTAACGTCATCATATTGTGAAGTCTATCGCAAAGTTTAATAACCAAAACTCTCACATCACTTATGGAAGCTACGAGCATTTTGCGAAAATTCATAGCCGAACTCATAAGTTTTTCACCTGAACTTGACGGGGCTAATTTATCTTCTCTTATCGTCATAATTTTAGTTAGCCCATCCACAAGATTTGCTGCGTCAGAACCAAACATTTGCTCTACTTCTTCGGTAGTAGTTTCGGTATCCTCCACCACATCGTGTAACAAAGCCGTTATGATCATAGTTTCGTCGCCGCCATATCTTGCTACGATAGCTGATACCAAAATCGGGTGTATTACGTATGGTTCGCCGGATTTACGCGTTTGCCCTTCGTGTTGTTTGATTGCGAGATTTATAGCTTTTAAGATATTGTCGCGCTGCCCTTTGAACTCATTAAAAAGTATCTTTTTCGCTTCTTCTGTATTTCTACAAGCGCTAATTTTTTTTAGCAGTTCTTCAAGGCTGTCAAGTATATTGTCACCCATTTTGTTAAGAGTTTTTTTCCTCTATATTCTCAAGAGATATTTTGCCCTCAGCTATCTCTAAAATAGCTATATCTACAGGTTTTAAGCCATATGTATTATCTATAAGCGGTCGTGCGCCTAATGATATCTTCTCCGCTCTTTTTGAGACAAGTATGGATAGTTTATATCTATCGTTGCCGGTAGCTTTTAAAGCTTTTGCGGTTATTTGTTCGCTTCTCATTTTATATCCTTTTTAAATTTATCTATTTAACTACAGAACAGGCGGAATAGTCGCCCTGTACGATAGAGAGTAGATTGCCTTTGTTGAACATATTGAAAACTACAATCGGAAGATTATTATCTTTGGCGAGTGCGATTGAAGTATCATCCATTACCTTTATATTGTCATTCATAGCGTGTTCATAACTAAGAGTGCCAAGCTTTTTGGCGTTTTGGAATTTGTTCGGGTCTTTATCATAAATACCGTCTACTTTTGTAGCTTTGATAATCATGTCGGCATTAATCTCAATAGCTCTTAAAGTGGCGGCTGTGTCGGTTGTAAAAAATGGATTGCCGGTGCCGGAAGCAAATATGACAACACGGTTTTTTTCCAAATGTCTTGTGGCTCTGCGCACAATGAAAGTTTCGCATATCTGTTCCATCTTTATTGCGCTTTGTACCCTCACGTCAATGCCGTTGCTTTCTAGGGCTTCCTGCATAGCTATAGAGTTGATGACAGTAGCTAGCATTCCCATATAATCACCGCTTGTGCGTTTTATAATACCGCCTTTTGCAGCACTTACTCCGCGTATGATATTGCCACCGCCTATGACGATGCCAACTTCAATACCGTGTTCCGTAAGCGAACGGATCTCCCCTGCTATATATTTCAATATGTCACTATCAATGCCGAAACCGTTGCTGCCTGCAAGCGCTTCGCCGGAAAATTTCACCAAAATACGCTTACGTTTCGTATCTTCCATTAGGATTCTCCTAAAATTCATGAGACTATAAAAAACCGCGATATTGTACTTAAATAGTACTTAAAAAAAGGTGAGAGCCATTAAAACACTCAATTGAACGGTTTTTTATCAGTGTAAAAAGTGGCGTATGCCTGTAAAATATAAAGCCATTCCATGTTCGTCGGCGGCTTTTATCACATCGTCGTCCCTTATGCTCCCGCCAGGTTCCATTATCGCCTTAACGCCGGCACTCGCCGCCGCGTCAATACTATCTCTGAAAGGAAAAAAAGCTTCCGAAGCAAGAGCAGAACCGCTTATATCAATCCCCATATCTTTAGCTTTCAATATAGCCGCTTTCGCCGCGTCGACTCTGCTCGTCATTCCCATACCTATAGCCACCATAGCGCCGTCTTTTACGTAAACAACGCAATTTGACTTCGTGAGAGCGGCTACCTTGTAAGCTATCTCCAAATCCATCATCTCATTTAGGTTAGCTTCTCTCTTGCTTTGACGTTTGGCGTTTGCTACCTCTTTTTCATCGATACTGTCGCTTTGTTGATACACAAAACCGCCGTCGATATGTTTGAAGCCATATAAATCATTGTTTAAAACCAGATATCTGCTCTCTTGTGAAAATATTTTGATACGTTTTTTATTCTCAAAAACTTTTAGCGCTTCCTCGGTTACATTCGCGGCGACTATTACCTCCACAAATATCTCGTTTATCTTATTTGCCAAGATCTCGTCAAGCGTGCCGTTTATCGCCACAACCCCGCCATATGCCGACAAAGTATCGCATTTTAAAGCGTACATGTAGCTTTCAATCAAGCTGTCTTTTATAGCAAAACCGCATGGATTAGCGTGTTTAACAATGCAAACCGCATTCGCCTCGCCAAAAGAGGCGGCTATTTTAACAGCGGCGTTTATATCAGTCATATTGTTGAAACTCGCTTCTCCTTTCAACGCTTTAAAGTTTGTCGTGAAAAAATAGTCAAACTCATACAACGCGCCTTTTTGATGGGGATTTTCACCATACCTTGTGTCAAAAGCCTTGCTCCCCACAATAAACTGTTTATTACCAAAACCGTTATTAAAACGGCTATTCATATAGTTTGCTATCATAGCGTCGTACATCGCGGTATGCTCATACGCTTTTATCATCATATCTCTTCTAAATTCAACCGTATTGCCACCATTTTTAAGCCTGTCTATCACAAGGTCATAGTCACAAATATCAGTTACTATTATCACGTCTTGAAAGTTTTTAGCAGCGCTTCTAACCATAGCGGGACCACCTATGTCTATATTTTCTATTATTTCATCAAAATTATCGGTCTTTGCTATCGTCTCTTTAAAAGGATACAGATTGACACATACCAAATCAATCCCATTTATGCCGTACTCTTTTGCTGTATCAACATGTGAAGGAGTGTCACGCCTATGCAAAATACCGCCGTGAATATATGGATTTAACGTCTTTACCCTACCCTCAAACATCTCCGGAAACTTTGTAACTTCGCTTATCTCAACGGCGTCTATACCGTTTTCTTTTAAAAGCTTGTAAGTGCCGCCTGTAGAGATTATCTCGTAACTCAATTCTTGAAGAGATTTGGCAAATTCCACTATCCCCGTTTTGTCGCTTACGCTTATTAACGCTCTCAAATTATGTCCTTTAAACAAATAGTGGTAAAATTTTATCCAAACAATAATTTGAAAGCTATAAAAGGGTGGTTATGTTTGACGAGACAATAGATAGAAGCGGCACTAACGCATTAAAGCTTGAAAGATATAAAGAGTACAAAAACGCGATACCTGCGTGGGTAGCCGATATGGACTTCAAATCTCCGCAATGCGTGATAAACGCGCTTAAAAATTGCGTAGAACATGGAGTATTCGGATATACGGCAATAAGCGACGAGCTTACTCATGCCATAATGAATTTCATAAAAAAAGAGCACAATTGGAACACTTCAAAAGAGTGGTTTACTTTCACATCAGGCGTTGTAGCAAGTATGAATATAGTATGCGGAATGCTTGAAGCTAATGAAAGCGCGATAACAACAACGCCGATTTATCCCTATTTTTTAAACGCGCCGAAAAATATGAAACGGCAAGTCTCGACGGTGCGTATGCGAGAGATTAATAATAGATGGAGCATAGATTTTGACGAATTTGAAAAAAGTATCAAACCAAATTGTCGTTTGATATTGCTTTGCAATCCTTATAATCCAGGAGGAACGGTCTTTACGAAAGAGGAACTTTTAAAAATCGGCGAAATAGCGATAAAACACGATCTTTTGATTTGTTCGGATGAAATACATGCAGATTTGGTTTTAGACAAAAACGCAAAACATATCCCCATAGCTTCGCTTTCATCCGAAATCGCCGATAGAACTATCACGCTTATGGCTCCGAGCAAAACATTCAATATCGCCGGACTTCAAAGCTCTTTTGTCATTATACAAAATAAAAAACTCAAAGCGAATTTTGAAAACTCTATGGGACATATAAACGGCGGCGTAAATCTTTTGGCTCTTACAGCCACAAAAGCGGCTTATGAAAACGGCGCAATTTGGCTGCGAGAAGTTAAAGAGTATTTAAGAGAAAATCTTAAATTGGTACAAGAATTTGTACGCAACAATCCAAAACTTAAACTTTTAAAACTTGAAGCGACATACCTTGCATGGATAGACTGCCACATGTTAAACGTAGACGCGTGGCAGCTATTTTTAAAAAACGGCGTTATATTAAATGACGGAAAAGGCTTTGGAGATGGAGGCGAAGGATTTGTAAGGTTAAACTTTGCGATGCCAAGAGTTGTTTTAAAAGAGGTTTTAACGCGTATGGAAAACGCCGTGCGTAGCATTTAATTTTAGTGGTGCTCAACCGTCAAAAAACAGTACTCTCTACGCTTTAAATTAATATGATATGCTTTGTTGTTTCCGCGCGTAGCGCCAAGTTTTGAGAAAACGCAAGACGTGGAGAAGTGTGGGAGCTACTCCCTTTCGCCACAGTAAACGTTTTTTTGCTATCGTAATTTTATCTCTCAGTGTGAGACGTCTCCCTTCTATCGTTCCCTTGCGAGCTGAAATCCATCTTTATTGTGAATCGTAACATAATTTTAATTTTTATTTTTCATTAATCATGGGAATAGCAAAAAAATGCCATTTCTACATATGAGAGCAGTTTTTTGCAAAAATTTGCATCATGAAAATATAAAGCAAAAAATCCAAAATTTTAAAATAATATATCAAGAAGTTTGAAGTATATTTTATTGGATTAATAAAGTGTTTGAAAAAATATTCTGGCTGCAAAGCGATATGAATTATAAGCTGCTCACAACTATAAATCTAATTATAAAACAATAAAATCGGCTTTTATATATAAAACAGTATTTTTTATGTATAATTTCGCTTTCAAAACGCCAATGTAGCTCAGTCTGTAGAGCAGCGCATTCGTAACGCGCAGGTCAGGAGTTCGAGTCTCCTCATTGGCTCCACCAACTATTTATTTAAAAGCATCAAAAAAGTTTTTTGTTAATTTTTGATAAAAATATTAATATGAATGCCTATATTCTTAAATCAATCTCCCAATCGGCACTACGATTATCATCATCTTTAGACCAAATATACACGAAACATCCATCATCACTGTTTTTTACCCAACCCTCCCAATGATCTTCATATGTATAATCATTATTTTCAAGCTCTGTAATATAACTATTGAACTCATTCGTCATATCCGAAGCATAAATTCTATCCAAACTGTAAACATCCTGTTGCGTCCCTGTTGGTGGGAATATAGTTGTATTATTAAATAATGAATCATCTATATCGCTTGTGGCTCCGCCTAAATGCCAATCCACATACCCATCTGAATCTATAGCAATTTCCGAAAATTGTATACCGGAAAAAGGATTAGTAAGTATATAAGTTGCATATTCTGGTTCATTTTGATCTAAAGTGTAACCATTACCCACTAACAATTGTACATAGTTTGCAGTATTATCTATAGGTGTATATCCTAAAAACTTGCCTTCAAGTTGATAAGATTCTCCAAAGAGTACCGTTGGAAAAACAGACTGCAAAGACGGATATGTGGGATTTGAATTGGTGCATTTAACATCATTGGAACCATTGCCGCTTCCGCCGCAACCAACCAAAAATCCAATGCCCAAAACTACCGTAAGAAAATTTATAACAATTTTCATTTATTCTCCTTTAATATAAAATATCATAAACAAATTATAATTTTAATTCATTTGGTATAATATTTTGCTTAAAAATCTCTTGTTATATCTTTTAAATTAAATAAAAATAAATTTATATACATTATTTTAGAAATACAATGTATTTTATTATTATAATCTGTTATTACAAGCAACAAGACAGTATGATAATAATTCGCTGCCGAATAAAATTTATCTCTTTAATAGTCTTTTTATAAAATAGTATTTAGTTTTACTTGTAAAAATGTTCAATATAAGCATATATTCATAGAATTTATATTTTTTAATTAGTATTTTTTGTTCTTAAAATTATGAAATTGGCATTTTTTATAATTTGTAAAATTTGTTTGTGCTCATTTATGCATAAAAAATATAGATAATTTGTGGCTTAAAATTTTCTAAAATACTATATTGTCGCTCAAATTGAATTCATATAAGTTTATAACAAGACTAAAACTGATACGATACGCCCACTAAATCAATGTAGGAGATGTTATGGGATTTCTGGGTCTTTGCCTTTTTTTTGTTGGTATAGCTCTCACGATGAACGGTGTGGCAGTTATTTCCAAGTGGGATGCTAAAACTACAGCTTTTATCAATTTAGTAACGGGTACGATTATTGTGATTGGTAATTTTATCGGATTGATTAAAGCGGACATGTCGGTAGCGATGTACTACAGCAATGCTACAGCAGGTTTTTTATTTGGTTTTACATATCTTTTTATTGCGGCAAATTATCTTCTAAAGCTTGATTTGCGCGCTTTTGGCTGGTATAGTATCTGTGTAGTAGTTTTCGCCGTTATCAGTTCTGTAGTTTGTATACAAAACGGTATGGTATCGCTTGGCATACTTTGGGCGGCGTGGGCTGTATTATGGCTGGAGGGCTTCCTTGAGCTTGGTTTAAATCTACGCTCAATCGGTAAAATTTTTCCTGCATTGAGTATCTTTGAGGGTATTTTCGCGACAGGTATACCTGGAATTTTAATGCTGTTTGATTGGTGGCGTTAAAGCCACTGTTTTTATGTATTGCTTTTATATATTGCCAAAAGATTACCTAATTTTTTGGCATATTTTCATAATCTACATTTCTAATTCTTTTCTTTCGTCTGCTCTTTTTCCAGAAAAATTGCAATCCTTACTTATATATTTCAACATATTTGATACCCGTGGGTGTGAAAATCTAAGCTTTTCAGAATAATTTTTATATTTCTTCTCCAAATAGTACTCTTGTTTTCCACCTCCTAAATACTTTTGCTGACAACTACATGTTGATTCAAATTCATCGCTCACATGTCTTATTGTAAAATCTTGCAAATCATAACATGTGCCTCTATTTTGTTTTTGCAAACGACTTTTATTTAAAATCATAATTTTATATGGTATAATGTAATTTTATCTAAAATCACACAACTAGAATAATTAGGAATAAAATTGTTCAGCAAAAATTCAATACTATCAAATATTACATATCATGTTTTGATAATTATAAATAAAATAACTGCTTCATGAATTTAATAGATATATTTGCAGGTGCGGGTGGTTTGTCAGAAGGTTTTATCAGGGGAGGATTTACGCCTTTAGCACATATCGAAATGGACAAGTATATTTTACAACCCCGTTTCTTATCATTTGAATTTTATAAAATATGAAAGCAAGCGAAACCAAAATAGACAGATTCTTGGCAACAAGCGAAACAACTTTTGCTATTCCTGTGTACCAGCGAAATTATGATTGGACAGTGAAAGAGTGCCAGCAATTATTCAATGATATTATTAGAATTGCCGATAGTAGCGACAACGCACATTTTATCGGAAGTATCGTTTATATTCACGATGATGTTTATTCTGCAACGGGATTAAATGAATTGACAATCATTGACGGACAGCAAAGATTAACCACAATAACATTAATTTATAGCGCTCTATATAGATTGGTAAAGCAAATGGGCAACGAAAATCTTGTCAACAGAATACAAAAAATGTATTTGATTAACGAGTTTGCGCCTGAAACTGAAAAATTAAAACTGAAACCCACCGAAAATAACAAAGAGGCATTGCGTTTTATTTTAAATTCTGACGGAACAGACGAATTTTCAGGCGGTTATTCGCGTATTATTGATAATTTTAACTTTTTCAAAAATCATATAAATGCAGAAAATTACGAAACTGTTTTGAAAGGTTTGTCAAAACTTGTTTTTGTAGATATTTCGCTTGACAGAGCGAAAGACAATCCACAACGGATTTTTGAAAGTTTGAATTCGACCGGACTTGATTTGTCGCAGGCTGATTTAATTCGCAACTATATTTTAATGGGATTGAAACAACGCGAACAGAACAATATCTATAAAAATTATTGGGAAATAATAGAGCAAAATGCAAAAGAGGAAACGCTGAATATCAGTATGGTTTCGGATTTCATTCGCGATTTCCTTACGCTGAAAAACAAAGAAATTCCCAATAAAAAAGATGTTTATTTCAAATTCAAACAAAAATATCCGACAACAACAGTCGATGAATTGGAAATTGTGCTTTCTGAATTAAAATCATTAGTGAAATTTTACAACAAACTTCTCAATCCAAAAAATGAAACCGATGCGGAAATTCGCAGACAATTAAAATATATCAATCAACTCGAAATAAATGTTGCTTATCCGTTTTTAATGAAAGTTTATGAAGATTTCAGCAATCAAATTATTGATAGACAAATATTTATTGCAGTTTTAGAGTTAATCCAATCTTTTGTATGGCGCAGGTTTATCGTTGGTTTGCCTACAAATGCTCTGAACAAAATTTTCATGAGCTTGTACGAAAAAATAGATATTAAGAATTATCTGTTTTCAGTTCAAAAAAAATTATTAGAGATGTCGCGTTATCAAAGATTTCCAAAAAATAATGAGGTGTCAAATTCTTTAAAAGGAAAAGATGTTTACAATATCAAGACAAAAAACCGTACTTACTTTTTTGAACGATTGGAGAATTATAAAAATAATGAACCTGTTGTTATTGAGGGAAACGAAAAAATTACAGTAGAACATATTTTCCCGCAAAATCCTGACCCTAAATGGAAAATTGAACTTGGCGAAGAAGAATACATTTTTATCAAAGAAAATTACTTGAATACGATTGGTAATATGACCCTTGCGGGCAATAATGGAAAATTGAGCAACAAGTCATTTGTTGAAAAACGCGATATGAATGTTGATGGCGGGGAACAAGGTTACAAATTTAGCCGTCTTTGGCTTAACAGCGATTTAAAAGAAAAAGAGATTTGGAATAAAGCGGAAATTGAAAACCGCACGAAAGCAGTCACAGAACGGTTTTTGCATATTTGGCAATATCCTGATATTCAAATAGACAATACATACGAAAATGACGAAATAAATATATTTGATACAAAAGACTCTAATGGCAGAAAAATAAGATATTACATTTTATTTGGACAACGAACTGATGTATCTTCTGCAAGAGACTTTTATATTTCAGTATTCAAACAGTTATTTGAACTATCGCCTGAATTATTTTTCACAACCAGTCTTCGAAATAGAATAATAATGGCAGATAACATTAATATTGAACGATTTGATAAAGATTATGAAAAGTTGAATGATACTTATTGTTTATATGTCAATATTGTTAATTCTACAAAGTTTGACAGAATAAGAGAAGCATTAACAATTTTGAATTGCGAAGACGAATTAACGATAAAATATGAGGAATAACGGACATGTATTTTGGTAAATTGGATATGTTGCATACTCTAAATTTCATAGATTTGTTTGCCGGTGCAGGCGGCTTGTCCGAAGGCTTTATTCGGGCGGGATACACACCTTTGGCGCATATTGAAATGGACAGGTATGCCTGCGATACCCTCAAAACCCGTGCCGCTTTTCATTACCTGAATAGCCAAGACAAATTATCCGTTTACGAAAAATATTTGTATGAGAAACAGGAAAAAGAGGATGGTAGCAAACTTTGGAATCAAGTCCCAAAATCCGTTACTGACACTGTAATACAGTCCGAAATCGGTGAAAAAACTATTTCAGAGCTTTTTAAAAGTATTGATAACCTGATAGGCGGCAAAAAAATTGATATTATAGTAGGTGGTCCACCTTGTCAGGCATATTCTGTTGCGGGTCGCGCCCGAATGGGTAAAGCTGTAGAAAATGACCCACGCAACGAGTTATATAAATATTATGTCAAGTTTTTAGAACGCTATCAGCCGAAAATGTTTGTATTTGAAAATGTTTTAGGTATCCGCACTGCCAAGAACGGCGAACCACTGAAAGACCTTACCGGATTGGTAGAAAAAGCTGGTTATAAAATGGAGTTAAAAGTACAAATAGCTTCCGAACACGGAGTTTTACAGCGTAGGCAGAGGGTTATAATTGTTGGCTGGAAAATCAAAGATAAAAACGGAAATCATACCACATACCATTATCCAGATTTGAACCCTGAAAAATACAACTACAAAGTTCTGAAAGATTTATTCATTGATTTGCCTGAAAGAAAAAATAATGAAGGGCATTTATGCAAACCGATAAAATATACAAAGCCGCTTTCAGAAATGACATATTTGAAAAAAGCAAACATTCGTAACAGTGTTTTTGACTTTACGACTCAACATATTGCCAGATATAATAACGAAAATGATCGTGAAATATATAAAATGGCAGTGGATATGTGGTTAAATGAAAAGAAAAGAATTAATTACTCAAAAATTCCTGCCCGCCTGCAACATCACAAAAACAAAGAAACTTTTCTTAATCGTTTTCAAGTAGTTGATCCTTACGGTTGCAGTCATACGGTTGTTGCCCACATTGCAATGGATGGGCATTATTATATTTACCCAACTCTTAATCCGACACATAGAAAATGTACGCTCAATAACCATTCGCGAAGCCGCCCGCCTGCAATCGTTTCCCAACGATTACTATTTTGAGGGTAGCAGAAGTGCGGCATTTAAACAGATAGGTAACAATAAATTAACAGCATAATCAATATGAAACCGTATATTATAACTCGCACAACGCTATCTGAAGAAAAAGGGCGTATAAGAGAAGACCAGAAGTACAAAACGGAAAGGCACAAATTTCTTTTTCGCCTTTATGACGATGACGGCGAACTTTATTACGAAGGTTTGAGCGTTGAAAACGGTTCGTTTTATCCATTAGATGAGGAACAGTCAAATTCGGGCGTTACGGAAATTCACTATTTTAACAACGGGAGGTGGGAACAGTTATGAGAGGCGAGAAATAGACACGCGAAGAAATGATTTTGGCGTTCAACCTGTATTTGAAACTGCCTTTTGGCAAAATGCACCGCAGAACGCCCGAAATCATAGAACTTTCCAGCCTGATGGGCAGGTCGGTAAATTCCGTTACGCTTCGCCTTGTCAATTTTGCATCCTGTGACCCTTACCACCA
>JAISGD010000027.1 GCA_031263195.1 Campylobacteraceae bacterium | reverse complement strand
GAGTGTTTTTAGGAGAAGTGGTGTCGGGGGTTAGGGGGGAAGCAAAAAGAAAAAGATCTAAGAGTAGAGTAGAAGCTATAAAGTAAAATATAAATCGTTTGAAATTTATTGTAAAGGGGGATTGGGTTATAGGTGACATTGTAACTCCTTCATTGTAAGTTTATAGAAATAGAAAATCTTATAACGTTAATACTTAATATTTAATAAAAATATATTAATTTAAATGATTGTGTATTTAAAATAGTGAAAAGTTTATTACAACTTATGTCAAGTATCCTAAAATACTCTCAAACGTACATGTGAAAAACTTTCAGTGTAAAATGTGAAAATGTGAAAAACTTTATGCTTAATACCATTTATAGTATATTTTAGGTAAAATACTGCCCTTATTAAATTTAGGAGTATTATTTGAGTATGATAAGAAATATTGCTGTCATCGCTCACGTTGACCACGGCAAAACCACTTTGGTAGATGAACTTTTGAAACAATCGGGAACTTTTGCCGAACATCAAACTGCTGGCGAACGAATGATGGACAGTAATGACATTGAAAAGGAAAGAGGTATAACAATTCTTTCCAAAAACACTTCCATTGCTTATAAAGGTTATAAAATTAATATCATAGACACTCCAGGACATGCCGATTTTGGCGGCGAAGTAGAGCGAGTGTTAAAGATGGTTGATGGCGTTTTATTGTTGGTGGACGCACAAGAAGGCGTTATGCCGCAAACCAAATTTGTTGTCAAAAAAGCGTTGGGATTCGGATTAAAACCTATAGTCGTCATAAATAAAATAGATAAACCCGCAGCAGATCCCGAACGCGTGGTAAACGAGATATTCGATCTGTTTGTAGCGCTTGACGCGAATGACGAGCAACTTGATTTTCCGATAATTTATGCTGCGGCGCGAGACGGATATGCCAAAAAAAGCTTAAGCGACGAAAACAAAAATCTTGAACCGCTTTTTGAAGTGATAACCGCTCATATTCCAAATCCGAGCGGTAAAGATGAAAATCCCGTGCAAGTTCAAGTTTTCACACTTGATTATGACAATTACGTTGGCAAAATAGGCATAGCGCGCGTATTTAATGGCACTATCAAAAAAAATCAAACCGTTATGCTCGCTAAAGCAAGCGGCGAGAGGATAAACGGACGCATCAGTAAGCTTATAGGGTTTAAAGGTTTGGAAAGGCTTGACATAAACGAGGCAAATTCAGGCGATATTATCGCGATAGCAGGCTTTGACGCGCTTGATGTGGGAGATAGCATAGTAGATCCGGCTGATCCTATGCCGCTTGATCCTTTGCATATTGAAGAGCCAACTCTGAGTGTTCTTTTTGCGGTAAATGACAGTCCTTTAGCCGGACTTGACGGAAAATACGTAACTTCAAATAAAATTTCAGAAAGACTTGAAAATGAAGTTAAGACAAATATCGCTATGAAATATGAAAGTATCGGCGAAGGCAAGTTTAAAGTTTCCGGTAGAGGAGAGCTTCAAATAACCATTTTGGCTGAAAATATGAGAAGAGAGGGGTTTGAATTCTCTTTAGGAAGACCAGAAGTTATCATCAAAGAAGAAAACGGCGTGAAATTAGAACCGTTTGAACATTTGGTTATAGATGTTCCGGATGATTGCACGGGAACCGTCATAGAAAAACTTGGAAAACGAAAAGCTGAAATGACCGCTATGAATCCCACAGGAGATGGACAAACGAGAATAGAGTTTGAGATACCAGCGCGCGGACTTATCGGCTTTAGAAGTCAATTTTTGACAGACACAAAAGGCGAGGGCGTAATGAATCACTCGTTTTTGGATTTTCGTCCGTTAAGCGGCAGTGTTGAACATCGCTCAAATGGTTCGCTCGTCTCTATGGAAAACGGCGTGGCGCTTGGATACTCTTTGTGGAATTTGCAAGATAGAGGCGTACTGTTTATAGATCCGCAAACAAAAGTTTATGTCGGTATGGTAATCGGCGAACACTCGCGCCCTAACGATCTTGACGTAAATCCTATAAAAGGCAAAAATTTAACAAACGTAAGAGCTTCCGGAAGCGATGACGCTATAAAATTAGTCCCTCCGCGTAAACTAAATCTAGAACGCGCGCTTGAATGGATAGAGGACGATGAAGTAGTCGAGGTAACGCCAAAAAGCATTAGGGTTAGAAAAAAATATCTTGATCCGACAACACGAAAAAGAATGTCAAAAGGGTAAATTTCGATAAGATTACTGCTATAGATTATTTCAGCGGTAATAACATAAATATTATGATGTTTTGGAAGCAGCAAATCACTCTTTTATCATAAGTTTCATTGAAAGCAATCTTATAGATTCAACGAAGTATATTTTAAAGCCCTATTTAGAAAATATTGGTACCACCACCATTGAGCAAGAGCTTGAAAAAATGGAGCAAAACGATATATAGTATTAGGAGCAGTCAAAAAGCAGGCAAAATTCAATTGCAGTGATGATAAAATGAAAAAATCTGATTTTAACATCAATGTTTTTGTAGAGAGCATTGATAGTAGTTAAAATATTTGAAAATTACAAAAAATTTTGCAATGTAGAAAATGTCTTGAGAGAGCAATTATGTTTTGATTGGTATAAAATATAAATTAGCAAGATATTTTTTTGAGGACAGATTACCAAAACAGCAACTATCGCTTTTATAGTTGAACTATTATTTTTTGTGTAAATACCCAATGTATACTTAGTTTTTTTATAAACTTTGACCATTAAACATAATTTTATCTCATAAATATATATTTGTTGTATTTTTCCAGATTACATGGAATTTTGTTTTTTATCGTAGAAGGGTTGGGTTTTAGTTTTAAACCAGATACAAAAGAACAAAAAGAGCATAGTAGAAAGCTTTGAGAGTATAGACTAAAATTTATACTCCCAAAATCTTACTTTTATTGGCATCCTTCGCATTCAATACTTCTGTCGGCTACGTCTACGGAGGTTGTTTCCGGCGATTGACTTCTTAGATAATATACCGACTTCAGTCCCAGTTTCCAACCTAACATGTAGATATCGTTTAGATATTTTCCGCTCGCTTTATCAAGAGTGATAAAGATATTTAAGCTTTGCCCTTGGTCTATCCATTTTTGACGAACAGCGCCCGCTTGTATCAAAAGCTTTTGGTCAAGTTCGTATGCCGGAGTATAAAAGTTCCAAGTATCAGGTGAGAGTTTTGGGGCGGTAACCGGTATCATTCCCGATAAATTTTCCTCAAACCATTTTCTTTTATAAACAGGTTCTATCGTTTGTGTGGTACCGACCAGTATGGATATGGAACTTGTAGGCGCGATAGCCATAAGGTACCCGTTTCTCATACCATCTGTTTTTACCTTTTCTTTCAATTTTTCCCAATCATACGAATAGCCAAAAAGTCCGCCTCTGTCTACAAGCTTTTTCGCGTTTTCATTTGCTATATCTATAGGGAAAATTCCTTTGCTCCATTTTGAACCTTCAAATTCCGGATAAACGCCTTTTTCCAAGCTTAGATTGCTCGAGGCTTTTATGGCGTTGTAACTTATCGCTTCCATTATCTCGTCTATCTTTGTCAAATGCTCATGCCCGCCCCACGATATGCCGTGCTCTGCCAACATTTGCGCTTCCCCCATTATTCCAAGACCTATAGAGCGCGATAATAAGTTGGTGTGTTTGACTTTGGCATGCGGATAAAAGTTTAGATCTATAACGTTGTCAAGCATTCTAATGGCTATGGGCACAACTCTTTCTATATCTTCTTTTGTATTTACTTTGGAAAGGTTTATGCTGGCTAAATTACAAACGGCGGTTTTTCCCTCTCGCACGGCTTTTTCCACGATAAATACATCTTTTCCTCTGACGGAGTCAAGCGCGGTTATCTTTTTGGCTTTCTTGGTTATTCCGCCGTCTATTTTTACATCCTCGTCTTCTTCAAACAGACTTTCGCTGCCGTCGTTATAAATGACTTTTATCATATAGTGGTTTGGTTGTGTATTTTGAAATATCTCGGTGCAAAGGTTGGAGCTTCTTATAATTCCCGTGTGGTTATTTGGGTTGGCTCTGTTGGCGTTGTCTTTAAAGCATAAAAACGGACTTCCGGATTCAAAATAGTTTGTAAGTATCTTTTTCCAAAGCTCTTTGGCTTTTATGAACTCTTTTGGAATATTGGGATTTTTTTCATACTCTTCATATCTTTTCTCAAATTCTGCGTCGTATAGCTCACACAAATCAGGCGTATCAGCAGGGTCAAAAAGTGTCCACATACCATCTTGTTCTATTCTTTTCATAAAAAGGTCGTTTATCCAAAGAGCAGGGAACAGTTCGTGCGTGCGGCGTCTCTCTTCGCCGGAATTTTTTTTCAAATCCAAAAAGTCGGATACATCCATATGCCAAGGCTCTATATAAACAGCAATTGCCCCTTTTCTTGTTCCGAGTTGGTCAACGGCTACAGCAATGTCATTTGTGATTTTTAAAAATGGTATAATGCCGCCGGCTGCATTTTTGTGCCCGTCTATCATTCCGCCCATTGCACGTACTAAATTCCAATCCCAGCCGATACCGCCGCCATATTTGCTTAAAAGCGACATCTCTTTGAAGCTATCAAAGATTCCCTCTATATTGTCGGGAGTTGAGCCGATGTAGCAAGAGCTTAATTGATGACGCGAGGTTCTAGCATTTGAAAGGGTAGGGGTAGCCGGCATAACTTCAAATTTACTGACTAAGTCATAAAACTTTTTCGCCCAATCTTGCGGGTTGAACTCGTTTTGCGCTAAAAACATAGCTATCGCCATAAACATATGCTGCGGGAGTTCTATCGGTTCGCCTTTGCGATTTTTTAAAAGATATCTATCATGCAGCGTTTTTACGCCAAGATATGTAAATTGTAAGTCGCGCGATACGTCTATGTGATTATTTAAATCGTCCAAATCGTATTTTTCTTTAAGCCCTAAGATGATTCGTCCCTCTTTCTCGCCTTTTGCAAGATAGTCTCTTAAATGCCCATATCCCGAAAAACCGTTCACTTTATGATATAAATCGTACAAAAAGAGGCGTGCTGCGACAAAAGTCCAGTTGGGTCTATCTATATCTATCTTGTCTACTGCCGTTTTGATAAGAGTTTGTTGTATCTCGGCAGTGCTTATTTGATCGCGAAACTGTATCTTGGCGTCTACTTCAAGCTCGCTTAAACTAACATTCTCCAATCCCTCAACGGCTGAAGAGGTATATTTTTTAATCTTTGAAATATCAAGCGGTTCCGTTCTGCCGTTTCTTTTGATAACAGTAAGCATTATTTTTCACTCTCCCCAAAAACACGATTAAAAATTCTATCAACATTTTTTGTATAATAATCGTAATTAAAGCAGTTTCGTATCTCATCTTCCGTGAGCTTTGCTTTTAAATCATCATCCAAAAGCAGATTTTGCAAAAAGAGACTCTCTCCTTTTTCATTCACTGCAGTTTTCCCTTGTTGTAAATCTTCCCAAACTTTCATAGCGTTTTTTTGCACTATTTTGTAAGCGTCTTCTCTTGATACGTTTTTTGCGGGAAGTTCCAGCAAAATGCGTTGAGAAAATACAAGACCTCCTGTTAGATTTAGATTTTTTAACATATTTTTGGGGTATACGACCAGATTTTGCAAAAGTTCGGTCAAACGGGAAAGCATAAAATCCGTCGTGATAAAACCATCCGGCAGTATAAATCTTTCAACGGAGCTATGGCTTATGTCTCTTTCATGCCATAAAGCCACGTTTTCCAAAGCGGGCGCGGCATAACTTCGTATCATACGGCAAAGTCCCGTGATATTTTCGCTAAGTACGGGATTTCTTTTGTGAGGCATTGCAGAGCTTCCTTTTTGCCCTTTGGAGAAAAACTCTTCCGCTTCATAAACTTCCGTTCGTTGATAGTGACGCACTGCAACAGCTATTTTTTCGCACGAAGAGGCAAGCAGAGCTAATGCGTTAAAGAGCGCGGCGTAACGATCTCGTTGTATTATTTGATTTGAAGCAGGTGCTGGGGAGAGACCAAGTTCGTAGCAAACTATATCTTCAAGCTCAACAGGGGCGTGGGCAAAGTTACCCATAGCACCGCTTATCTTTCCAACGCTTATCACTTTCTTTACATGTAAGAGATTTTCAAGACTTCTTTTTATTTCGTCATACCATATCGCGAGCACAAGTCCAAATGTTATCGGTTCGCCGTGTATGCCGTGACTGCGTCCTACCATTAGCGTATATTTATGCTCTTTAGCTCTTAATTTTATGGTATTTAATAAAGATTTTACATCTTCTATTATAAGCTCTAACGACTCTTTTACTTGTAAAGCCACTGCCGTGTCTATGCAGTCAGAACTTGTCATGCCATAATGCACAAAACGACTCTCATTTCCCAAACTCTCTGAAACAGAGGTTAAAAATGCGATAACGTCGTGCTTTGTCTCTTTCTCTATCGCTTCAATTCTGTCTATATCGAATAGAGCGTTTTTAAGTATCTTTTCGCAATCGTTATCCGGTATAAGTCCCAATTTATTCCAAGCTTTAACGGCTGATTTTTCAACTCTCAACCAGGCATTATATTTTGCCTCAATTGTCCATAATCGCTTCATTTGCGCCCTTGCATACCTCTCTACCATCTATAACCCTTAAAAAAGATATAATTAGATTTTGTATTGCCCGTTTTTGTGTCAAAAAGGGTATTATATTTTTAGAATTAAATATAAAAATACATCTATTATAAGAAATAAGATTTTAACTAAAAGAGAGTAAAAATTGCCTTACATTTCTAAAAAAGTTGTGATAAGAAACGAGATAAAAGCGTGGGCGTTTTTGGTGTACGAGATGGGTTTTTCTATGAAAGAAGCGCAGAAGATTATAGATAAACGCCAACTTTTTTGTAATACCGAGATTGTATCTCGTAAATCAGATATCATAAAAGGTGAAGCCGCGCTTTTGATATACGAACCAAATCCTAAAGGTTTACGGCCTGTATACGAAAATGAATTTTTTGCTGTTTTTGAAAAACCGAGCGGAGTTTTGACACATCCAAGAAGCAGAACAACAGTCTACTCATTAAATGATGAGATAAAATATTTATACGGTAAAAACTCAAATGTTGTTCACAGGCTTGACAAAGAGACAAGCGGGCTTATCATCGTTTCAAAAAGCAAAGAATATGAGGGTGAGTTAAAAAAACTTTTTTCACAAAGAGAAATTGAAAAAAAATATAAAGCCCTTGTACGGGGTAGGGTGGAAAATGAGATGGTGATAAGCGCGCCTATTTTGGTAAATGGAAATTTTGAAAACGTAAAGATGAAAGTATACATAAATGAGCGAGGTGCTAATGCCGTAACTGTGATAAAACCGCTCAAATATTTTGAGGATTTAGATGCGACATTAATATTAGCACAGCCTAAAACAGGGCGTCAACATCAAATAAGAGTACATATGTTTCACGTGGAACATTCTATTATAGGTGATCCTATTTATGGAATAGACGCTAAAATGACAGCGTTATATCTGGACGAGAAGATGGATTTGGAGTTGAGATTAAAGCTTACAAGAGCCCAGCGGTTATTACTGCATGCAGATGAGTTGAGTTTTGAATACAAAAACAAGCATTACAACTTTAAGTCGCAAATAGACGTACAGAGCGACTTTATACGCTCTGTTACCAAGTGATTTTGACTAATCGCTAGTTATTTAGAAGAGTATCCACATCAAAATCACAATATTTTTTATAAAATCCTTGCTCAAATTCATAAATAGTACCATTTAACTGTTTTGTATATTTTTCATATGCTTTTATACGGCTTTGTGTATTGAGTTGAACAGCTTTGAGTTTTGAAGCTATAGTATGATCTATCAAGATTGACTTGTTCGTATCTTCCATATTTATAGTAAAATATCTATTACAATAATACGCTGCATCTTCAAGTTCAATATTTTTTTCATAGTTTTCAGGATTTTTTAGGATAGTCTGATATGCTCTAGCGTATTGCATGGCTATCTCTCGTATGATTTGATGATATTGCACAGGTTCGCCGTTACACTCTTTGATAGTTGTGGTATAAAATTCACCGCTTGACGACTCTACACTTATATCTTGTTTGATACAAGGTATGTACGTATCGTAAGTTTGATATATCCATCGCTCCACATCGTCGCGTACACCATTATCATTAGTGTCAACTCCAAGCAGTGTAGAATCATTGATGCGAATATCCGGTTTAGGCGGTAGTCTGTATGTATTGTCAAGCGAATTTATCACAAAATATGCAATGATGAATACGAAAGCTAAAAATAGAGCAACTTTAGAAATTTTTTTACTACTTAAACTCATAAAAACCCCTTAGATTGAGAAAATTATACTCAAAAAAACCTTATGATTATTTGTCAAAAAAAATAATTTTTATTAACGCCACAATCGCCACAATAACAACAATGCCCACTAAAGTAAATAACGATATATCAAGCCAACTCATTTTTCAGCCTTTGTTTTAATTGTCCGCACGCCGCGCTTATGTCAAGACCTTTTGATTGACGTATGGTGCAAAGCAATCCGTGTGAATTTAAAAAATCGGCAAAAGCCGTAACGTCTCTCTCACTTGGTCTTTGAAAATCGCTTCCGACGTGAGAATTGAAATATATGAGATTTACCTTCGCTTTTATGCCGCTTAGCAGTTTAACCAATTTTTTAGCGCTCTGTATCGAATCGTTTATATCTTTTATGATTAAATACTCAAACAACACTCTTTTTCTCATATCGATAGGAAAAGTTTTCACGGCGTCTATGATGGATTTTATATTGTACGCTTTGTTTATCGGCATAAGTTTTACTCTGGTTTCATCGTCAATCGCGTGCAAAGATATAGCCAAAAGCGCGCCGATATCCATTTTGCCAAGCTTTACTATTTGCGGGCTAAGTCCGCTTGTAGAGATGGTTTGTCTGCGGGGACTAATGCTAAGACCGTCAATATCAGCGAAAATACCAACCGCTTTTACGACGTTTTGCAGATTGTCAAGAGGTTCGCCCATACCCATATAAACTATATTTACGCGTCTTTGGGCGTCTATATTGTTTATCTTTTTTAAAAAGAGAACCTGAGCTACTATTTCACCGGCACCTAGATTTCTCACAAATCCGCTTTTTCCGGTAAGACAAAAAGCACAGCCAATTTTACAACCGACTTGCGAAGATACACAAATAGTGTATCTCGCATGATGAACTCTTTTACCTTCTTCGTCCAACTCTTCAAGTTTCATAGGAAGCAAAACCGTTTCAATCGTTAAATTGTCTTTCAGCGCGAACAGATATTTTTTACTTCCATCTTTGCTTTGCTCCTCTTTGACTAAACTAATGGGAGAGAGAGTATATTTTTCCGCAAGTTCGGCGCGTAGATTTTTTGGTAGATTTAGCATATCCTCAAAAGAGTTCGCATATTTTTGATATATCCATTGATATATTTGGTTTGCTCTAAAAGATGGTTTTACTTCGTTTTCCAACTCTTTTTTTGTCAAATCAAGTATATTTTGTTTCATTGTAAAAACTTTTTATAGTCTTTAAAGACGGCATTTTCTAAGATAGTTTTCGCTTTTGCTTGATTTTGCAAGAACTCTTTGTGAGCATTTTGGTCGCAATAATTTGTTACGCAAAAAAACCCCAAAGACGCGACGCAAAATTTCTGCGCCACCTTTAAAACCGCAAAAAATTCCATATTTTCCAAATCCAATCCATATTTTAAAAACAGCACCGATTGAGCGCTGTTTGATGTGATAAAATTACTTGAATTTACAACGACTTTTTGCGATGTTTCATGTGAAACATTGATATCAATTCCATTTATTTGCTCTAAAACAGGACTATATGAGAGGTTCTCTAAAAATCCTATTTCTATATTTGTCGCGCTATTTGAAGACACAATGTCAAACTCTTTAAATTTTCCATAGCTTCCGACAGTACCCACAAAAAGAATATTTTTTGGTTTTTGTGTGACAAACAATTTTGTTAAATTTATAGAGGCATTTACAAGTCCTACACCTATAGGCGTTGCGAATGAAAAGTTTTCGTTATTTCCTGCGCAAACTATCATAGTCTAACAGCAACTCCTTCATTTTTTAGATATCTTTTCAAATCCATTATCTCTATCTCTTTGAAGTGAAATATCGAAGCCGCCAACGCCGCGTCCGCATAGTTTAAAAATACTTCTTTTATGTGTTCCATGGTTCCAGCTCCGCCGCTGGCAATGACTGGAATATTTAACATTTGACTCATTTTAGAGGTTAATTCTATATCGTATCCGTCTTTTGTGCCGTCTTTATCCATAGAGGTTAAAAGTATCTCGCCGGCACCTCTATCTTCAACTTCTTTTGCCCAAGCAAGCGCATCAATTCCCATATCTATACGTCCACCGTGTTTATATATATGCCAACTATTGCCGTTTTTTTTTGCATCGATTGCCACTACTATACATTGAGAACCAAAGCGTGAAGCGGCTTTTGTTATTAGTTCCGGATCGTCAATTGCGGCGGAATTTATACTAACTTTATCACACCCTACATGTAGCAGTTTATAAATATCTTCAAGTTTTCTAATTCCGCCGCCAACAGTCAGCGGTATGAAAACCTCTTTAGCGACTTTAGCTACCAAATCGATAATAGTATCTCTTTTTTCATTACTTGCCGTGATATCTAAAAAGCATAATTCGTCCGCGCCTTCGTCGTTGTATCTTCTCGCTACTTCCACAGGATCGCCGGCGTCTTGAAGATCTATAAAATTTATTCCTTTAACGACACGACCGTTTTTCACGTCAAGACAGGGGATGATTCGCTTCGCAAAAGTTTGCATAAAAACTCCGTAAAATTTTTTAAAGATAATAGCGAACCATTTAAAAAAAACGACTGAAACGCTCTTGAAGCGGTAAAAATTTATAAGTAATTTCTCGTGTAACAATTATATAAGCAAAAATGGGATATACTCTTGGGTTTAGCTCAAAAAATGGTTGGTTATATAAAAGCGAAAAAATATTTTGGTCAGAATTTTTTGACTGATACGACTGTTATAGATAAAATTATCCAATCGATGCCCGACATGAGAGGTTTGAGCCTTGTTGAAATCGGGCCTGGATTAGGTGATTTGACGAAAGCGTTGCTTGGGCGATACGCCTTGCTTGCTTATGAAGTTGATGAAGATTTGTACGAACACTTAAAAATAGCGTTCAAAGAAGAGATAAAAACAGGACAATTAGAGCTTATTTTTGGCGATGTGATGGAACATTGGCAAGATAAAAGCTTGAAAAATTCTCCATATTGGATAGTCGCTAATATACCATATTATATAACGACGCCCATTATTCATAAAGCTTATGAAGATACAAATTGTATCGGAATGATACTGATGGTGCAAAAAGAGGTGGCTCTCAAGCTTACCGCTCCTCCATTGAAATACTCTTCTTTATCTGTTTTAGCGTCCGTTTTAAGCGATACGCGCATATTATTTGATGTGCCCAAAGAGGCGTTTAATCCGCCTCCCAAGATTATCTCTTCGGTTGTAAAAGTGGAGAAAAAGAGAGATACTGAAGGTATTTTTCGCGGATTTAAGGCATATTTATCAAAAGCTTTTAAAAGTCCGGGAAAGATGTTGAAAAAAAATCTTTCCAACTATTACGACCAAAAAAGACTTTTTGAAGTTTTTAACGAGCTTGAAATTGATACAAATCTTCGCCCTCATGAACTCACAGCAGAGTTACACTTTCGTCTTTTTAACAGTTTAGCCGACTAAAAAATTAAAACTGAGGTAAAGATTATGGATACAAACAAAAACGAAACAGATGAAAGTACGCAAAAAGTACAGAAAAAACGCGCTTTGTGGCGTCGTAAAAAAAAGAGTGAGGTTAAAAAAGAGGACCCAAATAACCAAAATGTAAAACAAAACGACAAAAATGCTACCGATAACACGGATGGTGAAAATGTAGTTAGAAATATTGCCAAAAGACGTAAAAGAACCAATATCCCCCCATCTCCAATTGGCGGAAACGAATCTTGGCAAAAAGCGCTTCAAAACGCGATAGACGCTAACAAAAAATCGCATCAAGATAGATTGGATTCATTTAAAAAAATAGAGAATAATTCCCATAAAATCCGCATAACACCGCTTGGTGGACTTGGCGAAATAGGCGGAAATATTATGGTTGTGGAGACTAACACAAGCGCTATTATTATTGACGCAGGTATGAGTTTTCCGGATAACGATATGCCGGGAGTCGATATATTGGTTCCGGATTTTAGTTATTTGAGAAGTATAAAAAATAAAATCGCCGGTATTTTGATAACGCATGCCCACGAGGACCATATAGGCGCTATCCCGTATCTTTTTAAAGAGATGCAGCTGCCGCTTTACGCTACTCCTATGCCGCTTGGTATGATATCAAATAAACTTGAAGAACATGGATTGAAAAGCGCAAGAAGCTTATTTCGTCCTGTTGAAAAGAGAAAAATCTACAAAATAGGCGAATTTGAAGTGGAGTGGATACATATTACTCACTCTATTGTGGATTCTTCGGCTCTTATCATAAAAACTAAAGCGGGTACAATTATACATACGGGCGATTTTAAAATAGACCATACCCCAATAGATGGATATCCTACCGATTTGCATAGGCTCGCGCATTACGGGGAAGAGGGGGTTTTGTGCCTTTTAAGCGATAGTACAAATTCGCATAAAGAGGGATTTACAAGGTCAGAGAGTTCTGTTGGAAAAACGTTTGACGCTATATTCTCCAAAGCTAAAGGCAGAGTTATTATGTCTACCTTTAGTTCAAATATCCACAGAGTCTATCAAGCTATTTGCCACGGGCTTAATCACGGCAGAAAAGTGTGCGTTATAGGGCGCTCTATGGAGAGAAATATTTTTACAGCCATAGAGCTTGGATATATAACTTTAGATAAAAGCATATTTATAGACGCTCACGAAGTAAGTAAATACAGCGATAATGAGGTTTTGATAGTAACAACGGGTTCTCAAGGCGAAACTATGGCGGCGCTTTACAGGATGGCTACGGACGAACACCGCCATATCAAGATAAAACCGACAGATCAAATTATTATATCCGCTAAAGCAATTCCTGGCAATGAGGGCAGCGTTTCCACGGTTTTAAATTTCTTGCTTAAAAGCGGTGCCAGCGTCGCGTATCAAGATTTTAGCGAGATACATGTAAGCGGACATGCTGCACAAGAAGAGCAAAAGCTTATGCTTCGTCTTGTAAAACCGAAGTTTTTTCTGCCGGTTCACGGAGAGTTTAACCATATAGTAAAACATAAAGAGACGGCGATAGAGTGCGGCATACAGCCAAAAAATATACTTCTTATGGAAGATGGGGATCAAATCGAGCTATGTTGCAGTTATGTCAAGAAGTTAAAAACCGTAAAAGTCGGAAAGATTTTTATTGACAATCAGATAAATAAACAAATAGAGCACGATGTAGTTATGGATCGTCAGCAATTGGCTGATTCGGGCGTTGTTATGATAATCGCACAGATAGATAAAAAAGAGAAAAAGCTTATTTCAAAGCCAAAAGTAGTAAGTTACGGACTTGTAGCCGATAAAAACGATAAAGAGTTTTCAAAAGAGATGGAAGAAGTGCTCGTTCAATTTTTATCAAACGCGAAAAAAGACGTCATAGAAAATAGGGGAGTTTTGGAGAGCGAAGTGCGTCAAGTCGTACGCAAACACATATTCAGAAATCTCAAAAAATATCCGACTATTGTTCCGACAATTTTCATCATGTAAGGCAAAAAATGGATTTTACAAAAATTGCGAAAAGCGTTTTAGAACTTGAGGCAAAAGAGATAGGACGCGCAGCCCAAAAGCTAACAGACGACATAAACGCGGCTGTTGAGGCTATATACAATATAAAAGGCAAGTTAATCGTTACCGGAGTTGGCAAAAGCGGACTTATAGGGGCAAAGATAGCCGCAACTTTCGCCAGTACCGGAACAAGCAGCTTTTTTTTGCATCCGACAGAGGCTATGCACGGAGATCTGGGAATGATAAGCAAAGACGACGCGGTGCTTGCCATCAGTTATAGCGGCGAGAGCGAAGAGTTGATACGCATATTGCCGCATATTAAAAGATTTGGCATTACGCTTATTGGTTTGGCAAAATCAAAAAAGAGTTCTTTGGGAAAATACAGCGATATCTTTTTACCTATAGACGTGGAAAAAGAGGCATGCCCGTTAGACGCCGCCCCTACATGTTCAACTACTTTAACGCTGGCTTTTGGAGACGCTCTTGCCGTTTGTTTAATGCAAAAGAGAAATTTTAAAAAAGAGGATTTTGCCTCGTTTCATCCGGGCGGTTCGCTTGGCAAAAGATTATTTGTAAAAGTAAAAGATATTATGAGAGTTGAATTGCCGATTTCCGATGAACAAGCCTCCTTGAAAGATGTTATAAGCATTATGACTTGCGGCAGATTGGGAAATGTTATACTTGTCGACAAAGAGAAAAAACTAAGCGCTGTTTTGAGCGATGGAGATTTGAGGCGCGCTTTGATGGAAGATAATTTTTCCATAAATTCGCCGGCTTTAGTCTACGCCGCTAAAGATCCTAAAACCTTAAACAACAAAGATATGTTGGCAAGCGAGGCTTTAGCGCTTTTAGAGCAGCATAAAATACAAATGCTGGTCGTTGTTAATAAAGAGAATATGCCGATAGGGGTTTTACATATTCACGATTTGATAGAAGCGGGGATATCTTGATGAACGAACTTATGCGTCTGAATAAATTTATTTCGCACAACACAAAGTATTCGCGCCGCGAAGCCGATAAATTGATACAGGAAGGCAAAGTAAGGGTAAATGGCAAAACCCATACAGATTTGTCAGCCAAAGTAAGCTACGACGATGCGATTGAAGTAAATAACAATAGAATATTCAAAAAAGAGCAATTTACCGTCATTGTCTACAATAAGCCAAAAGGCGAGCTTGTAAGCAAAAAAGACGATAGAGGCAGAAAAACCGTATATGACACCTTGCCTAAGAAATTCGCGCATTTTATAAGCGTGGGAAGATTGGATTTTGCGAGCGAAGGGTTGCTTTTATTGACAGACGCTGCGCCTATAGCTTCCGCTTTGATGAGCAGCGACCTTGAGAGAGTTTATTATATAAAGATAAAAGGTTCTATCAGCAACGCTATGACAGACGCCATGCAAAACGGACTTGAACTTCTTGACGCGTCCAAAGGCGCTCATTCGCACAGTAAAATAAAAAGTATGAGTTTCGCGCCGTTTTTATCATACCAGATATTTGGAAGCAGCGGAGGATACGCAAAGCTCAAAGTCATGATAAACGAGGGGAAAAATAGAGAGCTTAGACGGTTTTTCGCTCATTTTGACGCGGAAATAGTTGATTTGAAACGCGTAAGTTACGGCATAGTGGATCTTGGAATTTTAAAAAGCGGCAGACATCGCTTTTTGACAAATGCCGAGTACGAAGGATTGCGCGATTTTTTAAAAGAGAATAAAGTCTATTACTGATGGAAAATTTAGCCATATCTTTTAGACCGAAAAAAATAGAAGATATATGCGGACAAAAACATTTAACAAGCCAAAACGCGCCGTTTTTTAAACTCTTAAAAAGCGGTAAAATGCCGCACTCTATGTTTTTTGGACCTCCAGGTACAGGTAAAACGACGATGGCAAGAGTTGTGGCAAATATGCTAAATAGCCCCTTCTACGAACTTGACGCCACAAGTTTAAAAGTTGAGGAGTTTCGCAAAATTTTCGCGCAATATCAAAACACTCTATCAAAACCTATCGTTTTTATAGACGAAGTGCACAGACTCTCAAAAACGCAGCAAGAAGTTCTCTTGATACCTATGGAAAACAGTACCGCCATAATTATCGGCGCTTCTACCGAAAACCCATATTTTTCACTAACGGCAGGAATTAGATCACGCGCCATGTTGTTTGAATTTAAACAGCTTGAATTTGAAGATTTGGAAAAGGTGTTAGAGCGTGTGCGAGAAAAGCTTGAATTTACGATAGATAAAGATGCGAAATCATATCTTATAAATTCCAGCGCGGGCGATAGCAGATCGTTGCTAAACCTTTTAGAATACGCTCTACATGTAAGCAAAAATATTGATTTGGAATTATTAAAAAACCTTCGCCCTCATGCGTTAAAAGACGGCGTTAGCAGCGATGATACTCACTATAATCTGATATCCGCGATGATAAAAAGCATAAGAGGCAGCGATATAAACGCAGCTTTATACTATTTGGCAAGATTGATAGAGGGCGGCGAGAGTCCTGATTTTATCGCGAGAAGATTGGCTATATTATCAAGCGAGGATATAGGCAACGCGAACCCAAATGCGTTAACAGTAGCGACTAACACACTGCTGTTAGTTAGCAAAATAGGTTACCCCGAAGCTCGTATCATACTCGCCCAATGCGTTGTATATCTTGCCTCCAGCCCAAAGTCCAACAGCTCTTATGTAGCTATAGGCAAAGCGCAAAAATACGTTAGCGAGAACAAATCGTTAAGCGTCCCCGAACACTTAAAAAGCCCCTTAAACAAAGGATATCTCTATCCTCACGACTTTGGAGGATGGGTTAGGCAAAACTATACGGAAATTGAGCTGGATTTTTATAAAAGTTTTGGGATAGGTTTTGAAAAAACGCTTTTGGAGTGGCACGAGAAGATAGTCAATAAAAATAAAAACCATTAACCCACTTTTAATTTTCAAATCCGCGACATATAAACAATACTATAAAAATCAGACTGCTGACTTTGTGTACTAACCCGTTAGTAAGTTTATATGCAGACATTAATAGCGTGTTTTAGTCGGTAATCGGAAAGTAATAATATACATGTAATGACCATAAAAGACATAAACTGTGTAAAGAAACTTTGAAGTTTGTCAAATAACTGCTTTTGCTGACAAATAGGATATTTGCCAATAAATCATACCTCAAAAATTATATACATGTAGACTATGTAACCAAATCTTGTTAAATTTAAAATCACGATGGAATGCATAGTAAAAATTTGTCATAATATCTTAAAACAGAAGTATTCATTTTGTTAATATAATATTTAGTTATGTAGAAATAATTTTTCTTGGTTTTTTAAAGCTTCAAAATGCAGTATTTATTTGGTTGTTGTAGTTAAGGATTATACTCATAATTGTATCAATATTTTTAATATATGTAGGCTTAGTTTTACTTTACATGTAGACTTTTAGCCAAAAAGATATCAACAACAATGATATATTATACTTTTTTTGGCGCTTTTGATTTTATTTCCGTTGCATATACTTTTGGTTGCAACGGAATTATAAAACTGACAGATTTGTGTATCAAATGAAAAAAAATATTATTACAACTCTAATCCCTCGATATAGTCGTTAAATACTTGCTGTGCTTTTATAATGTCCGCTTCAATCTCCGATATTTGCTTAAAAGTTTTCTCTATGTCAATATCAAGAGCGGTTAATTTTTTGACATACTCTTTGCCTACGGTAGATTCGCTGCCCACAGCCTCTATATTTTTACGCACTCTCTCTTGCTCGTTAATATTATTTTGAAGTAAGTTTTTAGCTCTTTTCAAGCTATCCTCTTGATATTTGAGATTGCTCATAAGCTTTGCGGCTTCTTGAAGAGCGGTTTTAACCGATTTTGAGAAATTTTTATTGGTCGAAAAAGCGATGATATTGGCATAATCCATATTGGCTATACGCGTAATCGAAGTATTTGGTCTCTCCTCTTTAACGCTGTATTTTAACTCTTTACCCGCAGGCGATACAAACTCAAATCTATATGAAGATGCTGTTTTTTCAGCATATTTGATAGGATTTACAAGCTTTGTATCGGCGATAAAGGGGTGCTCTAAGATGATATTTTTATCTATTTTATCGTTATTTTTTATCGTATAAGTTTTCTCATAAATTGTTTTTTCGGTTATACTCAAAACGCCCTTTGAGATTTTAACGCCCTCAAATAGTACGGATGAAGAGTGTGAAACAGTACCTATTAACGCCAAATCATCGCCGTAAGAGATAAAGCGTTTCTCACCGTCCGCCAAAAAATTCATAAGAGCGTCGCCGGCGTAAGAGTCGCCGTCATATACGGATATAGCGCCCGCGGGAAGTTTAAGTTCCAAATTGTTTATAATTTCCGCGCCAAGCGCCGGATTGGTATTCGTACCTTGCGAAATATGCGTAAAGATAGATACTTTTCGCGCTTTTAAATCGCCCTGTACAAATGGAAACATCGCGCTTTGTCCACGCTCCAATGTGACGGGATTTTTAAGCGTGAATACAAATTGTTCTCCCGCGCTTTTGGAGTTTGGCACATCGTAAGCGGATTTGGCGCTAGGTTTTGCAAATACAGATTCTTGCATTCGCTGTGCCGGCGACGCAGTCTCATAAAACGCCATATTGTAATCATCGCTTACTTCATCTTGCAAAAATCCCGTATCATAACTTCGCGCTCGCGCAACTCCGGCTATAGATAACGGCAAAATAGGGCGGCTTAAAAAGTAGGGAGCATATAAAGGTTGCGTGAAAGACGCAGGACGTCCTACTACAAGAGAAAGTTCTACATCTCTCCAATCAGAATCCCCTGCATTATCTACTATCGCCCATCCTTGCAAAAAAGGTTTTTTACCGAACAAATCAAGTCTATAAGTCGTTTTCCAAACGGGAGCTGGAATAACATAACCTATGGAAACTAAGCGTTTTTGGGAAGAGGGAAGATAGATATTGACATACTTAGTGTTTTGCCTGAAATTGAGTATAACATCCAGCGCGCGCGCTAAGTCTCGCGATATATTTTTATCTGTAAAAGCGTAAGAGACTATCTCTTTTAAAGATATAAGTTCTATCTTATTTTGCGTAAAAATAGATAAAAAAGATTCTTGTGTCGTCGCGCCGTCTTTCAAAATATTTTTTGTTTCTACGCCTATAATTTTGCCGATTATTTTACCTGGTGCGTATATTTCAATCTCAGCTCCTTTGAGAGAGGCTAAAATTTGTGCAATACTTGGGTTAGCCGAGAGATTTATTTTGAATGATGAGAGCGTTTTTTGTAAATTATCCGAAGCGTAACTAACTATCGGCGCGTTAGTTGCGGGGTCATACACAATGAGCGATTTCAAAGCATCATCCATCGCCGAGGTTTCAAACGGCAATGTTAAATTTACAGAACTGGTAACTTCGCCTGCGCGCTCAAAATAACCTATACCGGATGAGAAAAGCGATACTTTTTTTATAGGAAGTTGTGTGTTTTCATTTGCGCTAAGCGCTAAGCTTGTTATGATAAATGCCGACAGTAAGCACGATAATTTTATCCTCATAATTACTCCTTCAAAAAACACGATAATAAAAGCAATTATAGCCAAAAATAAAAAACTTTATAACATAATAACTTTTGGTTGGATATAATTTTGTCATTAAAAAAATTAGGAATTTCAATGGCGCAAGAGACAAAATATATATTTGTGACAGGCGGGGTTTTAAGTTCTCTTGGTAAAGGTATAGCGGCGGCAAGTTTGGCTACTCTTTTGAAGCATATGGGACTTAAAGTGAGCATATTAAAAGCCGACCCTTATATAAACGTGGATCCGGGCACAATGAGTCCGCTTGAGCACGGAGAGGTTTTTGTAACAGACGATGGAGCCGAAACGGACTTAGACTTAGGGCATTACGAACGATTTTTAGATGAAAATTTGTCGCAAATAAATAACTTTACCACAGGCAGAGTTTACCTAAGCGTAATAGAAAAAGAAAGACGCGGAGACTATCTTGGTAAAACCATACAAGTAATACCTCATATTGTCGGAGAAATAGTAGATAGAATAAAAAAAGCGGGCAAAAATAAAGATGTGCTTATCGTAGAAATAGGCGGCACAGTGGGCGATATAGAAGGGCTTCCGTTTTTGGAGGCAATAAGGGCTTTAAGAAATGAAGTAGGCAGAAAAAGAGCTTACAATATACATCTTACGCTCATTCCTTACATAAAAGTAGCTGGAGAGCTTAAAACAAAGCCGACGCAACACTCTGTTCAAGAGTTAAGACGCATAGGTATAACTCCTGATATGCTTATCTGTAGAACCGAAATATCTTTGCCAAAAGAGCTTAAAAACAAATTGGCTTTTTCTTGCGGCGTGGAGAGAAACAGTGTTATAGAATCTATAGACGCGCCGACTATATATCAAGTTCCGCTAAACTTTTTGAAAGAGGATATTTTAACTCCTATCGCCGAGATTCTGGAACTTCAAAAGCAAAACTTAGATATGGAGACATGGAATACTTTAGTAAAAAGAGTTATTGCTCCAAAAGATGAGGTAACTATAGGATTTGTGGGAAAATATCTTGATTTAAAAGAGTCGTACAAATCTCTTACCGAATCTTTTATACATGCAGGCGCGCATTTGGACGCAAAAGTAAATTTGAAATGGATAGATAGCGAGTCTATAGAGGAGAATGGAGCGAATGATATATTAAGCGATGTAGACGGCATATTGGTTCCGGGAGGCTTTGGAACAAGAGGTATAGAGGGTAAGATAGCCGCCATAAAATACGCAAGAGAGAATAAAGTGCCGTATCTTGGTATCTGTCTTGGAATGCAGCTCTCTATTATCGAGTTTTGTAGAAATATACTTAAACTAGAAGACGTAAACTCTACCGAATTTAATACCGAATGCAAAAACCCCGTCATATATTTGATAGACGAGTTTAACGATACGTCCGGCTTAAAGCAAGTCAGAACTTTTCAGAGTCCATTGGGTGGTACTATGAGACTGGGCTCTTATAAGTGCAATACAAAAGAGGGTTCGCTCTTAAGAGAGGTTTATAACGATAAAACGCAGATAAGAGAGCGGCATCGTCACCGCTATGAGGCAAATCCGTTTTATAGAAAGGCAATGGAGGAAAACGGTTTTGAAGTTTGCGGCGAAAGTGACGGTTTAATCGAAGCGATGGAATTTAAAGACCATCCTTGGTTTTTGGGAGTTCAATTTCATCCTGAATTTACATCCAGACTTACAAATCCGAATGAGGTGATTTTAGCTTTTGCGAAAGCCTCCATGAAACACAGAAAACAGAAATGAGATATAAGAATCTCGATGATCATATACAACAATACACAATAATTGTAACTATAAAAGTGGGGTGCAGACATGAGTAAGCTTACAAAAGAAGCGATTAAAGAAATACTCCAAGAACGTTTTGCTAAGGACTATCACACAAAGCTTTCGCTTATTCCCAAACCTTCGGTTTTTAAAGATATGCAAAAAGCGGCTATACGTATTAAGGATGCAATAGAAAAAAAAGAGAAAATTGTTATAGTAGGCGATTATGATGTAGACGGTGTAGTTTCTTTAGCGATTTTGGCGGAATTTTTTGATGATTTTGAAATCAGTTACGATATAGAAATACCAAATCGCTTTTCAGATGGATACGGGCTGAATCCTTCTATCGTTGAGCGCGTGAAAGCCGATGTGCTTATAACAGTGGATAATGGTATTTCCGCTGTCGCTGCAGCCGAATTTTGCAAACAACAAGGGATAGACCTTATCATAACCGATCACCATACTCCCCCCCCCGTACTACCTGATGCTTTTGCTATAGTAAACCCCAAACAAAAAAGCTGCAATTTTCCAAACAGTGAAATATGCGGTGCTCAAGTAGCATGGTATTTGGCTGCGGCGATAAAAGAAGTTTGCGGATATGAATACAATCTCGGAAAATTTATGGATATGCTTTGCATAGCTATTATTGCTGATATGATGGAGTTAAAAGATATAAACCGTACAATGGTAAAAAATGGTTTAAAACTTTTAAGCAATTCCGAACGTCCTGCTTTTGCAGCAATCCGTGAAGTCTTTAAAAAAGAGCATTTTGACGGTGAGGATATATCGTTTTTAATCTCGCCGCTATTAAACAGTTCGGGGCGGATGGAAGATGCTCTCTTTTCATATGGATTTTTACGTTCCAAATCAAAAAAAGAGGCGCTTGCTCGCCTTGAAGAGATAATAGCCATCAATGAACGCAGAAAAGAAGAGGAGAAAAATTTATTGCTGGTTTCATTGCCGCTTGTGGATGAAAAAGATTCTATCATTGTAGTTTGGGGTGATGAGTGGCATGAAGGAGTTGTTGGCATAGTTGCTTCAAGATTAGCGAAAAAATTTAAAAAGCCGTCAATTGTCTTTTCGCTCAAAGGAGATAACGCTAAAGGTAGCGCGCGTTCTATAGCAGGCATAGATATATTATCTTTGATTGCTAAACAGTCTGATTTGCTGCTTGGTTTTGGCGGGCATTTCGGAGCGGCTGGACTACTGCTGAAAAAAGAGAATCTCGAAAAATTTAAAAGTGCGATAAATGAGAGCGCGGAAGACTTGAATCTGAAAGAGTGGATAGTACAAGATGAGGGTCTGGGCGAAATAGAGGCTGAAGCGATAGATTTCGAATTGTTGGAGATTTTGGAGGATTATGAGCCTTACGGACAGAAAAATCCAAAGCCAACATTTATTTTGCGTGGTACGAAAGTCAAGATAGATAAGCCTATAGGTAAAGAGGGATGTCATAAAAAACTCATTTTGCAATGCGGTGATAAGACTATAGAGGCTTTGTATTATAACTTTAAACAAGATATTAAAAGCGGCGATATAGTAGATATACTTTTTAGTATTTCAAGAAATGATTTTAGAGGGCTTGTAACGCCGCAGTTACTGATACGCGAGATATTATAAGCTTTATTAACAAAGTTGGATTGCTCTTAAGAGTATAAATTATAGCTGATTTTTTGTATTTATAGCATCACAAAGTCAAGTTTTTGTCCAAGCACTTGCAACTTGTTCGGTATGATTTTATCTTTGATAAAAAAGTATAAACTGTCTCTATCGGCAAAAGAACTTTTATGCGGATGCTAACAAAATCTGATAGTAAAATAATTGAAAATTTTTAGTAATAGTTTAACTCTCTATAGTATAATCTTCAAGTTTAAAAAAGCTCCTCACAAAGGCGTTGTATGCTTACGACAATATTAAAACGCGACGGAACGACACAGGAATTTTTCCCTTATAAGATTGAAGACGCTATACGCAAAGCTTTCAAGAGCGAGAATATTACGTATGACCATTCCGTTTTCCAGAACCTTATGACACGACTACAAAACAAAAGGGTTGCGGCGGTTGAAGATATACAAGATACGATAGAGCACGAGCTTTATAACGCGCGATATTTTGATGTGATGCGCTCTTTCATGATATACCGCCATACGCACAAAATGCAGCGTGAACATATTTTCGGGCTTATGGATGATACGACGTATGTAAATTCTACACAAACTATAGAAGAGTATATAAGCGGTAGCGATTGGCGTATCAAAGCCAACTCCAATACAGGTTACTCAAATGCCGGACTTATTAACAACACAGCCGGTAAAATAATCGCTAACTATTGGCTTGACAAAGTTTACTCTAAAGAAGAAGGGTTGGCGCACAGAAACGGCGATTATCATATACACGATCTTGACTGCCTTACGGCTTATTGCGCAGGATGGAGCTTGAGAAATCTTTTAAACGAAGGTTTTAATGGTGTGCGCGGACGCGTGGAGAGTAGAGCGCCGAAGCATTTTAGAGAAGCTTTGGGGCAAATGGCAAATTTTTTGGGTATTTTACAGGCCGAATGGGCGGGAGCACAAGCGTTTAGTTCTTTTGATACATATCTTGCGCCCTATGTTTTTAAAGACGATATCAGTTTTACACAGATAAAAAAAGCCGTTAGAAGTTTTGTTTATAATCTCAACGTTCCGGCACGCTGGGGGCAGAGTCCATTTACAAATATCACGATAGACTGGGTTGTTCCTCAGGATTTGCAAGAACAATATCCAACGTCAAACGATCTGCATCTTTTTAAAGGTATAGAAGATGAACAGTTAGCCGCGAAAGCCAGACAACGCGGTGTTCAAAAACTTGAGGATTTGACATATAAACATTTTCAGCCGGAAATGAATTTAATCAATCGCGCTTATTATGAGGTAATGACAGAAGGCGATAAAAGCGGACAGCCATTCACTTTTCCGATACCAACTGTGAATATCACGGAAGATTTTGATTGGTATGGTGAAAATACGGATATATTGTTTGAAAATACGGCAAAAATCGGATCAAGCTATTTTCAAAATTTTATTGGAAGCCAGTACATAAAAGATCATGCAAGCGGCAAACTTGTACCAAATGAAAGGGCATATAAACCAGGGCATGTAAGAAGTATGTGCTGTCGTTTACAGCTTGATTTAAGAGAATTGCTAAAGCGAGGCGGCGGGCTTTTTGGAAGCGCAGAGATGACAGGCAGTATCGGTGTGGTAACGATAAATATGGCACGATTGGGGTATGTTTGCAAAAACGATGAAAAGAGGCTTTTTACAGAGCTTGAAAGATTACTCGATATGGCCAAATCAACGCTTGAGAAAAAGCGCGTGTTTGTACAAATGATGTATGACAAAGGACTTTATCCATATACAAAAAGGTATCTAAAGGGCTTTAATAATCATTTTTCAACTATCGGCGTAAATGGTATAAATGAGATGATTTTAAATTTCACTAACGGCGCGTATGGCATATCAGACTCAAAAGGTGAAGATATGGCTATTAAAATACTTGATTTTATCCGTGAAAAGATGACAAAATACCAGGAAGAAACAGGCAATCTTTACAATCTCGAAGCGACTCCGGCAGAGGGTACTACCTATAGATTTGCCAAAGAGGATAAAAAACGCTTCCCTGACATCATGCAAGCCGGTGATGATGAAAATATCTATTATACGAATTCTTCGCAGTTGCCTGTTGATTTTACAGATGATCCGTTTAGGGTGCTTGATATGCAAGATGAACTTCAAACACGCTATACAGGCGGAACAGTGTTGCATTTATATATGAGGGAGCGCGTAAGCTCAATAGATGCGTGTCGCAAGCTTGTAAAAAACGTTATAACGAACTATAAACTTCCATATATTACGATAACGCCTATTTTTTCCGTATGTGCAAAACATGGTTATTTGGCGGGGGAGCATGAGTATTGCCCGAAATGTGATGAAGAGTTGCTTAGAGAGTACGAGATTGAGTCAAAAGAGACGGAACAAACGGCTTAGAATGTGTAAAAAATGTGTAGATTACACATAATAAAAAGGTGAGGTGAAAACATGAATGAGAAATTAGTCAAAGAGTTGGCAGATAAGCGCACAAAATGTATGGTTTATACACGTGTAATGGGCTATCATCGTCCTATCGAGAGTTTTAATTTGGGCAAAAAAGGCGAACATAAACAGCGGGTAAAATTTATTGAAAAGTGTTGCAGTTCAACCAATTGTTGATATTACGCCTTTTACGATATTGGATTTTAGCGGATATTTGGCTTGCATAGTATGGTTTGCAAAATGCAACATGCGTTGCCCATACTGCTACAATCGACATATTGTTTTAGGTAATGGAGTTATCGGTACGGATGAACTTTTGAGATTTTTACATACCAGAATTGGGCGTCTTGAAGGTGTAGTTCTGAGTGGTGGCGAATGTACGTTATATCCAGATCTTCCCGAGCTCTGTCGCAAAATAAAAGAGTTTGGCTTTAAGGTCAAGATAGATACTAACGGCACTTGTCCGGATAGATTAAAAACATTGGTAGAGATGGCACTGATAGATTTTGTCTCGCTTGATTTTAAATCTCCGCCGTTGTTTTTTAAGACGGTAACCCACTCTGGTATGTACGACAAAGTTTTGCAAAGTTTGCGTCTTTTAATCCGAAGCGATATAAATTTTGAAGTCCGTACGACTGTCCATACAGCTTTACTGGACGAAAATGCTGTGAATGATATGATAGATATACTCTCAAATGAGGGTTATAATGGGGTTTATTATCTTCAAAACTATTTCGATACCGAAAATAGTTTAGGCAATATGCAAAATAATCCAAGAAGGCTAAACAGAAAATTATTGACAGATAAAATCAGGGTAGAGTTTAGAAATTAATATCTGAATTTATACAATTTTTGTGTAAATTTTAAACCAAAAAAGTGTATATTTTAGACTTGAAAAGAGACTTCAAAAGGGTAAAGCAATAATACTCTGTAATACATAAACCAAATGCAGTGTAAGCTATAATCTATTTAAAACAAAACAAGTAACAATAAGTACAAAAACTTTTGCTGCCACAGTAAGCAAGTCAAGTCGCTATTTATAATTTGGGCAAAAACAGTGCTTTACTCTTTTTCTTTGTAGATTTTGGCTATCTCGCTCTCAATTGTGTCAATAAGCTCTTTTTGTTCTACTTGCATGCCATTTACAAAAAATGTCGGCGTAGATGTAATACCCAGATTTTCCGCATCTTCCATATTTTGACGCAGTATCTCGTTTACTTTGTCTTGATTGCTGTCTAAAAACTCTTTTGCTGCTTTAACATCTGTGCCTGATTGCTCCAATACTCCCCATGCGACAAAATCATTGACCTGATTGTTTATAAACCACCTTGGAAAACGTAAGTTAAAAGCCGCAAATGCTTCTTTGAATTTCCCTTGTTCTTTTGCTGCCTCCAATAAAGAAAGTATCATATCAGAGCCTTTATGGTATCCCAAAGACCTATAAACTACGCGGACTTGATCCAAGTATTTCTCCGGTATTCTTGCAACAACAGGGCTTATGCGTACACATGCCGAACACGCCGGATCAAAAAACTCCACAACTGTAACTTTCGCATCTTTATTACCCGCGATATAAGCATGTTCACGCACTAACAATGCCTCTATCTGTGCTTTTTCATCTTGGGTTTTATTTGAAAACTCTGTTTTTTTGTATGAATTATACAAATATGCACTCGCCGCAAACAGTATTAATAGAGCAAGCAATGATAGTGATATAATCAATTTTGCGTCAATTTTTTTTCTCTTTTTAGAACTCATTTTTTAATCCTTTTTTATAAAAAAATATCAAACTAACTAATATAAGCGTAAACGCTGCTAATGATAACATCGGAATATCTAAAAATCCAAACCAGTTAAGATACATAGTAGAGCATGGTACGCCAAGTATGCATGGCGCCAACTCTTCCGATATTACGCCTAAAATCAAAAGTGTATGATAAAATGCCCATCCCCAGCCTATGATAACAAGCGGTGAAGCATAAATAAAGGCATTTTTATCATATTTTATGAGACCTATCAGAAAAATAACTGTAAGCGGATACATGCAAATCCGCTGATACCAGCACATCGTACAAGGCGGAAAGTCCATAATCTCACTGAAGAACAGGCTTCCCAAAGTCGCAACAATGGCAACTATCCATGCAAAAAACATTAAAAGCCATAACGCTCTATTTTCTCTCATCGCTTATCCATATATCAATCTACTTATTCTCATCTTCACTTTTTTTGTTCATGTTATTTATAAAATCAGTCCAATCGCCAAATTTTAAATCTCTTACATTGCCGCCAATCTCTATAGTGTCACCGCTCAATTTTATATTGAACATGAAAGCGGGATCTCCAGCTCCATCTATCAGTGTTGGACTATAATTTGACTTCAACAGTCCAAATCCCGTAAAATGTAACGTTGAATCACCGATTTTAAAATCAGTAAAAGTTTTACCATCAAGATTTATCTTTGGGGCAGGAAAAACTCCTTGCTGTTCAATAATACCCAAACTTAAATTATCCGAATGCAACGCCTTTACCAGATTAACCGACGCTTCATCTGCCCGTAAACCAAACACAAGCATACACAATAAAAATCTTTTCACGCTATTTATATCATCAGCACTTCGCGCTCACCGCCGGAAATTTCTCCTATGATATATCCGTCTGTTTGGGCTAGTACGGTATCAACATTGAGCGGATTTACTACTAAAATCATACCTACACCCATATTAAAAGTGCGTGACATCTCCTCTTCACTTACATGTTTGCTTAAAAACTCAAATATTGGCAGCGTCTTAATACTGTTTTTGTAAATACGCGCTTGAAGATTTGCGGGTAGTATACGCGGTAAGTTTTCAACGATACCTCCGCCTGTTATATGTGCAAGAGCATTGATATATGGCTTTAATAGTTTAAATGTTTTCACATATATGCGGGTAGGCTCTAAAAGCGTCTCTATAAGGGTTTTTTCGCCGAATGATTCGTCAAACTTCATATTTAGCTTTTCAAAAAAAACTTTTCTTACCAACGAATAACCGTTTGAGTGTAAGCCAGAACTTGGAAGCGCGATAAGTACGTCTCCTGTTTTTATCTTTTTACTTCTATCTATCTCGTCTTTTTCAGCAATCCCTACCGCAAAGCCTGCCAGGTCAAAATCATCCCCATTATACATACCGGGCATTTCAGCAGTTTCACCGCCTATAAGAGCTGTCTCCGCACTGATGCAACCTTGCGCGATACCCTTCACAATCTCTAAAGAAGAGTCAATATCTAATTTCCCCATGGCGTAATAGTCTAAAAAGACCATTGGTGTTGCGAAATTACATATCAAATCATTCACGCACATTGCAACAAGATCTATGCCGACGCTATCAAGTTTTTTCGATTCGATAGCAAGTCTCAGTTTTGTTCCCACGCCGTCTGTTGCACTTAAAATAACAGGCTTTTTGTACCCTTCGGGTAATTCATAAGCTCCGGCAAACGAACCTATGCCGCCTATAACATTCTTATCAAAAGTGGATTTAACTATTGGTTTTATACTCTCTACAAATCTATTGCCGGCGTCTATATCGACACCCGCATCTTTGTAACTAATCATATTGTCCATTATTTTTCCTAAAAAATTTAGTGATTTTAACGAAAAGATGATAAAATCGTTATAAATTTTTTTATTCAAATAAAAGATATGGCGGATAATATGAGATATATCATACTAACAGGCGGTATAGCAAGCGGTAAAAGCAGTGTTAGTAGCATGCTCTTAGAAAATGGAATCAATGTTGTGGATGCCGATAAAATTGCACATGAGATTTTAGATGAGAAAAGAAGTGAGATAACAAACGCATTTGGATGTGAGTTTGTAAAAGACGGCAAAGTCGATAGAAAAAAACTTGGTGAATTAATTTTTAAAGATAAAAATCAAAGAGAGATTTTAGAACATATTTTACATAAAAAGATATATGAAAAAATAGAAAAAGCAGCAACGCGCTTAGAACGGCAAAAAAAGTTTTTTGTAGTAGACATTCCGCTTTTTTTTGAAAAGGACGGTGTTTACGGCAGCGCGTTTACGGTTGTTGTATATGCGCCGAAAGAAGAGCAGATAGCAAGACTTATGCGGCGCAACAAGCTTACAAAAGAGGAAGCATGTTTAAGAGTGTCGGCTCAACTTGATATTGAGCAAAAAAGGGCAAAAGCCGATGTTGTAATAGATAACTCCAAAGATTTGGCACACCTGAAAAAAGAAGTTGAAAAATTTATAGCGATATTGAAGGAGCGATATGTTAGTTAGTAAATACAGTGCCAGCGGAAATGATTTTGTAATTTTTCAAACGGATAAAAAGACAGATAGACAAGATTTGGCGAAAATAATCTGCGATAGGCATGAGGGTGTCGGTGCGGATGGTATGATTGTTGTACTGCCAAGCGACAAATGCGATTTTGAGTGGCAATTTTACAATAGTGACGGAAGTGCTGCCTCAATGTGTGGAAATGGGTCAAGAGCATGCGCACATTATGCCTTCACCAATGGTATTGCATCTAAAAAGATGCGTTTTTTGACGGGTGCCGGAATTATAAAAGCCGAAGTTGATGGTGATGTTGCAGAGGTTGAATTAACAAAATCTAAAAAATTAAGCGAACCGTTTGAAAAATATGGACTCATTTGGCATTTTTACGATACGGGAGTACCGCATTTAATAAGTATTGTAGATAATTTGGATATTTTTAATTTGGAAATAGCGAAAAAAATGCGTTATAATTATAACGCGAATGTAAATTTTGCGACAATTAAAAATCATGACGAACTCTTTGTGCGAACTTATGAACGCGGTGTTGAAGATGAAACTCTTGCGTGCGGTACGGGTATGGCGGCAGCTTTTTTTACAGCTTTTAATATAGGGCTTATCAAGGCGGCAGCTACAGTGATACCAAAAAGCAAAGAGCAACTTTTTTTAAGTGCAAATGGTGAAAAAATACTATTTAAGGGTAAAGTAAAATTGACATTTACGGCAAATTTTAATCAAGGATGAAGATGGGGTTCGTAGTTAAATTATTATTGTGTGTCATCTGTTTTGGAGTACTTAATGCGGAAACATTTACGGATGATTTTTTTATTATTAAAAACAGTGCAGCGCAAAAAAAAGAGTTTGTAAAACGGATGCTTCCGTTAATCAAAAAAGCCAATGACAATATCATAGAGGAGCGCAAAATCGTTGATGCGTTTTTTGAAGCATATCGAGACGATAATCTAAGCTCAATAGACAATAAAACATTAGAAGTTGTGCAAAACTTGAGTAAAAAATATGATATAAACTCCGTTGACGACATTAAAGCGTTTAAGTCCAAAATAGCTCCCGTACCGATATCGTTAGCGCTTACCCAAGCGGCGATAGAGACAGGCTGGGGTACAAGTCGCTTTTTCAAAGAGGCGAAAAATGCATTTGGTCAATGGACATATAGCGTAACAAACGGTCTTGTGCCTAATAATAGAGAAGAAGGCAAAACTCACAAAATCAGGGTTTTCAATTCCGTGCAAGAGTCTGTAAACTCATACATGTTAAATCTTAACAGACATAATGCTTATAGTGATTTTAGAAATCTGCGTTTTTTACTGGGTAATGAGTTTGATGGGCTTACGGCAAGCTCAAAAATGTTAAATTACTCGCAAATGCGTGAGAAGTATGTTAAATTACTGCGTCAGGTAATGATAAATGACAAATTGATAGGATATGACTATTTATGAAGATTTAATCTTTTTTGTGTATCATTTGTGTAGAAAATATCTAAAGGGTGGAAAATGCAAAAGGATTTGAGTTATTATATGGACTTAGACTACGAGATAGTCATCAAAAAAGTCACAAAAGGTAATAAAAACAGTTGGTTTGCACAGTATAGAGATTTCAAAAGTGTAAGCTTTGAGGGCGAGAGTGCAAGCGAAACATTTTATGGAGTAAGAGAGGCTTTTGTAGAGTATATCAAGTCCGCTATTGAAAAAAAACAGCATATCCCGGAGCCAAACGAACAGGATAGAGCTGTAAGGATAAATATATCTATTAATGCCGCTGCACTTAAAGCGATAGATGCATATATCGAGCCGTTGCACATAAGTCGTTCGGCGTTTTTGCAAAAGAGCGCGCTGGAAGAGATAGAGCGAAATTAATCCCTTGCTTTTCCAGTCGTACAAGCTAAAATTTGCTATTTATAAAGTTTAACTATAATACACAATCTTACCCCTTTCCTGAAAAAGTAGAATAATTAAGCCAATGCACAACATTCTTATCCTACGAATATTCTGAAAAGAGATATTAATGAACCGCCAAACCATACAAATAGACACGCTGTTTGATTAGGATGCAATATAAAAGGACCACTGGTTATGGTGTAAATAATCTTCGTAATAAAATACACTGCTATAAACCCTCCCATATACGCAAGCACTATAAGCAGTTTATCCCCCAGAGTCTCTTTGGGCATATTGTGTTCAATGGCAAGACCTGATTTTACCATTACAAAAAGTAAAAATAAAAAAACCGATATTTCTATCACAAAATTAGATAAAGTTTCTTCATTTTTTCTCATTTACAAGGTTCTCCGTTACATAATCTGTTGTTACAATAATATATTATCTATATTTATTTCAATAAGTGGCTCAAAGTTCACTTTCCAAATATCAAGTTCGTATAGTTCGCCACTCATCCTATCAATATACAATGCTACTGATACCAAAACACCATCAAGGTCTAAAAATTCATATTCACTTATCTGTTTTAAGGATCTTTTCTTTTTTGCATAATATCCATTCGGCAACAGTGTCAAACTTCCCATGTTCCCATCATCTATTGGTTCTACCATTAAACTATCTTTCCAGTTTATAAATTCTAAAGATGATTTTTTTATCAAAATCTCAATCAGTTTGATTTCCAAGTCGGTAGGTTTTCTAATCTTTAATGGCATTAATTCGTCCAATGTTGATTTCTCCATTTTTAAATTTATATAAATTATATTGTAGTTTCTGTCCGTTGATTTCTATTGTTCTTGATAGCATTGTTTCTGTTTGAATTTGATTGCTGACTTTTGCTAAATCGGTTTTTATTGCTTTTTGTACAACATTTCTATCCAATCCCATTTCATCTATATGTCTAAAAGTATGATATACTTGATTTTCAACTTGTCCAAAATGCACTACTACATCATCCACTCCCCTCTTAATACCACTCTCTATTGTCTCTTCAATAGCTTCTTTGACTAATTGAGTTCCGACTTTAGCAGTACCTATACCCACGCCAATCTCAAATACAATCTCACCTATTTCAGCATATGTATTAATCTTATCCGCTCTTTCTACTATTGCGGTTTGTTCATTGAATATACTCTCAAATGCTTCCATTCCGTCTTTTGTCAGTTCTTTATATGCGGCATTATTGGAAAGAGCTTTTTGTATATCTTCTTTGATACTGTTCCTTCCCTCTTCACTAAAGAGTCTATGGTCTATGCTTGCTTCTACTGAAGTTCCCACATTGCCTTGATAGAGGAGTTGATTTATGTTATTGGTATGAATATCAAAATTGTTATAAGT
>JAISGD010000012.1 GCA_031263195.1 Campylobacteraceae bacterium | reverse complement strand
TTTTGGTGGTGTTTGAGATATTTTTTACATATTTTAAAAACTTTTGTAACACGATATTTGCCAACCTCACTAAATTCATCTGCAATATCATAAAATAAAAAGATGTAGTTGTAATTTTTAGTATGTAAGCCAAATCTGAGATTTGACCATATTTTTTAACATTTCATGTAGCTCATCTCAAGAAAATCACAGTATTAGTCACCGATGAGAAAGGGAGTCTTGTGAACTTGAATACACAAAACTCCTATAAAAAATTAGTGAAGATCTCTCCAAACTCCCTCTTTCCACATATAAGCAAAAAATGCCATCACTATAAAAAATATAATCATACCGATACCGATAACGATTCTCTCATCTTTTTTGCCATCACCGACCTTTTCAAGGTAGTTGATGACTTGCTCGGTACGTTCTTTCGTAAGTCCTACGCGGGGCATCGCCGTGCCATCAAGTTTCTTTTGAGGATCGTTGATAAAATTCTCAAGATAATCAGCAAGACGTGAGCGAATCATCACGGACAAATCGGGTGGATTTGAACCCATATAACCTTTCAAAGCACTCTTTTCAGTTGGTGAATAAAGCGCGTCGTATTTTATGTCATGACAACGTAGGCAAGCTGTTTCAAAAACCTCTTTGTCGCTTACGCTTTGTGGGGCTATGGATTGAAGATATGCTACGATATCAGCTACTTCTTGATTTAAATCTTCTCCAAAACCAAAAAATTGCGTCATAGGAAGCGGATTTTCATCGTTAAATTTTTTGGATACTTTTAGGGCTTGTGCAGGATTGACAATAAGAGCACCAAGAAATTTTTTATCGTACACAGCTCCGGTAAGACTAAGGTCAGGCACTACCACGCCATAGCTTAAAGATGACATTTCTGCGTCAAACGGACTCTCCATGCCTTGGGATGATAACCCATGACAAGATGCACACGCCATAAGAAAAATCTCCGCACCATTTTCGGGATTGCCTTTAAGCGCGAATATCTCATCTGCTTGCGCCCAAAGTTCTTGATAAGCCGTCAAATCATTCTCTCTTACCTCAACATCTTTTTTTGCGCTTTCTACAGCGTTTTTGAGATTTTCATCGGCTGTATTTTTCGCGAGATTATCTTCTGCTTTTTTAAGCACTGATTTCGCTTCTTCTATTCTAACTTTTGCGAGATCTATATCCTCTTGTTCATAGTTAAAGTTCGCATTTGCTACAAGCGGACTCATTTGGCTGTGTGCAAAAGGCTCTATGCCTATATATGTTACAAGCGTGAATAAGGCAAGGATTGCTAAAATTTTTAACTCTTTCATTTAGTGCCCCCATCTTTTTTTCTTTCAATGATTGTAATAATCGGCAATGCAACAAATAGTGCTAAAAATAGTACCGTGATGATAAAGCCTGCTAAGTTATTTGATATAAAGAGGCTGTATATATCATCGCCAGGAGGTAGTTTGCCATAAATCGTAAGCAGTATCAAATCCACAATAAGCAACCAAAACCATATCTTAAATAGCGGTCTTTTGGAAGCCGGCTTCACACTTGGGTCGCGATCTAAGAACGGTAACAAAAAGAAAGCGATTTGAGCAAACCCAAATGCAATCAATCCTATATACATTGCAGGGATACCGGCTATATCGAAGTAGAAACCTCTTAATACCTCATAACTCCACAAAAAGTACCATTCAGGGTAAATATGTGCTGGCGTTTTGAGATTGTCCGCCGGATCAAAATTGATAGGATCCATTGCAAAATTGAAATGAAAACATACAAGATATGATACCAATATCATAAACACGCTGATTACAAAAAAATCTTTGCATAAAAATGCAGGCCAGAAAGGTATGACTTTAGACTCTTTTTTGCTGCCGTATTTATATTTGTCGGCTTCTTCGTTGAAGTCAAACTCTTCGGCTGTTTGGTTATTAACATGCGGTATGCGTAAACTATAAAAGTGAAGAGCGATAATTGCTATAATAACAACAGGAAGCAATACCACGTGAAGCATAAAAAATCTTGTCAAAGTAGCATCTGCCGGATAAAAGTTACCTCTTATCCACACAACCAAGTCGCCTCCTATAAACGGAACATTCGCAAACAGTTCCGTAATGACCTTTGCCGCCCAATAACTCATTTGTCCCCAAGGGAGCATATATCCGCTGAACGCTTCTGCTGAAAAACAGATAAATAAAAGCATGCCGCTAATCCAAATAATCTCCCTACCGCTTTTATATGAACCGTAATATATCGCCACAAACATATGTATATATATGATAAGAAATATCAAAGATGCTGCAATAGCATGTAAATGTCGCCATAGCCAACCGTATGCAACCTCTTGCATAATCGTAAAATTTACGCTGTCAAACGCCAATTTGACATCCGGTTTGTAGTACATCAACAGCAGCAATCCGGTGATAAAAAGTATCGCAAACAGTACCAAAAGCACTACGCCCATAGCCCAAAGAAAGTTGATATTTTTTGGTATCCAATACTCTGTCATTAATACTTTCGCAAGTGCTCTCACAGCAAGACGCTGATCTAACCAATCTATAAATCCATTAGCTTTTTTAATATGTGCCATCGTCCGCCTCCTTATGCTTTAGCTGTGAGTTGTTTATACTCAGGACCCTCTTCACCAAGAATCAAAGTAGTACCGTCTATCTTAAAAGGTGGTATATCCAACGGTCTTGGAGGCGGAGCCACAACAACAAGTCCGTCGGCATTAAATACGCCGCCATGGCACGCACAGTGGAACTGTTGTTTGGATTCTTTCCACTCCGGGATACATCCAAGGTGTGTGCAAAGCTGTATGACTACCGTATAATTTGCATTATCTACCACAACATCTCTGTGTTCGTTTTTTTTCATCTCTGCCGTTTTCTTTAAAATAAAAACAGGCAATCCGCGCCATTCTATAGTGCGACTCTCGCCATCTTTCATAGGTGAAAGGTCAACTGTGAGAAAACCGGCGGCTTCTACGCTTGGAAGCGGGTCCCAGCTCTTCTTCATCGCTCCAAGAGACAGAATGCCTCCCAAAGCAGCGAATCCGCCGAGCGCGTAGCCGAAGAATTTTCTTCTTCCCTCTTTATGCACCATACTTGCTCCCTTATCAAGATATTAAACTTTTGATTTTAGCGCGATTTTCATTAAATATATTTGATTTGAAATCGTTTGTCACAAATTTCCATGAAAACGATATAATTGTGCAATGCAAAAACTGAAAATCAAAACGCTTATTCACACCGCGCTTGTCGCCGAAGCAAAACCGATAATAAGGTTTTTCGCCCTTACATGTAAGAGTAGAATCCCTTTTAATATATACGCAAATGACGATATAGCGCTTATTGTCTCAGGTATCGGAGAGGAAAAAACCAAAAAAGCTTTATCTTTGGCTCTCTCTCTTTTCAACCCTTGCGTTGCGATAAATGTTGGGATAGCAGGATGCAGCGATAAAAATATCAAAATAGGAAGCTTGTTTTGCGCCACACATAAAGATATTTTTATTCCTTACGCTTCGCTCACTTCCTATAAAAGCGGTGTTAGCAGCGGCGAAAATGTGGATTCTTGCTTGGTTGACGAAGAGGGAGAGGTATTTTTAAGCAGTATTCCCGCAAACGTTGAAAGATATATATTTAAAGTCGTGTCCGACCATCTGGATATATCCATACCGACAAAAGCGCAAGTAAACTCTTTGATACAAAAAACGCTTCCATTGTGGAGCGTTTATGCAAGATAACACATCTCGATTTGACAAAGCGTGCGAACAAAGCCCGTTTTTAAGCCTACATGTAAAGACGCGCGAATTTTTAAAAGAAAAATCGGACTTTTACTTTTTTAGTTTTTCTCAAATAAGACAGCTTATGACGGCGGCGGTTGATTTACAAATGTGGGATTTGGATATAAAAACTTTATGGCAGGATAAGGCGAGCAATAAAGAGAGCCTCAAAAACTTTTTTGAAAAATACGAGCAGATAAAAAATACTCCCAAAGAGTACCTTTTTGTAAAAGCGCCCAAACAAAATAAAAAACTTGAATTTTTGAGCGTCGATAAAGATATTTTAGGATTTGGCAAATGTCCGGTGGCGTCTTTTAAAACCAGATGCTGCAATCTTTTAACATTAGACGTTATTGAGGGGTGCGCGTACGGGTGTTCGTACTGCTCTATACAGACTTTTTATGGCAGCAAAATATCTCTAAATAAAGATTTCGCCTCAAAACTTTCGCAAATCAAATTGGATCCGAGTAAAATTTATCACATAGGCACTGGACAATCTTCGGATTCTTTAATGCTTGGCGATAAAGAGGGCATTTTGGAAGCTTTGATAGAGTTCGCGCGTAAAAATCCAAACGCGATTTTGGAGTTTAAAAGTAAAAGCGATAATGTGGGCTATCTTTTGAAAGCTGATATGCCCTCAAATATTATCTGCACATTTTCGCTAAATCCGCAGATTGTTATCGATAACGAGGAACATTTCACGGCACCTTTAAATAAGCGCATACAAAGCGCCAAAAGGCTAAGCGAGAATGGTGTTTTAATTGGATTTCATTTTCATCCGATGATATATTTTAACAATTGGAAAGAAGAGTATGAGAAAATCGCGACCGAATTGTTGAACACTTTTGAACCAAAATCAGTAGCGCTTGTATCTATGGGCGCTTTGACTTTCACAAAGCCAGTACTTAAGCAAATTAGAGCTAAAGCCGATAATAGCCGTATTTTGCAAATGCCTTTTGTTGATATTAACGGTAAATTTTCATATCCTATGCATATAAAAGAGGAGATGTTCGGCACGCTTTATAAGATGTTTACGACGTGGCACAAAGATGTTTTTTTCTATCTTTGTATGGAAGATGAGAGTTTGTGGAAAAGCGTTTTCGGATTTGAGTATAAAAGTAACGAAATATTTGAGGACGCTATGAAAAAAGCTTACATGTATAAAGTTAGCATTAAATAGTGCTAATTGTTATAAAATTTACTCTTTTTGGCATAAAAGCCAATAAAAAAAGCCCAAAAATCTATCAACTTGTTTTTAATACGCAAGTGAAAATTTTTTATAAAACTTAGTAATAAGACATATAAACTCTTGTTTTTTAAGTCATATTTAATAACATTGATTATACAATACAAAATATATAGCTAATTATATTGATAGATTAACTAAAGATTGAAACTTTTAATTGTTCTGCCTAAAAACGGGTACAAGTGTTTTGGTTAATCCATATATAGTTTTTATATGAAGCAGACGGTATAAAAGGAGTTGTTTTGATGAGGTCTTAAAGACAACATATAAACATAATAAAATAAAGATTGACATAAACACATTACAAAAAAGAGTTTTGTCTATCTTCCAAAACTATTGACACTAAATGTATCAAACAATAAACAGGAGTATACAGTGAGGAGTATATTTTTATTAATTATTGTTTTGGCATATGCGTGGTTTTTTATTAAAAAAAATGAGCTTGGCATAGCCAAAAGCATAAACTTAGTTCGCCGCCGTTCGCCATCCAATGTTTTGTTAAAGCAAGTCTTGGTTTATACATTTTTGCGGATGGTACGGCAACAAATGACGGCAATATCTATGTCTGCTGCCAATCCTAATATAAAATCCATAAAAATACCAAAAAATGACAAAATTGCTATTACAAAAGATAAGATTTGGTTGCAAGCAGCGCTGATGATGAAAATTTATGTGAAAGATTTTGATAAATTTAATCGTTTAATTATTATTCTAAAAACCGTATTTTATATCCGAACTATTTATCTATACAAATTTGATATCAACCATCAAAAATTTAAAACTCATGAAAGCCTTTTTGGATTATGCATGAAATATTTGATTTTAAATTTTCAACAATGTCAGCGGATATCACGCTTAGTGGCTTTTCACGAAGATATGAAGTATCAAATAAAAACCGATATAAAAAAGTTATTTTTTGATAAATAAATTTTTAAGGAGGAATTATGGGCAAAAATTTTACTTTAACAGCATTTAATTAATGTGAGAGATTTTGAATAAACTGGTTTGGAAATACAGCGGATTTTGCGCAGAGAAAAAATTCTGGCAAATAAATAGAGTTATTTTGTGGCAAGTAAATTTTTAAGGAGGTATTTATGAGCAAAAAAATTATTTTTAATGCATTCGAGATGAATTGTGTTGGACATCAATCGCCCGGACTTTGGGCGCATCCAAGAGACAGATCATGGCAATACAAAGATTTGGAATATTGGACTGATTTGGCCAAGACATTGGAAAAAGGATTTTTCACAGCTATTTTTATAGCAGATGTTGTTGGTTATTATGATGTGTATAACGGCAATGTTAGAGCGGCTGTGAAAAATGGCGTTCAAATTCCTGTAAATGATCCGCTTCAAATCGCAGCGCCGGTAGCACAAGCGACAAAACATATCGGTATTGGTATCACATCGTCAACTTCATTTGAGCATCCGTATACTTTTGCACGCCGTATAGCTACAGCGGATCATTACACAAAAGGAAGAGTTGGCTGGAATATCGTCACCTCTTATCTTGAAAGCGGAGCGAAAAATGTTGGCGATAACGGTTTGAACCGCCACGATAACCGTTATGAAGTTGCCGAAGAGTATCTGGAAGTAGTTTATAAATTGCTTGAGGGCAGTTGGGAAGAAGATGCTGTAGTGCGTGACCGCGAAAAGCATATATTTGCTGATCCCGATAAAGTTCATGATATCGGACACAAAGGCAAGTATTTTGAAGTACCTGGTATCGGTTTAACCGAACCTTCGCCGCAAAGGACGCCCGTGCTGTTTCAGGCCGGTTCAAGTGAGGCTGGTAAAAAGTTCGCTGCAAAGCATGCGGAGCTTGTTTTTGTCTCCACGCCAAGCAAAAAGGTAGTTAAGGAGTATGTTGCGGATATTCGCAAACAATCCGCATTAAACGGTCGTGATCCAAAAAAGACACTTGTGCTCGCACTAGTTGCAATCATCGTTGATGAGACAGATGAAAAGGCAAAAGCAAAATACGAGGAGTATAAGAAATATATTTCTCGGGAAGGTGCCCTCTCTTTGGTATCAGGATGGAGCGGAATCAACTTTGGTGCATATAAACCGGATGAACCGGTCAAAAAAGAAGACACCAACGCTATCATCTCTGTAGTAGAACATTTGACAAACGGCGAAAAGGAGTGGACGCCAAACGAACTTGCCGATTGGGTTGGAATCGGTGGATTGGGACCGCTGTTTATCGGTTCCGCTAAGACAGTTGCCGATCAGCTTCAAGAGTGGGTAGAGTATACGGATGTGGACGGTTTCAATATAGCGTATACCGTTTCTCACGAAACTTTTGCCGATGTGGTCAAATACCTTGTCCCCGAATTGCAAAAGCGCGGCATTTATCCAACATCTTACGCAGACGGCACACTACGTGAAAAGATATTTGGCTATCGCTATCTACCGGAAAATCATCCGGCTGCCGGTTATCGAGATATCGAGAAAGTAAAAAGAGAAGAAGCAGACAAGCGATAAAGTTTGCAGACTTTTCAAATGCTATATAAATAATTTACGCTTATCAGAGCGTAATACGATTGTTGACAGTCGATTAAATTTAATGTGCGTTAGGACGCATTAAAGGAGGTAAAAATGGCAGATGAAAAATTTAAAATCAAAGCATTGCCGCAAATAACAGGCGCAGTTTTGTCAATTGTCGTTGCGGTTGCTATCTTTTTATCAGGCTAAAGAGGAAGCGAATTTTGACGGTGTGCTTAAAGTGCATTTTTCACTCTTTTGCGCCAAGAAGGAAGAGTTACCAAGTGCCAATTATGGCATCGAAGCAGTTGGTTTGACGAACGGTATGCAGGCTGATTTGCGGTGGCAGAGGTAAATTTACCGCTTATCAGCATCTTGTCGAAGCTACATGTTTTGCGTCAACTGTAAAAGTATTTCTATGGGGTTTTTCGAATAAATACGCGGCAATAAAATATATACCCAAAGGCGCGTTCTAACGGTGCAAATCAAGGGCAGGCACGGTGCGAAGGGTTGTTATTTCCAAAAGCGCCTAGAACTTTTGCCTGCTATTTAGTGGTGGACACAAAGTATTTGGAAAATCCACAGATTAAAAAGTTGATGCAAGCGTTTTCAGACCCGCGCTTAGACGAATATCCAAGAATGACAGATGATTCGCTGGTAGCAGGTGTGCTTACGCCTGTATCAAAGAATTGATATTTCATGTTACTAAAAGGAGGAACATAAATGAGCAAAAAAATTATTTTTAATGCATTCGAGATGAATTGCGTAGGACATCAGTCGCCCGGACTTTGGAAACATCCAAGAGACAGATCATGGCAGTATAAGGATCTTAATTATTGGATTGAACTTGCGCAAAAGTTAGAAAAAGGCTTTTTTAACGCTTTTTTTATCGCCGATGTTATCGGGTATTACGATATTTACAATGACAATGCCCGCGCCGCAATCAAAAGCGGAGCGCAAATTCCTGTTAACGACCCGTTGCAGCTTGCCGGTCCTATAGCGCACGCTACTAAACATATAGGCATTGGCGTTACCGCTTCTACAACTTTCGAGCATCCGTATCCGTTTGCGAGACGGTTAACTTCCGCAGACCATTACACAAACGGGCGCATAGCTTGGAATATCGTAACTTCATATTTGGACAGCGGTGCGCATAATATCGGTTTGCCTGATTTGGGAGATCATGATGAGCGTTACGAGATTGCCGATGAATATGTGCGTGTTATTTATAAGTTATTAGAAGGCAGCTGGGAAGAAGGTGCGGTGGAGCGCAACGTTGAAACAGGCGTATTTACCAATCCCGATAAAGTTCACGATATAGGACACAAAGGCAAATATTATACGGTGCCCGGCATTCATTTGGGCGAACCCTCTCCACAAAGAACGCCTATGCTGTTTCAAGCAGGCGTTTCTCCGCGCGGTCAGCGTTTTGCTGCACAGCATGCGGAAGCGGCATTTATATCCGGACCTGAAAAAAGCGGTCTAAGAGATATCGTGGCAGGCATTCGCAAACATGCCAAAGAGTATGGGCGCGACTCGTATGATGTCGTGGTTTTTGCGCTTGCTACTATTATCGTTGATGAAACCGACGAAAAAGCGCAGGTAAAATACGAAGAATACAGTAAATATGTTGACCGTGACGGCGCGCTTGCACTGCTTTCGGGGTGGACTGGCGTAGATTTTGCCAAATTCAAACCCACTGACCGTACAAATACAATCAATCTTGGCGCAGGCTCCACCTTTGTAGATGCATTGACGCACGGCGTTGAGCGTGATTGGACGGTGGAAGATGTAATCCGCTGGGTTGGAATCGGAGGACCGGGTCCCGTGTTTGTAGGCTCTGCTAAAACTGTGGCAGATACTGTGCAAAAGTGGATACAGGATACTGATATTGACGGTTTCAATATAGCTTATGCCGTCTCGCACGAGACTTGGGAAGACGTGATTAAGTACCTTGTCCCCGAACTTCAAAAGCGCGGCGTTTATCCGACTTCGTACAAAGACGGCACACTTCGCGAAAAGATATTTGGCTATCGCTATTTACCAGACAATCACCCTGCCGCTTCTTACCGCGACATCGAGAAGGTGAAAAAAGAGGAAGCCGAATAGATATTGCTTAAGGATAAAATATGATTGAAATAAAAAATTTGTCAAAAAGTTATGTGCGGTCGGACAAAAGCGTTGTTCCGGTATTAAAAAATATCAGTCTGACTGTACCCGATCGTTCTATAACAGCGATTGTAGGTCCAAGCGGTGCGGGCAAATCCACGCTTTCCAAGTGCATTAGTTTATTAGAGCGTCCAACCAAAGGCTCCATATTGGTTAACGGCAAAAACCTTTCTCATCTTTCAGGCGAGAGTCTTCGCCAAGAACGCCGTGCTATAGGCACGATTTTTCAATCATCTGCTTTATTGCACAGAAAAACAGCCGCACAAAATATCGCTCTTCCGTTAGAATATTTGGGCGTTGTAAAATCTGATATTGAAAAGAGGGTAAAAGAGTTATTGGAGGCTGTTAGTTTGTCGAACAGAGGTAATTACTATCCGTCTCAATTGTCAGGAGGTCAACAGCAACGCGTAGGCATAGCCCGCGCGCTTGCGCTTCATCCGCAGGTGCTTTTGTCCGACGAGGCTACTTCGGGATTAGACCCGCAGTCAACAAAGACTATTTTACGTCTTTTGAAAAAACTTCGCGATGAGTTTGACTTGTCTATCATTTTGATTACGCATGAGATGGATGTGGTGCGCAATATCGCAGACTCTATCGCCGCGATAAGAGACGGCGAGATAGTAGAGCAGGGCAAAGTGCAAGATCTTGTATCAAATCCTGATTCGGAGATTGGCAGACAGCTCATATCTCTTAGGGTCGCGGAAGCGTTTAGTAACAGACATCTTGTAGCAGAGCTTACTTATGGCGACAACGTCCCTTCCGACTGGTCGCAGATACTTAGCCGTCAGTTAAACGTCAATGTGCATCTGCTGGGAGCAAATATCGAACAGATAGGCGAAAAGAGCTTTTATGGGCGTGCGCTTGTAGGATTTGAGTTTTTGTACGCGGATAGAGCGGATATTTTGACAATAACCAATGCTTTGCGCCAAATCGGCTTGCATGCGGAGTTTAAAAACAATATAAGCCTTAGCGAAAGCAAAGGGAGGGTTGCAATATGAGTGCACAGGTATTAGGAAACGATACGCCGTGGACGGAAGTACACACTCTGCTTATACCTGCTTATCTTGAAACGGTAACGATGGTGGGTATTGTCATGGCGCTTGTTATTATCATCGGTGGAATAACCGGCATACTGCTGTTTAACACTTCGGATTTTGGACTGTTTCCAAAACGGCGGTTTAATTATGTGCTTAGCTGGTTTGTGAATATCGGTCGTTCACTGCCGTTTTTGGTTTTGATGGCGGCTATTATCCCATTTACCAAATATATTACGGGGACGACTATAGGTATTCCTGCAGCGGTTGTGCCTATGGTCATAGCGGGAACGCCGTTTTTCGCAAGACTTGTGGAGAACGCTCTGCGTGATTTGCCGCATGAAGTAAATGCCGTTGGACTTGTATCGTGCGGTTCTTTTTTTCAGATTATCACGCGCGCACAGCTTAGCGAAGCGTTTCCAAGCATTATAGCCGCTATAACGCTCAATACCGTCTCAATGATAGAGTATTCGGCGATTGCCGGTACGATAGGCGCAGGAGGCATAGGATATTTAGCCGTTGTTTACGGCTATCAGAGGTTTGATCACAATATTATGATTTCTACTATTATCATTTTGATTGTGAGCATACAAATTATTCAGTGGACAGGCGATTACCTTGTTCACAAAACAAGCCATTAAAGGAGTTTATGTATGGCGCAGAATGTAAATTTTCAATTGAAAAAGAACAGAAAACCGGTATGGATTACTTTAGGTATTATTGTATTAGCCGCGGCGCTTGGAGTATTTTTTTACTTCAAATCCCAAAGGTCGGATGTAGTAGTTTTCACAGATACGCTTAAAGTTCATCATATGCCCTCATATGCAGGCGAAGAGAGGATATTAAAATATATTGCCGAATATATTGCGCCCGACTATGGTATCAAGGTAGAGCCCGTAGCTTTACAGGACGACCTGCAAGCCGACAGGGCGGTTTCGGATGGAGTATATGCCGGCACTATCCTTCAGCACCAGTGGTGGCTTAAACAGGTTGTGGAGGCTAATGGTTTTGAATTAACGCCCACAATAGAAGTATTTCAATGGAGTTTTGCTATATATTCGGACAGATATAAAAGTATTGACGAATTGCCCGATGGTGCTGTGATAGCCATACCGATAGACGGCGCGAATCAAGGACAGGCTTTATGGCTTTTAGAGCGCGAGGGATTGATAGGGCTTGATAAAGGTATAGAACCAAAAACCGCCAAAATCAAAAATATTGTCGATAATCCGCGCAAATTTCGGTTTAAAGAGTTAGACTTGCTGACCATGCCGCGTGTTTTAGACTCTATAGATGCAGGCATAACTTATGTTTCGTTATTTGACGCGGGTAAAATTTCAAGAGAAAAAGGGATACTTTTTCCAAAAACTCCGAGGACTTTTGCTTCGCGCTTAGTCATAGGAACGAGATTTTTAAACGACCCGTATATAAAGAAACTCCAGGAAGCGTTTGCCGACCCAAGAGTACAAGAGTATCTAAGAACGACAGACGACCCACTAGTGCAGGGTGTTTTAACGCCGGTGTCGGATAATTAATTTTTAGTCTATTCGCATGTAACAATGCGAATAGATTTTCCAAATATGTAAAAATATGCCGATTTCCTCCGCGCTGTCTATTTAATAAGACCTATTAAATTTATGATAGTATAATCAGCCAAAACAAAAGGAATGTAATGAGGATACTTTTTTTGATAGGTTTATTGTGCGGTATGGTTTTGGCGGCACAGAGTAACAATACGGTAAATCTTGAAAATTCACTCTCTTTAAAAAACGAAGCTATTTCCAGTATTCAACGAAAAGAGCAGTATTTTGATATGTATCTGAATGAATACGATGATATTCAAACGCGCGATAATGTTTTTCAAATTGCAGGTTCTTTTTTTAATATTGAATCGCATAAGTCAAACTATCTCTTACCGATAACTTATGATTTTATAAAGCACGAAGAGAGACAAAACGCTGAAGTAGCGTTTCAGATTAGTTTTAAAAAGGATATAATATATAACTTTTTCGGACTTCAAGAAACAGTAGGTATGGCATACACACAGCGTTCATGGTGGCAACTTTATAAACACTCTTCACCTTTTCGTGAAACTAACTATCTGCCTGAAATCTATGTAGGTATGCCATGGTACAATAATAAATCCTTGGTAAAAAACTATAGATTTGGATTTTTGCATGAATCAAACGGACAACCTGAAGGGGGTTCCCGTTCGTGGAATAGACTTTATTTGGACATAATGCTGCAGTATAAAGGTGTGTTTATAAATCCGCGTGTCTGGTATCGTATCCCGGAAAAAGCGGATGATGATGACAATAGTGATATTTTGGATTATATGGGGTATGGTGATTTGACGATTATCTATCCGTACAAAGAACATCTTTTTAAACTGCTCATCAGAAACAATTTTGATTTTAGTGAGAATAGATACGCTGCACAGTTTGATTGGACATTTTCGCTCTGGAAAGACGGATTATTTGGCTTAGTGCAATATTTTGACGGATATGGTGAGAGCTTGATAGACTACAATACAAAAACAAGGCGAATAGGAATAGGTTTAGCCATTAGCAGGTAAAAGCCTTATAAAATCACTAAGGAGCACTCATGGAGTTCGCAGATATATTTCAAAGTGAAGAGTTTAAATTATACGGCATTCCGTTTTTGATATGTTTGGCAAGAATTACAGATGTAACGATCGGAACGATGAGAATTATATTTATCTCAAAAGGTATGAAATATTTGGCTCCGATTATCGGTTTTTTCGAGATTTGTATATGGCTTACGGCGATCACACAAGTAATGGAAAATCTAACACACATAAGCAATTTTTTTGCTTATGCACTTGGCTACTCCATAGGTAATTTTCTCGGCATCCTTATAGAAGGAAAACTAGCCATAGGAACGGTTGTCGTACGCATTATCACAAAGAAAGATTCTCATGCTTTAGCGGCGAAATTGCGTGGGAGCGGATATTCGGTTACTATATTGGACGCGGAGGGTAATACCGGTGCTGTAAATGTCGTATTTACCGTCATAAAAAGAGCAGATGTACAAAAAATACTGCCTATAATTTTGCATTACAATCCAAATGCCGTTTACTCTATAGAAGATATTCGCTATGTCAGCGAACATGGATTGCCCTCAAATGCAGCCAAATCCAAGAGAAATATCATTAACTTTCTTGCAAGAGGGATACGAAAATAATTGATTTATTTATGACAGACTTCAAATCCTTCCATCAATAATTCATTTTTATCAAAAAGAAGTTTGTTATAAAACTTACAGATACAATTCTATTTTTTCCAAATGATTTTTAATATGCCTTATATATAAATATAGTTAGAATAGTATCTC
>JAISGD010000011.1 GCA_031263195.1 Campylobacteraceae bacterium | reverse complement strand
TTGGAAAAAATAGAATTGTATCTGTAAGTTTTATAACAAACTTCTTTTTGATAAAAATGAATTATTGATGGTATGGATGGAAAAGATAATCAAGATTGTTGGTTGAATGATATGAGTGGGTGGAAAGAGAGGGTGTGGCGGAATTACTAAGAGTCAAAGCGAAATAGTCAAGAACTACCAAAAAAAGAAACACTATTTATGAAGTGCAATATGGGTAGCGATACAGGCACTCCAATCTCTGCACTTGAACTTAAAAACTTCATTGTCGGGAAGTAAAAACTGCCACAAATTGTCTCGAATGTCAAGGGCAAAGTTGAAAACACTTAAAAATGTGCTTGTTAATAATGCTTACCCTTCCAACTATATTTTATTTTGCTTATTATTTTGCTATCAATAACGACGTTCTTTACTTTCTTATTTTTTAAATAATGAATTTCAGCACCAATTTTTGTGATAGTTACACAAATCTCCCGCTTCAAATAAAGAGCAGAAATGGAAAAAAAGTATCTAGACTTTTAAAATGATACTATTATGAAGAGTTGATGTCGTATGTCGTTTCAAATACAACAATAATAGACTAAAAATGACTCCTGCTAAAATTTATTATGATAGAGTGAAGTTTTTATAGTACTAAAGAGAATGTCATTGTGTATAAAAAATATTTAATAAATTATGCTGTTTTTTGACAGTTTGCAACATAAAAAGATAATTATCACGCTTTATGCAATTCACAAAACAGTCTAGATTTAAAAGAGTTACATTATACAGACCTATATGATTTTCAGTAAATTTTACATTGGGTTTAGTTGGCATGAAGCACTTTTTGCATTGGATCAATTTTATTGATTATTTCAGAAGCCGTTGAGATTGATTTCTATACGGCTTCATGGGTAATTTAAATTTTTATATATGGTTTTTGTCCGGTTTCATAAAAGTTATTGCCTTCACTATCTATTGCCACTATCGCAGGGAAATCCTCTACTGTAAGCCTTGCAACAGCTTCCGGTCCTAACTCCGGATACGCCAAGATTTCATATTTTTTAATCGTTTGCGATATAAGTGCACCGGCTCCTCCTATGGCAACCATATAAACCGCACCGTTTTTTACAATAGAGTCAATAACCTCTCTTGAGCGATAACCTTTACCTACCATACCGCTTGCGCCAAGATCCAAGATGGTAGGCGTATATTTGTCCATTCTACCACTTGTCGTAGGCCCTGCTGCGCCTATAACTTGACCCGGTTTCGCAGGACTTGGTCCAAGATAGTAGATAGTTTCGTTTTTAAGTTCAACAGGCAGTTTTTCACCGCGCGCCAAAGCTTCGGTTAAAGCTTTATGTGCAGCGTCACGCGCCGCTATTATTGTACCTGAGATTAAAACATTATCACCTGCTTTGAGTTTTTTAGCAACATCTTTACCAAATGGGGCTTTGATTTTTATAGCTTCTGACATTGTAACTCCTTAAAGTGTAATATCTGCGTGTCGTGCCGCATGACAATTGACATTAATTGCAACCGGAAGCCCCGCTATATGAGTAGGATACCACTCTACATTTACCTTAACAGCAGTTGTTGTACCGCCTAGACCTTGTGGACCAACACCCGTTTTGTTGGCAAGTTCCAAAAGCTCATCTTCGAGTTTTGCATAATCCGGATGTTCATTGTGTGAATCAACAGAGCGCACAGCCGCTTGTTTGGCTAAAAGTGCAGCTTTATCCATAGTTCCGCCTATACCAACACCGATAACCATCGGGGGACAGGCGTTAGGACCGGCTAATTTAACAGTCTCCAAAAAGACTTTTTTCACACCCTCTAAACCATCGGCTGGAACAAGCATTTTTAAAATGCTCTTATTTTCGCTGCCAAAACCTTTCGGAGCAACTTTGATTTTGAGTTTATCACCCTTGACGATCCTCACATTTATAACAGCTGGTGTATTGTTGAGTGTATTTTTTCTGTTAAATATCGGCTCCGAAACTACGGATTTTCTCAAATATCCATCCACATAGCCTTTTGCTATACCTTCATTTATAGCATCTTCCAGATAGCCGCCTTCAATCTTTATATCTTGCCCATACTCAACAAATACAACGCTCATGCCCGTATCTTGACAAATTGGTGTAGCATCTCTTGCAGCAATATCCGCATTTTCAATAATCTTGCCCAAAATATCACGCCCAAGCGGTGATTGCTCATCACTTTGAGCTTGTTTAAAGGCTTTATACATGTCCGGCGTCACGACTCTGCACGCTTCAATACAGAGATTGGCTATCGCATTAGTAATATCTTGAGCTTGTATTACTCTCATACTGTCTCCCTTAATGTTTTTATATTTGCAACATTGTATTACCGTATAATTAAAGAAACCTTATATAGCTTAAATAAAAATATTGGGTTTCAATTTTCTTACATTTAAAACAGCATCACCTGAAATAAGTATGTTGCCCTTTTTTATCTCAAAATGTACCCTAATTTAATATATACTGTTGATTGCATATCTATCACAACTTTTTATCAAATCTATTTTTCCGAAAAAAGAACATATATAAAAACAGTATTTTATCAAATAATATATCAAGCATATTTTTGATAAGATATCCTCTATTATTTTAGTGGTAAGGAGTTTATTATGAAAAAAATTTTAACTTTTATATGTTTAAGCGGACTGCTTTTCGCAGGTGATTTTGAGAATAATTTTAAAGAGAGTGTCAAAAACAATTTTAAGCAAGATGTAGAGGTTATAAGTTCCGACAGCCTTAAAAGCATAAGCGGTTTGCGTCTTGCTGTAATTAAAATCAATGGTGGTGTGATGCCTTTTTATGTTTCCGAGGACGGCAAATCATTCTTGGCGATAGCAGAACCTTTCTTGTTTGCTGACGAAAGCGACAAAGAGTTGTTGATAAAACGAATTGACGATATTAACAAAATAAATGAGGCAGCAAAAAAGAAAATATATGATGAAATCTTTGACAAAGTGCCAAAAGAGTCCGGTATACTTTTAAAATCCCAAAATAAAACAGATGCGCTTTTAACTATAGTAACGGATCCGGACTGCCCATATTGCCGCGACGAATTGACAAATTTAAATGAGCACTTAAAAGGCGTAAACGTCAGAATGATTTTTGCACCGGTGCATGATGAAACTGCTTTTATCAAATCAGCCCTTATCTTAGAAGAGACAAAAAATTTAAAAGATAACTCGAAGATTATCTCCGTCATACAAAAGTATTATCAAGATATTAACCTCAGCGAGAAACAACAGCAGACAAAAACCGATGTCGTACATCAAGCAGCTAGCACAATATTTGGTTCTGGTTTGATAAACTCCGTACCGTATTTATATAATGGAAAACTAAAGTAAGAAGTATCTTTGGAAACGAGCGCGGTTGTCATAGTTTTAGCGCTTTTATTGGTAGCTGCGCCATTTATCTCGAGCGTTACAAAAATCCCCATTGTTGTAGTAGAGATACTTTTAGGGGTTTTTGGCGCATATGCCGGGATTTTAAAAGAGTTCACGGAATTTGAGACTTTCTCTCATCTTGGTTTTTTATATCTGATGTTTTTAGTCGGAATGGAAGTCAATCCAAAAGAGTTACATTTTGGCAGAACATCACTTTTAAAAAGAATTATTCTCTTTTTTGGTACTATTTATATACTCTCTGCTGCTGTCACTTTATATTTTGATCTAAACATTGTCTATGTCGCTATATTTTCTATCTTCTCGCTCGGCATTCTGATGACTTTAATCAAAGAGTACGGCAGAAATGAGATATGGCTTTCATTGGCTTTGAACGTAGGTATTATTGGCGAGTTGCTTAGTATTATTGTGATGATAGTGTTGAACAGCGTTTTGAAAAACGGATTTAATGCACACTTTTTTATCACAATCATAGTGCTTATACTTTTCTTTTTAAGCTTTATACTTTTTTTCAAGGGAGCAAAAGTCTTTTTTTGGTGGTTTCCTGAAGTCAAAACTATACTTATGCCGTATCAAGACAGTAAAGATATAGACATACGACTTTCAATGGCGCTTGTTTTCACGATGGTAACTTTGATGATAATCATTGGCATAGATGAAGTATTGGGAGCATTTTTGGCCGGATTATTTCTGACTTTCTTTTTTAAACACAAAACAGATTTGCGCGAAAAACTCTCATCGTTTGGATTCGGCTTTTTTATACCGCTATTTTTTATACATGTAGGCTCAACTCTGCCAATTGCAGCATTTGCGGATCCTGAAGTATTGAGGCTTTCTTTTTTCGTATCAGGTGTCATAGTGCTAATAAGACTCATCAGCTCTTTGGCGGCATATTTTAAGTATTTCGGATTCAAAAATACAGTTCTTTTTTCTTTGAGCAGCTCTATACCTCTAACTTTTTTGATTGCTATTGTCACACTCGCGTATAATACGGGAGCGATAAAAGACAATGAATATTACGCTGTTATAATAGCCGGATTAATCAGCGCGATATTTATTATTGTCACGATAAAAGTTTTGTACACCATTTTTCATATTTCAAAGGTTAAAAAAGAGTGATTTTAAGTATAGAGAGCAGCTGCGACGACAGTTCTTTGGCATTGACAAAAATCAATACCTGTGAACTTTTATTCCATAAAAAAATTTCACAGGAACTTGCCCATTCGTCATATGGTGGAGTTGTACCGGAACTTGCTGCAAGACTTCATGCAACCGCACTTCCAAAAATACTTGAAGAGATATCAAAATACCTAAAAGAGATAAAAGCTATCGCTGTTACAAACGAACCGGGGCTTTCTATGAGTCTTTTGGAGGGTATAATGATGGCAAAGGCTCTCGCTATTGCTCTGAATGTACCGATTCTACCTATAAATCACTTGAAAGGACATATTTATTCGCTTTTTATTGAACAAGAGGAAAGATTGCCGCTTGGCATTCTGCTTGTGTCAGGCGGGCACACACAGATTTTGGATGCAAAAAATTATGATGATATAAAGATTTTAGCATCCACGTTGGACGACAGTTTTGGTGAGAGTTTTGATAAAACTGCTAAAATGCTCTGTCTTGGCTATCCGGGCGGAAGTATTATAGAGGAGTATGCAAAACTTGGACAAAAACGATTTCACTTCACCATACCAATGCAAAAATCAAAAAATATCGCCTTTAGTTACTCTGGATTAAAAAATCAAGTAAGGGTCGCTATTCAAAAGCTTGGGAAAGACATTTCGCAGCAAAATATGTATGATATTGCCGCTTCATTTCAAGACGCTGCGATAAGCCATATCTTAAAACAATGTGAAAAAATCTTCAACCAAAACACATTTAAAAAGTTTGCTATAGTCGGAGGAGCCAGTGCAAATCAAATACTACGCAAAAAAATGGAAGTTTTATGCGAAAGATTTGGCACAAAGCTATATCTGCCGGCGCTTAAATTTTGTTCCGATAATGCTGCCATGATAGGAAGAGCCGGCATTGAGGCATATAGACTAAAAAGATTTGTATCGCCACATGAAATTAAAATTAATCCAAAAACAAGCAGTAACTAACGGCATATACTATGAAAAAGATTATTTTGCTCTTGTGAATCACTTCAATACAACCTTTGTTTCAGTTCAACAATTGCCAGATAGACTAATAACAGTCGATAAAACGAATTTCAATACAACCTTTGTTTCAGTTCAACAGTTTTATTTTGAAAACTTTACTAAACAGCTTGTAAGATTTCAATACAACTCTTGTATCAGTTCAACACAATGTAGGATCAAACTTTAATCTTGCGTTTTTGCAATTTCAATACAACACTTGTTTCAGTTCAACTGTTCCACTCTTTGCCGCTTTCGCTTGTAAGTCCCGCATTTCAATACAACACTTGTTTCAGTTCAACTTGACAGTGATATTATCGCTGTTACAAAGCATCTTATGTTTTAATACGATATTCGTTTCAGTTCAACAAAGGACAAAAAGAATGAAGTTAATAGACAAAATCGGGTTTTAATACGATATTCGTTTCAGTTCAACCCCTTTTTTCTCTCTACCCCATAAAGCGCTACAATCGTTTTAATACGATATTCGTTTCAGTTCAACTATAAATTTTTCCACTTTCCCCTGTAGCAGGGAAAGGTTTTAATACGATATTCGTTTCAGTTCAACGGTAAGTTTGAGAGCTTTTGCCCAATCTCTTACAAGAGGTTTTAATACGATATTCGTTTCAGTTCAACTTGTCAAGCCTGTAACTAAAAAGTTGATGATTTTCTGTTTTAATACGATATTCGTTTCAGTTCAACTGATGCAAAAATAGCCGAAGAAGCTTTTGGAGTTACTTGTTTTAATACGATATTCGTTTCAGTTCAACTTTAACAACATATGTGTTTGAAGCGATAGAAAGAGTTTTAATACGATATTCGTTTCAGTTCAACTCGCGATTCTTAACGAAAACGGCATAACATTATTTGCCGTTTTAATACGATATTCGTTTCAGTTCAACCGACAATTGACGTTTACACGGAGTATATAGAACGTAGTTTTAATACGATATTCGTTTCAGTTCAACTTACGCGCGCAGGATAATACGCAAGGCAAAGGAGGGGTTTTAATACGATATTCGTTTCAGTTCAACAAGAGGATAAAGCAGAAGATATTTTGCAAAATGTAGGTTTTAATACGATATTCGTTTCAGTTCAACTTCTTGCGTGTTATCTAACATCTTTTGTTTACTAACGTTTTAATACGATATTCGTTTCAGTTCAACTAAATAGCCGACTTTTATTGATTATTGCGACTTTGTTTTAATACGATATTCGTTTCAGTTCAACGTATATCCTGCGTATCCAATTGTCATTTTTATATTTGTTTTAATACGATATTCGTTTCAGTTCAACTCGCTTTTCTTTCGTGCAGGCTCGCATTTGTTTCGCGTTTTAATACGATATTCGTTTCAGTTCAACTGCTGTCGCACCTGTTTTTATCTGTCCCGAATTTACGGTTTTAATACGATATTCGTTTCAGTTCAACTAAGAAAAGTAGGTTATTGTTAAAAACAATAAACCTCTTTAATTAGTTATTCTTTGAACTTTTTCCAATCAATATTAACAATGATAAGTAAAAGAACAAAGAAGTAATGATAGGATTATATTATCGATATTTTGATAAAAAAAGAGTAAAGGGGTGGTTGGAAAGATTAAATAAAAATTTGTTCGCTATCTTGCTTTTGAGTTCCAAGACTCTCTTCTTCAAAACTTCCGGAATTCAGTACTTTAATGATAGTTATAAAATCAATCTTTGCATCAATAGTTTTTTTTAATTCATTAATTAATTTTATCTGATTTGATACTGTAATATTTCCACGAAAAATAGATTTTTGGTGGTGTTTGAGATATTTTTTACATATTTTAAAAACTTTTGTAACACGATATTTGCCAACCTCACTAAATTCATCTGCAATATCATAAAATAAAAAGATGTAGTTGTAATTTTT
>JAISGD010000026.1 GCA_031263195.1 Campylobacteraceae bacterium | reverse complement strand
GATATAGAGAATATGACAGTTATACGGGAAGATGGACAAGCAAAGACCCGATTGACTTTGGAGGAGGAAGTTTAAATCTTTATGGGTATGTGTTGGGTGATCCGGTGAATGGGGTGGATGTGTGGGGGTTAGCACCAATGGGAGCTGGTATGAAAAATAAAATAGGTGATTATCTTGGAGCTTGTGATAAAAATAGAAATTTTAACTGTAATTTAATAGTTAATGAGGGTAGAAATTTTTGTATAAAAAACGCTGGTTTTGCTATGTATAATTGCGACCAAATAATTACAATGATGTGGCAAGAATGCGAATTAAATGGTATTAAATGTTGGAAAAAAGAGGAAGAGGATAAAAATGAAACTTGTGATAAGTAAAATAGTTTTATTTTTTCTATTTTTATTGTTTTATACTTATATAGTTATATTTTTTACAACAGTTCAAATGTTAAAAGTAACATCTGCTAATGATATAGTAAGCTATACAACAATGCAAATGGTTATGGAAAGCAATAAAAGCATTGAGAGTTTTTTGAATTTTAAAATCAAATCCAGTATTGATTTAACCGAACAAAAGTATTCTATATTCTCAAATCCTATGGATTTATACTATATTTTGTCAATACTAGGTGATAAAGAAAGAGTTTGCAATAGTATAATTAAAAACAGTAATAATAAAGATATAAAAGAGTTTATAGAGCATAGCTGTGATGAAAAATAACGGTTATGAGATTTCTAAAAAATTTTACAAAAATCTTGAACGGTTTGTAATTGTATTTCTTGTTGGTTTAATAGCGACTATAACTGGTTTTATTGGTTGGTATATTTTTAAAAATCCCATATTAATGTTAATAGGTTGGGTGATAGCCGTGTTGGCTATATTGTCTGGATTTGTTGTATTTTTTTATGTAGCTTATCTTTTTATACGTTTATTGTTTGCAAAATGGCCACGAAGAGATTAAGTTTCAAACATGGCATATAAGAAACACAAATTAAGTACATTAATCAAAGTTGGGTTTATTACGTTATTTTCTGTAATATATGAAATTTCTTTAATGATAACAAATCCAAAATATGATAAACATAATAAAAAAATGTTTTATTTAATCAAATTGAATTTGATAATATTTGCTGCAGGAGTAACGGCAACGGCTATTGCAAGTATATTTTTGGGTGAAAAAAGTGAAATAGTATTTATAATATTTCTTGCTATTATATTTATAAATATTATTTATGGTATTTTTTGCACTATTAAACAGGCTTTTCAAATATGGCGTACGCTCTTTAAAGAGTACTTAGAAAAAGAAGACAAGCAAGAATGAGTTTACAAAGATATAATGGATATATTAATTAAAACCTCTGCCAATAGACTATACGATAAGGATACTAAGTTAATCAAATTCGGATACAGAGAATATGATAGTCATACAGGAAGATGGACAAGCAAAGATCCTGTTGACTTTGAGGGAGGGGATAGTAATCTTTATGGGTATGTGTTGGGTGATCCGGTGAATGGGGTGGATGGGGGGGGTTAAATCCTATGATTATCGAAATGAATGCTGCTTATTTGGATTTTATAAATAATTATATTGATATGCAAGCTGCAAACACAAAGAATTCTGATAAATATTTTCACTGCAAAGCCAATTGTGAAGCTGCTAGCCATGGTGCTATTGGTTATACGATATCAATTGGCATAAGTGAAATTAGAGAGATAAGCGACGAGTATATTAAAAAAGATAGCGCAGAAGATTGTAATGCTGATAGAGCAGCTAATGACTACGGGCGACGAGGTGGATCTAGAAAGTCAAACGGAGTAAGTTGTCAACAGATATGTGACAAATATCGTCCAAATGGACTTCCGTCCAACTATTAAGATGATATGCAAATGTTAATTTATGCTATATTTTGTTCTGTTATTTTATTTTCAATTATAATCATGTTCAATAAAAATTTGAAGATTTTTATATCTCGCAGAAAATTATATATTTTAATGGTATTGTTGTATTGTGTGATACTAATAATTGTTTATTATTTTATTACTATTATTTTTGATGATATAGATAAATGTCTTGACAATGGAGGCTCTTGGGATAAAGAGTATAATATTTGTTTGCATTAAAATGTAATATTGGTCAAGAAAAAGATAGCACAAATACCAGAACTCCAAGAGCTGGAATCAATACTTTCACCTTTGCAGACGGATTATACGACAAAGACACAAAGTTAATCAAATTCGGATACAGAGAATGTGATAGTCATACAGGCAGATGGACAAGTAAGGATCCTATTGACTTTAATGGTGGAAGTTTAAATCTTTATGGGTATGTGTTGGGGGATCCGGTGAATTTGGTGGATCCGAACGGACTTATTCAATACAATGCACCTGCTCCAAGAACTATTCCTGTTGAAGGAGTAACGAACGATGCGTTAATATGTTTAGAAGGATGCTTGCAACGAGTTACAAATAATCCTAATTTGGATTTGTTGGTAACCGGAGGAGCAGAGCCGGACATAGTAGAAATAGCCATCATTATACAGGTGAAGCATGCGATATAGCAAATTCGGACTTTAATTCCGGTCTTTACAAATGACAATGTTTTCAATTGCGCTGCGCAGTGCGGATTTAGAGCTGGGCATTATGAAAATTTTTTGAATAGACCAAACGCAAATCATTGGCATTTATAATTAGGTCCGGGAAATGGCGTGCCGGCATTACCAAATCAGTAAAAACCATGAATATAAAAATATTTGCTGTTTTGACAATACTTTTGCTTCAAAATATGTTTGGAGCAACATTAGACGTGGAACAAAATTGTTATGACATACCCACTTCATCAACTGCAAACGATTCTGTAGCTGGGTATTTTAGTAGCAATCCTAACTTTCATTATTTTGGACAAAATATAGATTTTGCCAATGTCATTCGTATAGATAATAACATTAAAACATCCATTTTTGAGTTTTGCCCAGATGGAACATGCGATATTGTTATCATTGATGGAGTATTAAGCACTGAATCAACGCTAGATTATGGGATGCTATACTTATACTATTTTTCAGACTACTTTTCAAACAATGAACGCTTGGAAATACATAGCGAACGTTTTGCAAAGAAAATATTCCGCAAATATGATTGTGACCTTAAAGACGCAAAGGAAAATGCAATATGCTCTATGAAAAAAATCCTTAAAAATTTTGAAGCGACAATATACTATGGTCGCTATGATGAGGGAAAACTGTATATTTACAAAAAGCCGTAACTTATTTTACTTCTTTTGTTGTAGTTATTGGACGATTTGAGGTACATAATTTCAAACTCCAAATATATAAACTCACAGCTTAAAACCGTAACAATATCAGATAATGACAAATTTCTTTATATCTACCCATTCCTCAATAAATTAGATACAATAATAAAAACCTCTTGCATATATGGCAGAAAACTGCTGACAAAGATAAGATATGTTGCAATATGTAATTTATTGATTGATAAAATGAATATAATTGCTATTAAGCGGATAGCTATGCAAAACTGCTGCTTTTTTCAAAACCTATTCTTATGATATAAGCTTCATCGCCTCTTTTATGGATTTAACGTTATGCGCGTTTGCGCATTCACCTTCACCTATATAGATGAGATTTTGAACTCCCGCTCTCAATCCCGCCTCAATATCACTTATCTTATCCCCGATGAGCCACGAAACACTCATATTTATATCAAACTCTTTTTGCGCGTCAAGCAGCATTTTTGGTTTTGGTTTTCGGCATTCGCAATTTGCTTCGGGCGAGTGAGGACAATAGTAGATTTTTGTTATGGTTATGCCGTTATCATTAAACTCTTTTAGCATGTACCGGCTTAAAGATAAAAAATCATTTTCGCTGTAATATCCTCTTGCGATTCCCGATTGATTTGTTACTATAAATAAAAGATAATCACATCTTTGAAAATGCCGTAACACTTCAAAAATGCCGTCCGTGAAAATAAAATCCTTTTTCTTATAAACATACCCTTTATCTACATTTACCACGCCGTCTCTATCTAAAAAAATCGCCTTGAAAGCCATTGCATTTCCCTTATTTTGCCAATAAGCAAAAATGTTATTATACTAAATTATTAAAAATTAAACTCTTAAAAGCTATAATGCCAGAAATTCAATATTATAAGGAGAAATGCCAGTGAAAATAATCAAAATCATAACTGCAGCGCTTTTTGTCGCAGGCACATTTTCGTTTGCTTCCGCAGCTACTGCCGATGTGAATTTTAAACGCTGTATAGCATGTCACGGCACAAAAGCCGAAAAAGTTCCGCCGGGCGGTACAATCGCATCAGCAACGCTGACTGCCGATGAGATTAAACAAACTTTGAGAAGCTATAAAACCGATAAAGATTACGGCGGCAAAATGAAAGCTACAATGCAACTTCAAGTAAAGCCTTTCAGCGAAGAGGATTTGGACGCATTAGCCGAATATATTTTTACAAATTTTCATATAGAGAAAAAATAACCTCCGCCGACTTGCTAATTAAGCGGTCGGCGTTTCTCCTCTTTTCTTTTCAGCGCTTCTTTTTTTCTTTTTTCAAGCATAGCAGCTTCATTTAACTCGTCTACACCGTCAGAATGAACCGCATCTAAAAATTTGCTTCTATCATCGAACTGTCCCGTTTTTAAGCCCCAAAGAAATGCAAAAACTCCAAATGCTCCCAAAAAAAGCGAAACTCCTATCATAATAGCCAATAATACAGGACTCATAAACTACTCCTCAAACTTAAACTTACTTTTCACTCTTTATCCTAAGAGCATTTGCTACTACTACTAGCGAACTGAACGACATTGAAAGTGCGGCAACAAGAGGCATAACAAAACCGCAAATCGCCAATGGAATCGTAGTAGCATTATACAAAACAGAAAAAGCGATATTTTGTTTGACTGTTCTGTAAGTTTTTTTGGATATTAAAAAAGCTTTAGCCAAAGAACTTAAAGAATCGCTCATCAAAATAATATCGCTCACGCCTACGGCTATATCCGTACCGCTTCCAAGAGATATGGCTATATCGCTTTTTGCTAAAGCTAAAGCGTCATTTATGCCGTCTCCGGCCATTACGACTTTTTTACCGCCAGCTCTCAAATTTTCTATAAACTCAGCCTTCTGCTGTGGTAAAAGAGTAGCGTGAAACTCTTCTATGCCGACATATTCGGCACTATCTCTTGCCGTATTCTCATTGTCGCCTGTCAGCATAACCACACTAAGCCCTAACTGTTTTATCTTTGCTATCGCTTCTTTTGCATCAGCACGCGGCATATCTTTGAGGATAAAATGCGCGCAGATTTTATCGTCAATTGCAAACCAATAATTTGTCGCTTCTTTATCTTCACGCTCAAACCCAAACTCTTTTAACAGTCTTCTGTTTCCGCCGATGATACGTTTACCTTCAAAATGTGCCTCCACGCCTTTAGCTTCAACCATTTTTATATCTGTAAGTTTCGCTTCACTCAAATCCTCGTATAAAGTTTCCAAATATTTCGCGATGCCCTTACTTACGGGGTGCGATGAACTCTTCACAAGCGCGTAAAGAATAGTCTTATCAAACTCCTCAAATATTTGCGAACTAATAACCTCAGGCTTTCCAAGCGTAATAGTCCCTGTCTTATCCACAGCCAATACATCGCATTTTGCGAGGCTTTCTAAAAATTTAGCCTCTTTAAACAGTACACCTTTTTTTGCTCCCACACCAAGACCCACGAGCGTAGATACGGGTGTGGCAAGACCCAACGCGCACGGACACGCTATAACAATAACCGAAATTGCGATAATAAGCGCTTCATTAAAGCCAGCGGCATACCACCATGCAAGAAGCGTTATAAAAGCAATACCTAAAACTGCTGTTGAAAACCTGCGCGATATTTGATTGGCCAGTTGTTCTATGCGCGGTTTTTTATTCATAGCGTCTTCTAACAAAGAAGCGATTTTATTCATAGTGGAGTCTTTAACCGAAGCTTCAGCTCTATAGAGTATAACGCTATCAAGACAGATAGAACCACTGATGATTTTACTCTCTTTAGTTTTTAACACGGGCACGCTTTCTCCGCTTAAACTTGCCTCGTCAAAAGAACCTTCGCCGCTTATACAAATACCGTCTATAACAACTTTTTCCCCTGCTTTGAGCTCTATTAAATCATCTTTTTTAATATTTTCTACGCTAACAAACCGCTTCTCATTACCATCTACTAAAAGCACTTCCGTTGGCAGCATACCCGATATGGAGTCCAATGTATCAACAGCCTTTTTGCGCATCAAAACTTCAAAAAATTTCCCTGCGAAAACAAATGTGATTATCATCGTGACAGAATCAAAATACGGTTCACCGATACCAGTAAACATCGTATAAAGCGAGTATATATAAGCCAAACTTGAACCGGAAGCTATCAATAAATCCATCGTGACAAACCCATTTTTTACACCGTAATATGCTCCCCTAAAAAAGATTGAACCTGTAAAAAACAGTGTCGGAGTCGCAAGCAAAAATTCGGCAAATGTGAGAATATTTTTCATATCCTGTTCAATTCCGAAAAAATAACCGTAATATTGAGCTATGGCTATCCACATTATATTCATAACGGCAAATATACCAAAAGCGAGCCGTGCGTAATATTCGCGTCTGGCTGCATTTGCATGTGCCTCTTGCAGTCTCGAGTCATACGGATAAGCGTTATAGCCAATACTTCTTATTGCCTCTATAATAGCTGACAGCGGGACAATCTCCGGATCCCAAACGATTTTGGCTTTATTGTTAGCTTGTGATATATGCGCCTCTATAACGCCGTCCAATTTATATAAAATTTTTTCATTCAGCCATACGCAAGCCGCGCAATGAATACCTGAAATAATAAGAGAAACTTCGCAAAATCCGTCTTTTTCTCTGATATATTTCTCTCTAAACCCGTCAAGATCAAATTTTTTAGCATCGTCAAGCGCGCTTTTCGGCGGCTCAAGCACGCCTTTGCCACGTTTATCGTAAAAACCATCTAAACCCTCGTTTTTTAAAAGGTGATATACGCCCTGACACCCTTTGCAACAAAAACTTTTGGAAGGAGAAAGCATCTCATCTTTTATCAAAATCTTTTCATCATATTCAAGTCCGCAGTGGTCGCATCTTGTTTTCATTATTTAACTTTCATCATACAAATATCATTTTCATTAAATTTTATAACTCCAAAATTGTTAGTTTGCGTACAATAATACTTTACAAATGTATTCAAGTGATAAACTTCCTTATACTTCTTTTAATAGAGATTCTACTTTGGAGTAATCTTTAATAATTTTAACTGTAATCAGCGCACACAATATATTTAAAATGCTAAAAATCATTCCCGCAACCGTCAGAGCGATATATTCATTAACGGTGTCAGCTTTCAAAGAGTATCTATACATAAAATTTGAAATAAATCCTTTGATTATCCAAATCGACCACCACCAGCCCACATAGCTTGTTGTGTAATTTACTTGTGCTAAAAAACCTCTTTTTTCAAGCAACTCTTTTGTTTTAACATATAACTCTTTCATTATCTTATACGGTCTATATAAATTAATAATCGGAATAAACCAACTACCTGCTGCCCAACCTTCCGAATAAAGCAGTGAATCTACTTTTTGATGCAAATTATAATATGCTCTTCTAAACCATACAATAAAAGTTATTGCAGAAATTATAAAAGCGATTAAATAAATAACGTAAATTGTTTGTTCTCTGTTATCATTAGCGTCAGCCGCTTCAGGAGAAATATATCCTCCATTCGCCACTGTTTGGAGTAAATCATATTGTAAATAGCTTGAGATAAAACTTACAACTTCCAATATTAAAACGATCCAAATAAATATAATCGCATTTTTGGCCATTTGGTCATTTGGTTTTAATTTTTCCATACCGGCTTCTTTTTTGCAATTGATACAAATATTTTTGTAATATAAAACCGTTTGCAATTTTATTAATCTGCAAATATATTTCTTGCATTTTCAAATTTGGATTATAGCGTATGAATTATTAAAACTATTAAAATATTACTTGTTTTAAGCTCTCAGTTGTTATCATGTATTTATGACTTTTCAAGTGATTTTTATCATATATATCAGTTGCGAATTATTTGAACTTTTTTATGTACAAAAAGGTGAGACGGTAAGCTCATACATACTAAATTTGTCACGGCTTTATGAGCGTGGGATTGTGTATTTTTTATGTATGCACCCATCATTTTACGCAGCTATTTTTGCGGCGATATACTTTAACAATTTCTCATTTTTAATCATGTTATTGATCATCCTTAAAGCTTCTGATATTATTTTAAAACTTATACTGCTTGACAAAATCGCAAAAGCTGAGCCGCTTGGGATATTTGCGCAAATGTTGGAACGCGATATACCTCTGAACTTTCCCTTAAAAGCAGCTGTTACGCTTTTTTATGCGGTAATTTTTTATATAAATTTCGCTGCATAACTTGACAATCAAGCAAAAATTAGTATAAAATTGTACCTTTGATTTGTTTAGCTTCACAATTTTAATGTTTGCCTTATGGCAGACCCTCATTAAATATATTTCACTAAAGAGGATTTATGGACGAAAATCTACCGACACAGCAAAACCCCGTTAAAGAATCGAGATATTCCAACGGCAAAACCCGTACACACGTACCTGTAGACGGTTATAAAATAGAAGATTTGAGGGTTTTGCCTTTGAATAAATTGCTTGATATAGCTTTGAGCATAGAGGTAGAAAATCCGAGCGAATTAAAACGCCAAGACTTAATGTTTGAGATATTAAAATCGCAAACGAGCAAAGGCGGATTTATCCTTTTAACAGGCATTTTAGAGATTTCAAACGAAGGTTACGGTTTTTTAAGAGCGACTGATTCCAATTTAACGGACAGCGCGAACGACGCTTATGTGAGCAGTACGCAGATTAGAAAGTTCGCTTTAAGAACGGGAGATATAGTAACCGGACAAGTGCGTCCTCCAAAAGATCAAGAGAGATATTACGCGCTTTTAAAGATCGAGGCTATCAACTATCTTCCTATGCAAGATTCAAAAAGTCGTCCTCTTTTTGATAACTTAACGCCGCTTTTTCCGACGCAGAAAATAAAACTCGAATATAACTCTATAAAATTAACAGGTCGAGTGCTTGATCTATTCACACCTATCGGCAAAGGGCAAAGAGGGCTTATCGTAGCGCCTCCTAGAAGCGGTAAGACGGAACTTATGAAAGAACTAGCACACGGCATCGCTCAAAATCATCCCGAATCCGAACTTATCGTGCTTTTGGTAGACGAAAGACCTGAAGAGGTTACCGACATGCAGCGCAGTGTAAAAGGAGAGGTTTTTAGCTCCACTTTTGATCTGCCCGCGTCAAATCACGTGCGCGTAGCCGAACTTGTTATTGAAAAAGCGAAGCGAAGCGTTGAGATGGGAAAAGATGTGATTATCTTGTTAGATTCCATTACACGTTTAGCACGCGCGTATAATACTGTAACTCCTTCAAGCGGAAAAGTGTTAAGCGGCGGCGTGGACGCGAATGCTTTGCATAAACCCAAAAGATTTTTCGGCGCGGCGAGAAATATAGAAAACGGCGGAAGTCTTACTATTATAGCGACCGCTTTGATTGATACCGGAAGTCGTATGGACGAAGTTATTTTTGAAGAGTTCAAAGGTACCGGCAACAGCGAGATAGTGCTTGATAGAAATATCTCCGATAGAAGAATATATCCTGCTATAAACATTATAAAATCAGGCACAAGAAAAGAGGAACTTTTGGTAAATGCCGACGTATTGCAAAAAGTTTGGGCTATACGAGGCGCTATAAGCCAAATGGAAGATATAGAAGCTTTGAAATTTTTATATTCTAAAATGCTTAAAACAAAAAACAATGAAGAGCTTTTGGCTATAATGAACGAAGCTTGATATGAAAAAATTGCCGAACTTAAATACAAGTTATTTTGATAAGTTTTGTAACCTCTCAAAACCTTTACATGTAAAGGTTTTTATGTGAGAGTCGGCGTATATGACAGCGGCGTAGGCGGACTTACCGTCACAAAAAGCTTGATTGAACATAGACTATTTGACGAGATAATATATTTTGGCGACACGGCGCGTGTTCCTTACGGCACAAAAGATTCAAAAACAATTATAAAATATTCTCTTGAAGCGCTTGATTTTTTAAAAAGTTTTGATATAGATATGTTGATAGTGGCATGCAACACTGTAAGCGCATATGCCCTTGAAGAGCTTCGTAAAAACGCGTCTTTTGATGTGTTCGGCGTGATAGAACCGGGTGTTTTGGCGACCGTAAACGCTTTGAATGACAAAAACTCTTCCATTCTCATTTTAGGAACCAAAGCCACAATAGCAAGCGGACAGTATCAAAAACTTTTATCGCAAAAAGGGTATGAAAATATTATCTCTTTAGCTCCTTCGCTGTTTGTGCCTATTGTTGAAGAGGGACTTTTTGAAGGAGACGTATTAAAAAGCGCGGTTAAGTATTATTTCAAAGATATTAAACAAAATCCCGACGCTATAATATTGGGTTGCACACATTTTCCGCTTATCGCCAAAGCCATTGGAGAGTATTTTCCAAACAGTGTTCTTGTGCATTCGGGCGATGCCATAGTCGAATATTTGCGGACAAAACGCCGTTTGCGTTCAAATGCTGATACTACAACGTTAAAATTACTCGCCTCGGATAATTTGGAGAGAGTTAAAAAAACCGCGAAAACTTGGCTATGCGGATTGATATAAAAATTTGTGCTGATTTTTGCTTGCTAGCTGATAGTTTTAGAAAGTTTTCTTAAACCAAAATATTCTTATTACACAAAAGTTTCTGCTTTTTAATTAAAAAATAAATTCAATAAATTATTTAAAATAGTATAAAGATTTTTATAGATTTTTTTGTTATAGTTTTAGTCAAAAAATTTCATTTAAAGGAAGATGATGAACAAATCCATTAAGCTTTTGATACCGCTTGTATTTGGAATTATAGTTTTTTTAATTCCAACGCCTGAAGGTGTTAGTTTAAATACTTGGATCTATTTTAGCATTTTTATAGGAGTTATTGTCGGTTTGATTGTAGAGCCGATACCTGCCGCTTTAATAGGTCTTATAGGCGTTACGCTGGCTGTGCTTTTCAAAGTAGGACCGGTTGGTTCTGGCGAGAATAGCGTTAGCGCTTCTACGGCTATAAATTGGGCATTAACGGGCTTTGACAACGCTACGGTTTGGTTGATTTTCGCTGCCTTTATGATAGGCATAGGATATCAAAATTCAGGTCTTGGCAAACGCATAGCTCTTAATTTGGTCAAGAAACTTGGCAAATCAACGCTTGGTCTTGGGTACGCCATATCCATAACGGACGGCATATTGGCGCCATTCATTCCAAGCAACGCGGCAAGAAGCGGCGGAACGCTTTATCCTATTATTATGTCAATTCCGCCGATGTTCGAAAGTTATCCCGAAAAAGATTCGAAAAAAATAGGATCTTATCTTGCGTGGTGCGCTTTAGCGGCTACATGCGTATCAAGCTCAATCTTTTTAACCGGACAAGCGCCAAATTCGTTGGCGTTGGAAGTCGCGGGCAAATCTGGCGTATCGGTAGTGGATTGGAGCGGATGGCTGGTAGCTTTTTTACCCGTTAGTATTATACTTTTTATAGCGACCCCGCTTTTAGCTTATTTTATATATCCGCCCGAAATCAAAGGTTCAGCGCACGTGGTAAAATGGGCGGCGGAAGAGGCTGAGAAGCTTGGCAAAATATCTTTAAAAGAGATATGTATGGTATTCATATCGATTTGTGCATTGATTTTATGGATAGGAAGCGGATATTTCGGCGTAAACCCGACAACTACGGCTATAATGGTAATCATAGCGATGATAGCGTGCAAGATAATATCTTGGAATGATTTTTTAGGCAATAAACCCGCTTGGAACGTTTTGGTGTGGTTCGGCACGCTTGTAACTATGGCAGGGGGCCTTAAAAATGTTGGATTTTTGGATTGGGTTATGACAATCACAGGCGGATATCTCGCGGATTTTTCACCTATTGGCGCGATGATAGGACTTGTGTTGATTTTCTATTTTATTCATTACTTCTTTGCTTCCGGAACCGCACATGTAACAGCGCTTTTGGGCGTATTTATCGTAATGGCTTCATCAATTCCCGGAGTTGACGTATCGCTCGCTACTTTACTGATGATACTTCCTATGGGTCTTATGGGTGTTTTAACTCCATACGGCACCGGGCACAGTCCTATTTGGTTTGCTAGCGGATATATAAAAACAGCTGATTTTTGGCGACTTGGCTGCATTTTCGGTATATTTTATATACTTGTATATTTGCTTGTGGGAGTGCCTTGGATTATGAATTTCGCTTATGATTGGATTTTTTAAATTTAATTTTACCAAAGAGTTTAAAACTCTTTGGTAAAAACTTAAAATACTTACTTATCGCTTGCTGTAAATTTATACGAACCGTTTGCATCTTTTGACATATACCCTACGCCGGAAAATGGTAAATGCATACCTGCTATTTTTGTATTTTCTTTGGCTGCTTGGTTAAAGATTTTAATTCTTGTATCGGCGGCTTGTTTTGGATCAATGTCAAAAGCAACCGACATATTAGGATCTGCCGTCTGAACTTTTAGGCTGTGTATCAGATCGCCTATCACAAGTATCTTCTCATTTTTTGACGTTATCTCAAACGCTGTGTGTCCGGGCGTATGACCTGCTGCTTCCAAAGCCTTTATCTCTGGGGTTATATTATCATTCCATACAAAAGTTTTAAAATTATCTCCATAAACGTTTTTTGCGGTCTTTGCCAAATCGCTATTCGCTTTATTAGCAGGAAGGTCGCTTAGCCAATATTCTAACTCTTTATCCGCTGCGTAAACTATGGCTTTTGAAAATATCTTTTCATTTTTAGAACCTACCAATCCTCCTATATGATCCCCGTGCATATGCGTAAGTAACACAATATCTATATTTTCCGGTTTAGTATTCGCACTTTTTAAATTTTGCAGTAACTCTCCGTTGCTTCCAAGACCTGTGTCTATCAGTATGACTTTATTCTTAGTTTTCAAGATAAAAGCGTTTATAGATGAAGGATTTTGGTTGTCGGGCATAACGTCTTTTACGATTTTTGCGTCAGGTTCCAATAATATAGATTTTCCCATATTTGTATCTTTATCTTTTAGAGCGATAAATTCTGCTTCGCCAAGTTTGTATGATTTTACGTTATCACCGATTTGCGCATATGCAAAACAACATGCGATTAAAAGCAAAAAAACTCTTTTCATAAACACTCCTTTATGCGAAATTTAGAAATATTATACTGTTTTTTAGCAATTTTATATAAATTTATATGAAGATTTGATTTTTGGTTGCCGAAATAGGATTTAAACTGGAGTGAATTAGGACGTATTTTAGGGATTTTGTAGAAAGTTGTAGTAGGTTTTTACCGTCAAAAATCAACCTCGCCAGCCTCCCACTTTTTATTAAACTCTATTATATCTTCTTTTTTCCAAACAACGTATCGATAATTACAGGCAAAGGGGCTTTACTCTCATTGACCATATTGCGCCATGCCGTTGCGCTAAAATTAAAGAGAAATGTTATATCGTCTACTGTTAAATACAATTTTTCAAGTCATGAATATTGTTTGTTTATTTCCATTTTTTGCCTCTATCATTTTGTGAATATTTGTCTTTTCGAAGCTGCGCATAAGTTCTAATATTTCTTTCGTATCTATTGCTGAAAAATTACTTCCCAAAAAATGTTTTAATCCATTCCGGCGACGCTATAGTAGAGTATTTAGGACTAAAATACCGTATCAGCCGAAGTAAAAATAAAACATCACTGAAACTTTTAGCTTCCGATAACGTAAAAACGCTCAAATCCACAGCTGATTTATGGCTTAAAAATTAGTCCTGTACGAACCATTCTTTTTTTTAATCAAATAAGTAGTAAAATTTTTCTTTATTCATAAGCAGGAGTTTTTTGTGTCGCAAGTTTTAGCTTTAAAATATAGACCCTCAAATTTTGACAAATTGATAGGACAAGACGCAATTGTAACGACACTTTCATCGGCACTTTCGCAAAATAGACTTTCTCACGCTTATCTATTTTCCGGACTTAGAGGAAGCGGTAAAACATCAACGGCAAGAATATTCGCTAAAGCTTTGGTATGCGATAACGGACCTACAAAAAATCCATGTGAAATATGTCCGAACTGTATCATGGCAAATGAAAACAGGCATATAGATATCATAGAGATGGACGCTGCAAGCTCGCGTAAAATCGATGACATAAGAGAGTTGATAGAAAAAACCAGATATAAACCGACAACCGCAAGATTTAAAGTATTTATAATCGACGAAGTTCATATGCTTACACGTGAAGCTTTTAACGCATTGTTAAAAACGCTTGAAGAACCGCCGGAGTATATAAAATTTATCCTTGCTACGACAGACCCTATGAAACTTCCAGCTACGATACTTTCGCGTACGCAGCATTTTCGTTTTAAGCAGATTTCACGAGAAGATACCGTAAAGCATTTGGAACACATTCTAAATCTTGAAGGGATAAAGTATGACAAAGACGCTTTGGAGATTATAGCGCGTGCTGGCAACGGCTCGCTGCGAGATACTTTGACACTGCTTGACCAAGCCATTATCTTCTCAAAAAGCGATTTAACTCCCTCATCTGTAGCCTTAATGCTGGGACTGCTTGATCCTGAAAAATTAAAAGAGATATTCAAATGCATCATGGATGGTGACAGAAAAAAAGCTCTTGAATTTATAAAAGAGCTTAATCATTACGAATGCGGCGTCGTTATAGACGAAATGATATCTTACCTGAAAGACAGATATTTCAATCAGGATGACTCAAAATTCACGACACGTCGATGCGAGTGGTTTTTTAGGGTCTTGAGTGAGGCTAAAAGCCTCTTGTATCTAAATCCTGAAAATGGTTTCGTGCTGGCGCTTGTATTTTTTAAAATGATGGAAGTTTTAAATATTGATAAAATAGACGATTTGATAGCCTCCATTGAGAATGAAAAGATGGAATTCACACCATTAAATAAAGAACCTGCCGTGACTTTGCTGCAAAATACCACCCAAAATCTTATGAAAAGCAATAAAGAGGCGGATAAGTTTCAACATCTTGTCACCAAACTCACGGATAGAAATATAGAACTTGGCGAATGTTTCGAGAAAAATATTGAATTTGTAGCATTCAAAGAGAGTAAGCTTTACCTTAACTCGCATGCGATGAACGGCGATAGAAAGATTATAAGAGCGGGATATTCCATCATAAAGCAGTTCACTTGGGATATTTTCGGCACAAACACAGAACTTGTCGTAAATCATATAGGCAAAACCAAAGAAGAGCAAGAGAGAATTGAAGAAGAGGCTAAAGAGGCACAAAGAAAAGCCGAAATAGCTAAACAGATGCAAGCTAAAGACGAGTACGCGCAAGAGAAACAACAACTGTTGGAACACCCTTTTGTAAAAACTGCATTTGAATACTTTAGCGACAAACAGGAGCAATAATTTTATCATGTTACAAAAAATTGATATAATTTTGAGCTAATCTGAAGAAGGGAAAAATATGACAAATAGAGAAAAACTTGAAGCAATGTTCAAACTTCAGCGCTCTTTAAATGATGCAACAAATGGCAAGGGCTGGGAAAATGGATATACAAAAACAAACAATATTATAAATTGGCGCAGATGCATATATATGGAGTGCGCAGAACTTGTGGATAGTTTTCAATGGAAACATTGGAAAGATTTGAAAAAACCAATAGACTGGGAAAATGTCCGCGTAGAAATAGTCGATATATGGCACTTTATAATGAGTCTTATTTTAGAGCATTATAAACACGATAATTTGGGCGATATAGACACAATAGTCGCGAATATAGAAAATGCGCAAGGTTTTAAAGAGTTTTGCTCTGACCCTTTTAATATAAAAGCGGCGAATTCGTTCGAGATTATAAACGATACCGAAGTTATCATTCATAAAGCAACCGCTAAAGGTTACACAAAATTTGATCCAATGCTCGTGGAGTATTTTACTCTATCTCTTAAATGCGGTATTAACCTCTCTTTGTTATATCAGTACTATATAGCTAAAAATGTTCTCAACCACTTCCGTCAAAATAATGGCTATAAGGATGGTTCTTACAAAAAGATATGGAACGGCAAAGAGGACAACACTGTCATGCTTGAAATACTTAAAAGCGGCTTGCAGGATATAGACGAGATATATCAAAAACTTGAAGAGGTTTATAAAAAAGCGATATGAATTATGTAGAGATTTTTTCACAAAGTGTCAAAGATTTTTTTTCCAAAAAATTTTTGACACTCTCTTTTGCTCCTCTTTTTATCGCTCTTATTATACTGTTTTGCCTTATGCTTTTAGGCGCTAACGAAGTTTTAAATATCTTAAAAACAATGACTATAGACGATGTGACAGGACTCGAAGCGAATTTTCCTATTTTGGCAAAGATATTAAGTTTTACCATCACACATTATATTTTAACCGTTTTGATATATTTTTTAGGCATTTCTTTAGTCTTAACATTTAGTGTTATCATTGGTGTGCTTACACTTGGGTTTTTAACGCCGATTGTAGTTAAAACACTCCATAAAAAATACTACAGTCAATATGAATTGCATCCTGTTAGCACGCCAAAAACTTTCGTCATCACGCTATCTATAATATTAAAATTTTTGCTTTTACTGCTTTTAATCGTACCGCTAATGCTTATACCGGTTATAAATACTTTCGCTTTCAGCGCAGTACTTTTTTATCTTTTTTATAAACTTTTAGTTTTTGATGTAGCTTCAAATATTGTCACCAAACAGGATATTAAAAAACTTTTAGAGCGTATCAGACCAAAGCTTATATTTATCTGTTTTATATTCTATCTTTTGGCTTTGATACCGCTAGTAGGACTATTTTTACAGTTATTTTTTGCTATATATTTAACGCATTATTTTTTTACTGTTTTAATTAAAAAATAAAGATAATTATGTAATAATAATTATCCATTATAAGGAGATAGTATGAAAAAATATGAAACATACCGCTGTAACGTTTGCGGCAATGAGGTAGAGATTCAAAATGTAGGAGGCGGAACGCTTAATTGCTGTGGTCAAGATATGGAGTGTATCACTACAAATTTAACTGCAGTCAATCTCATGAAGGCATTCGCCGGTGAGTCAATGGCGCGAAACAAATATGATTTATTCGCTGAAGTCGCACAAAAAGAGGGCTTGCATCAAATAGCAGCACACTTTAGAGAAGCTGCACTCAATGAAATGTGGCATGCAAGAGCGGAATATAAAGAGTATAACAAATTAATTCACGGTTTTGAGCTTGACACTACAGCTAAAAATTTGATTTATGGCGCAGAAGGTGAGAGATATGAACATTCTATAATGTATCCCGAATTTGAAGCAATAGCCAAAGAAGAAGGTTATAGTGCGCTTGCCAGGCTATTTAGAGCGATCGCCAAAGTTGAAATTGAGCACGAGAGAGAGTATCTCAGTCAAAAAGAAAAACTCGAAAAAAATGGCTTTTTTGAGGATGAGGAAGAGGAATCCTGGGTCTGTGAAGTATGCGGACATGTTCATAAAGGCAAAAAAGCTCCAGGTATCTGTCCTCTTTGCGGTGTCCCAAAAGAGTACTTTAAGCGCGAATTTTTAGGCTAAACGGTTTTCTACAGTTTAACCTTTTAGTTCAAGGTTGGTCTTGCAAGACCAACCGCTTTTTTGTACTGCCGAATAAATCGTTGTATTGGTATAGTCTTGTCGTCCTATTCGTAACAATCCCTCACCACCACCTTTGTATCAATTTGGCATGGATAAAAGTATATCTCGTTTCAATTTTTCAATTTTTTAATAATAAAATGAAATATGCCTGCTATTCATTACTCATCGTCAAAGTCAATATGATCGAATACATATTAAATAATTTTATCAATGTATAACTATCATCTATTTATGATGTCTTTTTGGGTTGTTTCGCCGTTGCATTTTTAAGAATGACAAAATTATCGGATAAAATTTATTACTTAGAAGATATGACATTTATTTTTGCAGTTAGAGTGAAAGATTTCAAAATCACTCCTGCAGAGAGATTCCGCAGGAGTGATTTTAGATATTAGAAGTTATATTGGGCTTGAAAACGAACCTCATCGTTGGTTTTTTCTTGTGTACCCAATTTATTTGGTCTTGTATCATTGTCAAGATCCAAGTGAGAGTAGTACAACTCAAGACCAAAATTTTTAGCGTATTTATATGTAACAGTACCATAAGCTTCGCTATAATCTTGATCTCTGCTGCCAACATCAGCTATGCCGTAGCCAAGCTCAAAGCCGAATTTATCAACAGTTGCGCCGCCCTTTACAAATACCGTACCGACATCTCTGACATTGGTAGTTCTATAGTATAGTTGTTTACCAAATTTGATAATACCGTCAGCATCAGCATCAAGTGTGTAAATACCCTGATCTTTATCGCTTGCCGTATAGCCTGCTGTTACAGCAAGTTGTTGGTTTTTATATCCGCCTTCAATACCATAGAATACACCGGCGTCATCTGTAGCTCCGCCTACACCTGCTGCCTCATCTGCAAGCTTAACATAACTTACTTGACCTTTAGCGTTAAAGCCGCTTACAGCAAACTTCGCTTCACCGAAAAGCGCTGCGTCGGCTATATGTTCATAATTTGCCGCCCAAAATTGCAAACCAACAGGTCCGGCTTTGCCTATAGCCGCCAAAGCGTACAAATTATGGTAGCTGTCAAGATTGCTTAACCCTGGAGTAGCATAGCCATTTAAAGCATTTGTCTGCAGATACGCAGCACCCGCTATTGTCCAATCTGAGTTTACATTATATAGAGCTAAAGCACCGTTACCTCTTGAACCTGAAATAGCTGCCGCTTGTGTCCAAGGAGTAGGTATCTCGATCTTACCGGCTTTGAGAGTCAAACCACCCTCGCCGTATTGAAAGAAGTATTTATCAAATGTAAAAGAGTTGTCTCCCGTATCGCCGGCAGGCACACTCGCTCTACTTCCGGCGTCATTCCAGACATCCGTTACAAGAGATGTACCGAACTTCAAACTGTCCGTTATGGGCGCGATCAACTGCAAATGACCTGAAAAACGGTGAGCGTCTTTGCCTTTGTTACCGCTTGAAACAGTGGAGTTAAAGTCTGACTGAACATATGCCCTATATCTAACAGAACCGCTGACATCAACGCCTTTTATGGCTTCCTCAAGAGGCGCAGCACTTAAAGCGCCAAGCGCACCTACCGCCAATATAGCGGCTAAACTTAAACTTTTTAACTTCATATTTTTCTCCCTTTTGGTATTTTGAAATATGGAATTATATCCGGTTATGGTTACAAAAATATAACGAAGAGATATTGATTTGACAATAAAAGAATATCTAAAAGATAGATATACTTTACATTAAAGTATTTAAGCAGGAAATCGAGAAAGAGACGCGTAAATAAAATCTTATAATTAAATACCGCGTCTCTTCTGTTTTTCCGCAAAAGGAGCTAAATAAAAAGTCAAAAAGCAGTATAAGGTTAAACGGTAAATGGGCGGTAAATTTAGAAAAAAGTAAAACTACCCTGCTGTAATCAAAAGCTAAAATTAGATACTATTGTTAAATGAAAAAGTTAGTACTGTTATTCGATATGGACGGGACAATTATAGATTCCACAGAAGCGATTACAGAGAGTTTTGAGACAGCTTTTAGATCTCTTGGCAAAGATATCGGGGATGTCTCAAAAGTTTTGCCGCTTATCGGTTATCCACTTGATGAGATATTTGTCAAGCTTGGCATTAAAAAGGAGAATACGGACGATTTTATAAATGCTTATAAAGCGCATTACCGTATAATAGCCAAAAGAAAGACAAAGCTTATCAGCGGAGCAAAAGAGGCAGTCAGAGAGGCATATGGATTCGCGCGTCTTGGCATCGTTACAACAAAAACATCGCTTTACACTAAAAAGATATTGGAATACTTTGGTATATTGAGACAATTTGAAGTTGTCATTGGCAGAGAAGACACAACTCATACTAAACCGCATCCCGAACCTATTTTGAAAGCTTTGAGGACTATGGATGCGGATAAGCGAAATGCTTGGATGATAGGCGATACAATTTTGGATATGGGTGCCGGTAAAGCAGCAGACATAGAGTGTGCAGGCGTATTGTGCGGATACGGCAAAGAAAAGGATTTGGCACAATACACAAATATCGTCTTAAAAGATACTCTTGAAGCTGTACAATATATCAAAAACAAAGAATTTTTGAACATAGGAAAAACGAGAAATATCAGTGAATAGTGAAAGACGTTGCAAAGGCAGTATTTTTCAACGATTTTAAGTCCGAATATATAACGGCAAACGGTAAATTGAACGGTATAAATTCACATTTGAGAAATTTTACGCACCCTCTATCACATTTCTCGCAGCAACGTTCAATATACTCTTCAGTCTTTTACGCGGTATTTGTTGTCCATGAGTATAACCTGAAAACATTTACCGAAAATGAGCCATATTTTTACTTATGTATCTCTTCAAAAATTACATTTCGCAAATCATTAATAAATCTTGGAATATTGTGCACATTTTTTATATAATCAATCGCCTCTTTTGCTAACTCAATTCTCTTTTTATCGTCATCCATTAATTTTTTTATGCCTTTTATATATAAATCAACTTTATCAAATCCATCGCCCAAAACATCTCCAACCCACACTCCAAACTTTTCGGTTAAATTTTCAGGATTGCGATTACTTACAATTAGTGTACCGTAAGATAAAGCTTCCAAAAAAGATATAGGCAAACCTTCGTGTATTGACGTATTAATCAAAACCTTTGCATTTTTCAAATGTTTGATTTTTTCCTCACCGCCCAAATGTCCAGTAAAATATAGATTTGGAATATCTTTATATTCATTGATAATAGCAAAATTTTTATCTTTTTGCATAAAAGTTTGACCGATCATGTAAAAATTATACTGTGGCATTTTCTTTGCTATTTCACAAAATAACCATCCTCTTTTTACAGACTCAATTCTGCCCAGAAAAATAATATTATTTTTTTTAGGATAGGTTTCAACATCAAAAGAGCTGTCTATCTCTATGGGGTTTGGTAAATATCTTATTGTTGTATCAAAAGGCAGCCTGTATAAATCGCGAGCTTTAGGATTTAAATAATAAGCTTGGGATATAAAATGTACGTGCCCTTGTCTTTGCCACTCATGCACCGAATCATAAACTCGTTGATTGTAATAACAAATTTCAGGCAAAAACTTCACCGTATTAATCTCATCCCACTCATATTTTGGTCGCGGATCTTGTATCCATAAAATAAGTTTTTTGTTTGGATTGCTCTCACACCTTAAAACATGATCTTTAGTAAGTTCTATACTAAGATATATGTCGTAATTTTTACGTTTTATCCAATTTTTTGCGGCAACTATACGTCTTGGTAAACGATATAAAGCTGTGCCGTCAACTGAAAATTTCTGAGCAAAAAAGTGCCTTTTACTTTTTCCAAGAAGCACGTCTATCTCAATATCGGCGCAAGGAATATATTTTGTTATATACCTGCGCGCTAAAAAACCGTATTCTCCAAAAGCTGTATCTGCTCCGCCAAAAAACTCGTCTATTAATAAAGCCACGCGAATTTTTTCATGCGCTAACTTATCTATCTTGTAATATTGACTATATCCGGGACGATTTTTCTTTTTATGCCAAGGTTTTCTGCTGCCGTTATAGTGAAGAATAACAGCCGAATCTATTTGTTCCGGATATCTTGACATATTATCTGCCGCGAAATTAAACTTGTCCGGAATAGCTTTTATTCTATTTTTAAATACGATATTTATGATATCTTGATCTTGAAACTTGACCTTTTGGGATAACTCTTTTGTTGCTGATAAAAGCTTTTTTTGCATATTGTCTTGCCTAATGGCAGCCAAATTGAAAAGTATAACTCCTGCATTGACATAAAGATCATTTTTATCAAAACCAATCTCTTTTTTATAATCAATCAAATCAATATACATATCGGCAACGCCGGCAGCATAACTGTCTTCAAGTTTAGTCTTCCAAAGTTCAGATAAATCGCCTTGCACTAAAATATCCGCATCAAGATACAATACTCTATCCGATTTAGGAAAAAGATCGGCAAGCACAAAGCGATAATATGTCTGAATCGAAATATAATCGATAGTCAATTTTACATCCGAAAACAGCGATGAGTCGACAATACAGTATTCGAAAAAACAGCGATTTTTAAAACGAAATGAAAGATGTGAAAATGACGAACGACTGTCTCGAGACAAGTCGTTACATACGATATAAAAACGAAAAACATTTTTTTGATTTGAATGCAATATGGAGTAGATAGTTGTCACTACATGTTTAACATATTGATCGTTAATTGTAAAACATACTTCAATGGGAGAGACAGAAGCAATTGGCATTTTTGCCCTTTTAATGATCTGAAGATTATATTATAGTATTATTTCATCTATTCTTTAACAAAATATTTACCAATCTTTTTATAATACGTTTATATAGAATCGTGATTTTATCTATAATAGTCTTTTTTGATCTTCTTTCCAACTCATCAGTTATTTGCTCCAACTCTTTTATCGAACTCATATCCTGGTTTTGCAGTATTCTGTCTATCGCATTTTTTATAATGGCATTTTTAAGTTTATCTATATTTACCGCTTTAGGATTCCAATCAAGCCACACCATATCTCTTGGATGATATATGGGTAAAATTCCGTGCAGTACGTCAAACCTTTCATCATTGTTATTCCCATGAATAAATATGACAGGGATTCCAAAAGCTACGCACGGCATCGCGACATGAAGTCTTGATGTGATAACAAGGCTGGCTTCATCGCGATATCTATTCAAAATTTTACGCGCCTCCTGTTCAAGCTCTAAAGCCCCTTCCCAACTTACCGGATAGTGATCCCAATAGTAAAGATGCGTTATACTCATATCAGCTGTATCTTTTATCTTTTGCGGCAATCTTTTCATAGCTTTTTTTGCTAAATCAACAACAAAAATTTTACCATTTTTAGGAGTATTTATACGAGTATCAAAGGTTAATGTCATGCATCCGGAAAAATAAGCTTTCAACCCAAGTGCTTGCAAAAATCTCATAGTGTTTCTATCGCGACATCCTATAGGCTCAAAAGGCTTCATTTTGAGGTGAATTTTTTCCGCCACAAATTTTTCACGCGTATCGTTTACCGTATTTAAGTGAAATCCTATAAAGACAGGGGCAATTTTATCGCTCCATGGCAGAGGAAAAGTATCTGCATAATGACCAAACCAAGACTGCATAACCAAATAGCACGCAGGACCGGAATACATACTCATATCATCTCTGTTTACAAGCAAAAGATCGCGGTTTTCACATATTCCCATTTTAGTATAAATATTTTCTACCGCCAAACTTTGTACCGGATCTCCGATATTACCTTCTCGAGACCACATGGGAGAGTCGGGATGATCTTGCATGGTATATTTATACTGATGAAACATTCTTGCATATTGCTTTAACATTTATATCTCTCCTCATAAAGCATTATAATATTTTCTAAAATTGCTATTTTCATAAAAACTCCTAAAGCTTTCCGTTTGATTTATACAAATAATATAGTTTTACATATTTATTCATTGTATAAGAGTAATGACTTACCGACAATATCCAACCCATTTTGCCGTCTAAAAATCCGCGCTGTAAAAAATAAACTTTTATAAACGCCCAAAGCGGTCTTAAAATAACATCTCTAAAAAAATAGCATTTTTTGTTTTGCGCTATGTATTTTTGCGCCGCCAGCGTAGAGTAATTGTTCATTTTATTGAAATACTGATGCCAATTGTCATAAGTGTAATGAAGCATAAAATTCTTCATCTTTCTATTCGGATAGGGCGTGATAATGGCAGGATGAACAAAGCCTTCTACGCGCACACCGTCTTTTGGCATAAGGCGACACACAAAATCAGGACGCAATACGCCATGTGAGACTTTGTTGAAGTGAAATCTGTTTCTTCTTTGAACTAAGTATGCATTCTTTTCGCCTTTTGTTACCATAAGATCTATTTCAGAGGCTAACTCTTTGGTGATCCTCTCATCCGCGTCAAGAAACAGTATCCATTCATACTTAGCTTGCTCCAATGCAAAATTTTGCTGAGCACCCCAATCACCGTTCATCGCATGCTGTACAACTTTAGCTCCCAAATCCCGTGATATTTGGGCAGTTTTATCCAAACTGAAATCATCAATAACCACTATCTCATCAGCAAAGTCACAGCTTTTGATACAATCAGTTATATTATGCTCTTCATTTTTTGCCAAAATCAATACGGAAACATTTGTCATTGTTTACCCCTTTGTTGTACAGTTAAACTGCAATACAATTTGCAAATATAATGGCAGTATTCGATCGCCCACCGTAAAAAACGATATTTCATGCCTACTTTTGCATTGTGTTTTTGCTGTAAATACTCTTTGCAATTATCTATCTCTTTTTGTGTCAAATTTAAATGTACTACATTGATAACTAACGCTCCGATAGCGCTTCTTACCGCTCTATATTCGCTTAACGTACAAACTTTATGACAATGCAATTGCCCTAAACGCTCGTGTTCTGCCCAAGCCATAAACAGTCCGTATTTATTTCGCGCATCTTTTGACGATGTCAATGAAGTTTCGTTTGTATGAAGATAGTAATAATATGCCTTTGAAGTAAAAGATATTTTCTGAGCCGCCAATATCAAAGACGGCATTATAAACAAATCTTCAAATCTTATATGCGTAAACCGCAATTTTTCAAACAACTCTGCTTTAAAAAATTTATTACATACCGAACTGTGATAGTTATCGCTCAAAAATTGATATAAAATCTCTTCTTTATTTAGTCCTTTCAAACTCTTTTCATATAAAAAAATACCACTCTTTTTGACATAATAAAAACTGCTGATTACGATATCGGATTCTTCTTTTAATGCTATATCGATTAATTCTTCGTAAGCTTGTAAATCTATATAATCGTCCGAGTCCACAAAAGCTATATACTCTCCGCTTGCTATGTCAAGTCCGGCATTTCTGGCATCGCTCAAACCGCCGTTATTTTTATGTATGACTCTTACTCTTTTATCTTTCGCGGCATATTCATCGCAAATTTTTCCGCAATTATCAGGCGAACCATCATCTACTAAAATAATTTCCAAATTTTTATATGTTTGATTTGTGATAGAATTCAAACACTTTTTCAAATACTGTTCTACGTTATATACAGGCACGATAACCGATATAAGAGGCATACTCATCAAAATATCCTTCCAAGCATTTTTTCGCAAGCGTTTATTACCTGTTCTACCGTAAGTCTTTTCATACATTGCAAATCGTTACATGTATGCCTCATACCTTTTTCACAACCAACACACGCAGGGTCGGCTTTCACGATAATAGCGTTTTTTGTAAAGGGTCCGTAAAGCTTGGGATTTGAAGGTCCGTACAGAGCAACAATGGGCACCTTTTGGCTAATAGCCACATGCATAGGTCCGCTGTCGTTTGTTATAATGAGCGAACATCGCCTCATTGCCGCGGCTAACGCTCCTATGCTGAAACTTCCGGTCGCTATTATGGCGCGAGTACGCATATAATTTACAGCTTCACTTACCATATCAATATCCATAGTTCCGCCAAAAAATACTATTTTATATCCGTCTGCGGCTAATATATCGGCGACTTTAGCAAATCGCTCGCTCGCCCAACGCTTTGTTACAACGGCGCTGCCTATATTAAATCCTACAAGTTTATCGTCGTATTTTACATCGTTTAAACGCCAAAAATCATCCGCTTCTTTAAAATAAGCGTTTGATGGAAAAATCTCAAGTCCATTATTATCGGTACTTTTAACCCCAAGCTCTTTTAACACATTTAGGTACATGTCGGCTGCATGTAAAGATCTATTTAGCTTTATATATTTATCCCATCGCCATCTAAAAATAGTATGCGATGTCCCCGTTCTAAAAGTTGTTTTCGTAAAAGCGCAAATAAAAGAACATCTCTCGTTCGGATGTAAATTTATAATCATATCAAAATTTTGAGAACTCAAATCTTTCGCGCATTTTATAAGAGCCAGGATAGTATTATCATCTCCTTTTTTATCTATAGTTATCACTTGATTAAGACTAGGATTAAACATAACCACATCTTTTAATTTATCGTCCACAAGCATAGCTATATAAGCATTTGGAGCGGCTTTTCTTAGAGCGTGGATAAAGGGCGTTACCAATATCAAGTCGCCAAGATGCATCAAAAACGTTACTAAAATTTTTTTATTATCAAGCTCAATCATTAATTTGTCCGATTTTTTCTTTAAATATCTCATACACAACTTCGGGGGTAATCTCTCTCATGCAATGCCAATTCGAACACTTTTTTTTAAGACAGCCCGCGCACGATGAAGGCGTTACAATTACGCTTGCTTTCTCATTTGCGTAAGGTCCGGTACGATTTGAAAGCGTTGGTCCGTACATGGCTATGAGCGGCTTTTTAAAAGCTGCGGCAAAATGCAAAGGTCCTGTGTCCGCGCTTATAAAAAAAGCGCAGTTTTTAATAAGCGCGGCAAGCTCACTCAAAGTCGTTTTACCTGTCAAATCTATGATATTTTTTACATTTTCAGTTATTAAGTTTATTATATCCAGACTTTTTTGCTTATCGCTTTTGGCGCCTACCAATACTACATGTAAGCCGTCTTTAATTAGCATATCGCAAAGTTTCGCAAAGTACTCAGTAAGCCACTCTTTTGTTTTCCAACGCGCCGCCGGCGCTATGATTATATATTTTTTTTCTATTTTACCTAACTTTTTTTGCGCACTTTCAAAAGCTTCGTCCAAATTTGGCATCGGAAACTCAATTTTATCAACTTTCGCTCCTAAAAACCTTGCCACATCAAGATAGCGCTCTATCACATGAGCATTTTTGTTTTCGCCGCATATAGCCTTACTGATAAATCCGCTAAACTCCCTCATCTCGCAATACCCTATACGCGTTTTACAGCCGCTTATCGCCGCTAAAACCGCGCTTTTAAAAAGACCTTGCATATCAATAACAAGATCAAATTTTTTAGAGTGAAGCATTTTGCGCATACTAAAAAAATATTTGATTTTGTTCAATAAAGAAAGCTTTTTAAATCCCTCTTTATCAAAACATATCACTTCGTCAATTATAGGTTTTTGCGGCAAAAAGTCTGAAAATTGAGGGTGAACAAGCCATGTGATTTTAGCCTCTTTAAAACGGGAACGAAGCGCGGCGGCAAAAGGCAAAGTGTGCAAAATATCGCCCAAAGAGCTCATTTTGATAATTAAGATATTTTTATATTCCATATATTTCGTACGCCTGTTTAAATTATCAAATTTTAACAAAAACTTCTTAAAAAAGCTTGCTAAGACGATAATTTTCTTATACAATAACAGAAATAAAATAACAGCACGATTTAGGAGCTTTATGAAAGGTATTATATTAGCGGGCGGAAACGGGACAAGACTATACCCTATCACAAAAGGTATCAGTAAGCAGTTAATCCCCATATATGATAAGCCTATGATATATTATCCGCTATCCGTACTTATGTTGGCGGGAATACGTGAGATTTTGATTATATCCGACCCTGAAAATCTACAGCTTTATCAAAAACTTTTAAAAGACGGTATTGAACTTGGCATGAGATTTGAGTATAAAATTCAGCCAAGCCCTAACGGAATAGCCGAAGCTTTTATTTTAGGTGAAGAGTTTATCGGCGATGATGACGTTTGTCTTATTTTGGGTGATAACCTCTTTTTCGGGCATGCTTTCACGGATTTACTTAATGAAGCCGTAAACTCTTTACACCAAGACAAAAAGGCTACTATATTCGGTTATTATGTAAATGACCCCGAACGATACGGCGTTGTCGAATTTAATGAAAAAAATGAGGTAATAAGCATAGAAGAAAAGCCAAAAAAGCCAAAAAGTTCTTATGCTGTTTCAGGGCTATATTTTTATCCGAACAGCGTTGTAAATATATCCAAAAACATAACCCCAAGCGCACGAAAAGAGCTTGAAATAACTGATGTCAACAAGATATATTTGCACCAAAATCTCTTAAATGTCAAACTTATGGGCAGAGGATATGCGTGGCTTGATACCGGTACACACGAAAGCCTTTTGCAAGCGTCACATTTTATATATACGATTGAGCAGCGTCAGGGATTGAAAGTTGCGTGTATTGAAGAAATAGCTTATAAAATGGGTTTTATAGATAAAGAGCAACTCATAAAATTAGCACACACATTTTTGAAAAATCAATACGGCACATATCTAATGTCTATCGCAAATGAGAACTGAAATGGAATTTGAGAGATTAGCTATAAAAGATGTAATTTTATGCAAACCTACCGTTCACAAAGATGAGAGGGGCTATTTTGTCGAAACATTCAGACAAGATTTACTGGATAACTTTTTGGGATTTAAGATAAATTTTGTGCAAGATAATGAAAGCCTCTCCTCTTTTGGCGTCTTACGAGGCTTACACTATCAGCTTCCGCCGTTCGCTCAGAGCAAATTGGTGCGTGTTATTGAGGGAGAAGTACTGGACATAGCTGTAGATATAAGAAAAAATTCTCCGACATTCGGCTCTTTTACAGGCGTAATGTTAAATTCCGAAAATAAACATCAACTCTTTATCCCCAGAGGTTTTGCGCACGGTTTTGCCGTATTGAGCAAAACCGCTGTTTTTGCGTATAAAGTAGATAATTACTACTCAAAAGAGTGCGATAGAGGTCTATTTTACGATGATTTCGGTATAAATTGGGGATTGGACAAAGCAAAACGCATTTTATCATCCAAAGATTTAAATTGGCCAAACTTTTCGCAAGCGAAAGAGTTATTTGAATTTGAAATCAACTACTATGCTTAATATTTTAGTTACCGGTTCCGACGGACAGCTTGGCAGCTCTATCAAAGAGTATAAAAACGTATATCCTAACTACAATTTTATATTTGCGAGCCAAAATGTTTTTGATATAACTCGCGTTGATAACTGTTTTCTAAAACAAAATAGTATAAATACCGTTATAAATTGCGCCGCTTATACAGCGGTAGATGCAGCTGAAAACAATCAAATAAAGGCTGATCTGGTAAATCATACAGGCGTTTTAAATCTCGCGCTCGCCGCAAAAGAAGCGGGGGCAAAATTTGTGCATATTTCAACAGATTATGTATTTGACGGTAAACATTACAAACCGTATACCGAAACGGACAGAGTAAGTCCTTTATCTATTTATGGAAAAACAAAATTAGCGGGAGAAAATGCTCTAATAAACTGTACCCTTAAAAACTCTATTATTATTCGCACAGCATGGTTATATTCGGAATTTGGCAAAAATTTTTTGAAAACCATGCTTAATTTAGCCGAAACAAAAAAAAATCTCAAAGTCGTAAGCGACCAGACAGGAACGCCTACTTACGCATCAGATTTGGCGCATACTATTCTGGAGATTTTACCGCTTATACAAAACGACAAAACACAGATTTATCACTACTCAAATGAGGGAGCGGCCAGCTGGTATGACTTCGCTTGGACGATAATGAAAGAGGCAAATTTACCGTGCAAAATAGAACCTGTAAACTCAATCGAATATCAAACAGCAGTGCAAAGACCGTTTTTCAGCCTGCTCGATAAGAGAAAGATTAAGAGCGAGTACGGTATAAACATCCCTCACTGGAGAGAGAGCCTCGATAAATGTTTGAGAAAAATGGGAGTGAAAATTTGAAAACTATTTTAGTCACGGGGTGTGCAGGTTTTATCGGTTCAAATTTTGTGCCCTACTTTTTAAATAGACACAAAGAGTATCGTGTTATCAATTTAGACGCTCTTACGTACGCGGGCAGTTTGCAAAATCTTGAAGAGATAAAAAACAGCAAAAGACATATATTTGTAAAAGGGCGCATAGAGGATAGAAAGTTGATAGATAAACTTTTTACAGCATACAATATAGCAGGGGTAATACATTTAGCGGCAGAAAGCCATGTTGACAACTCTATAAAAAATCCTGAAATTTTCATCCAAACAAATGTCGTAGGAACTTTTACATTATTGGACGCCGCGTATAAAGCGTGGATGGAAAAACCGTTTATCTATAAAAAAGGGTATGAAGAGTACAGATTTCATCACATTTCAACAGATGAAGTTTACGGCACTTTAGGAGAAAACGGGCTTTTTAGCGAGAGTACGCCTTACGCACCAAACTCTCCATATGCGGCAAGCAAAGCTGCAAGCGATTTTTTAGTCAGAAGCTATCATCATACTTATGGATTAAATACAATTATCACAAATTGTTCTAACAACTATGGTCCTAAACAGCATAATGAAAAACTCATACCAAATTCCATCAAATGCGCTCTTGAGGGCAAAGATATAAGTATTTACGGAGATGGTAAAAATATCCGCGATTGGCTTTATGTTGAAGACCACTGCACTGGAATCGATATCGCTTTTCATAAAGGCAAAAGCGGACAAACTTACAATATAGGCGGACGAAATGAACTCGACAATAACTATATCGTCAATAAAATCTGTGAAATATTAGATCGCGAGCATCCCAAAGCCAAAGGAAGTTATAAAGAACAGATAGTCTTTACTGAAGACAGAGCCGGACATGATAGACGGTATGCGATAGACGCTTCCAAAATTGAAACTGAACTTGACTGGAGAGCTGTTGAAGACTTTGAAAGCGGTATGGAAAAAACAGTAAAATGGTATTTAAAAAACTATCAAGGACAATAAATGATTAAAAAATGTCTCTTCCCTGCAGCCGGATACGGAACAAGATTTTTACCGGCTACTAAATCTTTACCCAAAGAGATGTTGCCAATAATTACAAAACCGCTTATACATTACGGCGTAGAGGAAGCTATGGAAGCGGATATACGCAATATGGCCATAGTAACAGGTCGGGGTAAAAGAGCTCTTGAAGATTATTTTGATATAAGCTATGAACTTGAACATCAAATACAAGGCTCGTCCAAAGAGCCTCTTTTAAAAGAGATCAGGCATATTCAAAACTCATGTGTTTTTACATATATCAGGCAAAAAGAGATGAGAGGACTTGGGGACGCAATATTGAAAGGCGAACCGTTGATAGGTAAAGAGCCATTTGCGGTAATACTTGCCGACGATTTGTGTGTCAATGATAATGAGGGCGTGATAAAACAGATGTCAAAAGTTTACAATAAATATCAATGTTCCATTGTAGCCGTTATGGAAGTGCCTCAAGCCGAAATACATAAATACGGTATCGTCAAGCCGATAGAGCAAAACGGCAGTATCATAAAAATATCCGATATGGTTGAAAAACCCTCAAATAAAGAAGCGCCTTCAAATTTGGCGATTATAGGACGATATATCTTGACGCCTGATATATTTGATATTTTACGCTCTATAAAAGCTGGTGTTAACGGCGAACTTCAAATAACGGACGCTTTGAAAATGCAAGCGAAAGACGGTAAAGTTCTGGGATATAAATTTGACGGCATAAGGTTTGACTGCGGCAGTATAGAAGGTTTTGTAAAAGCGACAAACTATATGCATGGCAAGCTGCAAGCTTAAAAAATCATCGGACAATCTTGCATCATGTTACGATTTACTGCTAAAATACTATATTTTTTTATAAAAGGCTTAAAATGACTATAAGAGATATTCAAAGATTTTCCGATATACGTTATCAGGCGCGCGCTTATCTTTGTTATCTTTTTACGCGGAATATCAAAAATGGTATGCCAAAACCGGAATTAGAGCACATTCTTTTACAGCTCAACAAAATCGCTCATGAGGTAGAGAGTTTTCAAGCTCTATACATACTTGACCCAAAAGGTGAGCAAATAACAGACAATATCTCTCCTGAACCGCAATTTGCTATTGGCAAAGGAGCTAGCAGAAGTTCCAAATCTTACTTTTACCGTGCTGTAAAAGAGAAGCGCTGTGTCTTGACAGACCCGTATCCATCCGTACTTACAAATGACCTTTGTGTAACGGCAGGCTTTCCGCTGTATGACGACAAAAAAAGACTATGTTATGTTATCTGCATAGATATATCGCTTGAAGATATTTTAAAAATCATCAAAATAAATCGATTGGATGGAGTTTTTGGTATATTTTCCAAAATTATCTATACATTTTTCGCCATCGCGTTACTGCTTGTATCGGCGGTAGTCTTTTTTCACGGTATAGAGATGTTTTCGCTCAACGGCTTTAATCTCGTGGCGATAAATATGGAAGAGATGTTTAAAGCGACTATACTTTTGACACTTGCTTTAGCGATATTTGATCTTGTGAAAACCATTTTTGAAGAGGAAGTTTTGGGACACAGCAAAAAACCTGAAAATGGCAGTATACATAAAACTATGGTACGATTTTTGGGTTCTATCGTTATCGCTTTAGCCATAGAGTCTCTAATGCTTGTGTTCAAATTTGCCGCTCAAGGCGAAACCGCCAACATCGTTTACGCCGTTTATCTACTTGGCGGCGTGACATTTTTACTCATAGGGCTATCTATCTATCTTCGCTTTGTAAATAAAAAAGGTGTAAAAAATGATTGCTCTGATTGATTACAGAATAGGAAATCTTCAAAGCGTCATAAATGCTATTGAAAAAATAGGACAAAAAGCCGTTTTGGTTAAAGAACCCAAAAAGCTTGAAAATTATGACAGAGCTATTTTACCTGGCGTCGGTGCATTTGGTGATGGAATGCGATTTTTACGCGAAAGCGGTATGGATAAAGCCATTATAGAGTTTGCAGCTAACGGTAAACCACTGCTTGGTATATGCCTTGGAATGCAGCTGTTGTTTGACAAAAGCAGTGAATTTGGCTCAAATAATGGGCTTGGATTAATAGAGGGCGTTGTAACGGCATTTGATAAGAAAAAATTTAAAACGCCTCTAAAAGTACCCCATATGGGTTGGAACTCTTTCAAAATCAAGCAAAACAGTTCACTTTTAAAAGATTTACAGGATGAAACTTATCTATATTTTGTACATAGCTACCATGTTGCATGTGACAAAAAATATATAGTCGCATCCACAAATTACGGATATGACTTCCCCAGTATTGTTCAAAAAGGTTCTATTTACGGTTTTCAGCCGCACCCAGAAAAGTCGCACGAAAACGGATTGAAAATATTGAAAAATTTTATGGAAATTTAATATGGATATACTGCCTGCTATTGATTTAAAAGACGGATTAGCCGTAAGGCTTAGCAAAGGTTTAATGCAAAGCGCCAAAATCTATTCAAATACTCCTTGGGAATTAGCCGCGGAGTTTGAAATCGCTGGGGCTAAGTGGCTTCATCTTGTGGATTTGAACGGAGCGTTTGCCGGAGAGCCTAAAAATTTGGAAACAATAAAAAAAATCAGAAATAAAACCGATCTGAAAATAGAGCTTGGCGGCGGCATAAGAGACGAGGAGACGATAAAAAAATACATTGATTTGGGAATTGATAGAGTGATTTTAGGCTCAATTGCTCTGAAAAATCCCAAATTTGTGGAAAATATGAGCAAAAAATATCCTATTGTCGTTGGTATTGACGCGATTGATGGTTTTGTGGCGGTAGAGGGATGGGCGCAAACTTCAAACATTAAAGCGTCGGTTTTAGCGCAAAAATTCGCAAATGCGGGAGTTAGTGCTATCATTTGCACAGATGTGGGCAGGGACGGAATGCTATCGGGGGTAAATGTTGAATTTACGCTTGAAATTGCAAACGCTTCAAATCTTCCCGTGATAGCAAGCGGCGGCGTAAAAGATATGAACGATGTAACAGCGCTTTTAAAAACCGAAAAAATAGACGGCGTTATCGTAGGAAAAGCGTACTACGAAGGTACGATAAATTTAAAAGAAGCTTTCAAACGCTTGCTGTAAAGAGTATTCAAGGTATTTTTGGTTAAAATAAGGCCCTTTAAATAAAAAGAGGTTTTTAAAAACAGATGTGTGAAAAATATTTTGAACTTTGTGTTCATCCAGCTAGAAAACTTGCACTTTTTAGCGATTTTTTATTGGAATTTACAGATGCTGTAGAAGAGAATAACGAATGGCTTATAGTACGAAGTTGCGAACCATTGGACGTTACAGAATTCGGCGTCAAGGAGTATGCCAAAAAGCTTGACATAGAGATTCAAACAGTTATTAGCCAAAAGCCCAATGAAGATTGGGTAAAAAAATATCAAGAGAGCGTACAGCCCGTAATAGCCGGCAATCTTTATATCCGTCCTGACTGGGAAAAACCAAAAGACGGTTTTATAGATATCATCATTAATCCTGCCTTGGCATTTGGCTCCGGACATCATGAGAGCACATACGGCTGCTTACTGATGCTGCAGCGCTACATCAGTATTGGAAGCCGCTTTTTAGACGTTGGTACCGGAAGCGGTATACTTTCTATAGCGGCAAGTAAACTTGGAGCTATTGCCGATATATGCGATACCGATACCGAAGCGTTAGAAGTTGCACATAAAAATTTTGCGGAAAATAGTGTAAAATATAAAAATAGTTGGGTCGGTTCAGTCGGCACCGCTCCTGTCAAATACAGCGTAATAGCTGCCAATATCATTGCTGATGTGCTTTTAGCAATAAAAAACGATCTTGTAAACGCTTTAAGCGGGGATGGTATTTTAATATTATCGGGTATTTTGGACAAATATGTCAAACAGATTAAAGAACAATACGCCACACTCCTCTTGATAGATGAGTTTAGAGAAAACGAGTGGCATACATTAGTTTATAAAAGGTAAAAAATGGGACAAAACGATAACAACAACCGTCAGCCACAAAACGATAACAACAATTTTTTCAATAAAAACCCGTTGCTTGTATTCGCGCTGTTTTCCATAGCGGTAATATTCATTTTTAAGACTTTTGTTACTCCGTCTTCGGATAATATAGCTGAAGTCGCCAATGTCAACGCACAAACTAAAAATGTCGCTTATTATGAGATAAAAGAGCTTATCAAAAATGATAAAATAGAAAGTGTCAGCGTCAGTGATGAGACTGTAATAGCTATCTCAAAAGACACCCCAAGAATAAAATATATAGCCCAAAGAGTAGGCGAAGACGCATCGCTTTTGTCGCTTTTGGAAGAGAAACATATAGCTTACGGTGGACATAAAGAGTCAAAATGGTTTGCTAACGCACTCTCGTGGATGTTGTACCTGTTTATATTTTTCGCACTTTGGATGTTTATCGTTAATCGTATGCAAAAAAATATGGGCAGTGGTATTTTAGGTATGGGTAACAGCAAAAAACTTGTCAATTCGGAAAAACCAAAAGTCAAATTTTCCGATGTGGCCGGAGTCGAAGAAGCAAAAGAGGAAGTTGTGGAGATAGTGGACTTTTTGCGCCATCCAGATAGATATATAAGACTTGGAGCAAAAATTCCAAAAGGAGTATTACTTGTAGGACCTCCAGGCACAGGTAAAACACTGCTCGCGAAAGCGGTCGCAGGAGAAGCAGACGTTCCATTCTTTTCGGTTTCCGGTTCAAGTTTCATAGAGATGTTTGTAGGCGTAGGGGCTAGCAGAGTAAGAGAGTTATTTAACAACGCCAAAAAAGAAGCTCCGGCTATTGTCTTTATAGACGAAATAGACGCGATAGGTAAAAGTCGTGCTGCAGGCGGACAGCTTGGCGGCAATGACGAAAGAGAGCAAACCTTAAATCAACTCTTAGCTGAAATGGACGGTTTCTCTTCGGATTCTTCTCCAGTTATCGTTTTGGCAGCTACAAATAGACCCGAAGTCTTAGACGCCGCGCTTTTAAGACCTGGACGTTTTGACAGGCAGGTTGTTGTGGATAGACCCGATTTTCAAGGCAGAGTAGCTATTTTAAAAGTGCATATAAAAGATTTGAAAATAGCCAAAGATGTAGACTTGGAAGAAATAGGAAGACTTACAGTCGGTTTTGCCGGAGCGGATTTGGCAAATATCATCAACGAGGCGGCTCTTTTAGCAGGACGTGAATCAAAAGAGTATGTAGAACAAAAAGATTTCTTGGAAGCCTTTGAGAGAGCGGCTATCGGCTTGAAGAAAAAAGGCAGAGCGATAAATCCGAAAGAGAAAAAGATAGTAGCTTATCATGAAAGCGGACATGCGCTTATAGGAGAAATAACCGAAGGTTCTACAAAAACGACAAAAGTCACTATTGTACCGCGCGGTATAGGTGCACTTGGGTACTCCATGAATACGCCCGAAGAGAATCGCTATTTATATCAACAATACGAACTGATAGCCAAAGTTGATGTATTGCTTGCAGGACGCGCAGCTGAAAAAGTTTTCTTGGGCGAAGTTTCAAGCGGCGCATCAAACGACCTTGAGAGAGCCACAGGCATCATTAAAACGATGGTCAGTATGTATGGCATGAGTGAAATAACAGGACTTATGGTATTGGAAAGACAGACAAACCTCTTTTTAAACGGAGGACAAACCATTAAAGACTACAGTGAAAAGACTGCCGAAGCGATAGATAAATATGTAAAAGAGAAACTTGACGAGCGCTTTAGCATCGTTGTAAAAATGCTTGAAGAGTATAGAGGTGCAATAGAAAATACTGTCAAGGCATTATATGATAAAGAGACGCTGGATGGTGAAGAGTTCAGACAAATTATTAGGGATTTTGAGAAAGAAAACGGTATCACTACACGTATTCGAGTCGATATAGAGACTAACAAAAGCAGTGATAGCAACGCAATAGAGAGTCAATAAAATTTATGAACAGCTCATTTACGACAACGCAAATTATCGCTAAAGAAGGGTGGAGAGTATGCGGTATAGCTTTTGCGTTGTTTTTGCTCGCCGTATGGACACATTTCGCGGCGTTTTTCATGCTTATGGTTTTGCTTTTTTTACTGTTTATCTATAGAAACCCTGAAAGAATAGCTGTCGAAGATGATCCTTTGGCAGTGATAGCGCCCATTGACGGTAAAATTACAGCTATAAACAGATGTGCAGATGAGTTAATGGACGGCAAAAAAAGTTTATATATAAAAATTCGCTCTCTACCGCTTAATGTTAGCATGGTGCGCTCCCCAACAGCAGCCGTATTGTCAAGTGCAAAAACCATTTATGGGCTTTTTTTGCCGCCATATACAAAAGAGGCTCTTACTTTGAATGAACGCGTTAATATAAAATGCATAAAAGGCGATGATAATTTTGCCATGAGGCTTCGCGCTGGCATATTTAGCCGCAAACTATATCTCTCAAAAGAGAGAGGTAATATCAGGGCAGGTACAAGAATAGCTTTTATGGTAGACGGTACGGTAGAGCTTTTTTTACCGCTTGAAACAAGGATAAAACTCTCTATAGGCGATTATGTCAAGGGTGGTGAGAGCATCATGGGATACTTTGCTTATAAGGATTAAAATGGATAATGAAATAAAAAACGGAAAGCTTTATTTTAACTATATGCTGCCAAATCTTTTTACGGCTGCAAGCGCATTTTTAGGAATCGCTTCCATAATAGCGGCATCTCAAGGGCTTTTTGATAAAGCCGCTATTTATATCATATTATCTCTTATTCTTGACGGGCTTGACGGCAAAGTAGCAAGGTTTACCAAGACTACAAGCAAGTTCGGAGTAGAATTTGACTCTCTTGCAGATGTGATAGCGTTTGGCGCCGCTCCGGCTATGTTTTTTTATTTTAGCGTAGGATATAATTACGGAAGAATCGGCGTATTATTCGCCTCTATTTACGTAGTTTTCGGCGCTATAAGGCTCGCCAGATTTAACGTTATGAGTCCTTCAAACGAACCGTCCGTTTTTATAGGTTTACCTATACCCACAGCTGCCGTTTTGGTTGTAATGTGGGGGCTTATGTTTCAACATTACGATATATTCGAAGGTTTTGAATATACGCTTTTTATATTGCAAGCTCTCGCGTCATTTTTGATGGTAAGCAATATAAGATATCCTAGCTTCAAAAAAATAGACTTGAAAAAATCCCAAACAATTAAAATTTTAACGGTTTTAGTAGTTATTTTTTCAATTATCTACATGTACACAATAATTGCCGTTACTATCCTGGCTAGCATTTATACTTTATATGGCATTACAAGAGTCATATATAATTACATTGTTGCAAAAATCAAAAAAAATAAGTATAATGGTTAATTCTAAATTTTTAAACAAAGGAGTTTCGTATGAACGGTGTAAGTACCGGCATTGCCAAATACATCAAAATCTTACCTAAAATTGAGATTAAAAACGCGCTCCTGCTTCATTTATCTATATCTTTTCCCCTGTAATTTTGTTTTAGTTTTAAGCTTTTTGTGATGTTTTTTAAACATCTTTTATTAATAAATTTAAGGATATAAATAATGAGTAACAACATAATTAAAATTTTTGATACGACTTTAAGAGACGGCGAGCAAAGCCCGGGCGCTTCTATGAACACGGAAGAGAAGATACAAATAGCCTTGCAGTTGCAAAAACTAGGCGTCGACATAATAGAAGCTGGATTTGCCGCGGCAAGCCCCGGAGATTTCGACGCTATAAAAAGAATAAGCGAACAGATGGATAAAAGTACGGTATGTTCGCTCGCAAGATGCGTTGAGAAAGATATAAAAGCGGCGGCGGATTCAATCGCTTTGGCAAAGTATAGAAGGATACATGTATTCTTGGCTACAAGTCCCATTCATATGGAATACAAATTAAAAATGACGCCTGATGAAGTGATAAAAAAAGCGGTGCAAGCGGTGCAATACGCTAAAACTTTTACCGACGACGTAGAATTTAGTTGTGAAGACGCGGGAAGAAGCGATATTAGTTTTTTAAAAGAGGTGTTGGACGCTGTGATAAAAGTCGGGGCGCTTACTTTGAATATCCCCGATACCGTAGGATACTGCCTTCCAAATGAGATAGGCGCGCGCATAAAAGAACTTAGCGATTTTGTAAGCAATAGAGCCATAATTTCGGTACATAACCATAATGATTTAGGTTTAGCGGTCGCGAACTCTTTAGCGGCTATTGAAAATGGAGCCAGACAAGTGGAATGCACCATAAACGGTCTTGGCGAGCGCGCTGGAAACGCGGCGTTGGAAGAGATAGTTATGGCTATAAAAACAAGACAGGACGTATTCTCTCCGCTTTATACAAATATCAACACCAAAGAGATTTATCCTACAAGCAAACTCGTATCGTTAATCACCGGTATTGAACCTCAGCCAAATAAAGCGTTAGTAGGCAAAAACGCGTTCGCGCACGAAAGCGGCATACATCAAGACGGTGTTTTGAAAAATAAAGAGACTTATGAGATCATAAAACCAAGCGACATAGGGCTTGATAAAAACAATTTAGTGCTTGGTAAACACTCCGGACGACACGCGTTTAAAGACAGGTTGCAAACGTTGGGATATACGCTAAAAGACGAAGAGATAAACGAAGCGTTTGAAAAATTTAAAATTTTAGCCGACCAAAAAAAAGAGATCTTCGACGATGATATAAGAGCTTTGGTCGCCGAAGAGATTACAAAAATACCTCAAGTGTTTGAACTTGTCACATTGCAATTAAGCGATTGTAATCCAGGAGGCGTGCCAAACGCGGCGATTACCATAAAACACAAAGATAAGCTCATCACAGACGCCGCTATCGGTAACGGCACTATGGACGCCGTGTTTAAAGTCATAGACAGAGTTTGCGGCGCAAACGGAGAGTTAAAAGACTATAAAGTAGATGCCGTTAGCCAAGGAAAAGACGCGCTTGCTAAAGTAATAGTAAAAGTAGCTTTTGATAACAATAAACCGATTATCGGACACGGGTTAAATGTAGACACTATGTACGCTACGGCTCAAGCTTACATAGGCGCGCTTAATAGCTACATGTCTATGAAATAATGGGCGGTTTTGCACGCCATTTATCGACAGTTTTACTTTTGTCCCGAAGGCAGAGGATTTGTATTTTGCATTTATTATAACTTAAACACTTTTATAGTTTTAGACATGACAGCAGAAAATTTTTGCACTTTTTTAACGCTTTATGGCATGCATATGTGAAATATGAACTCCTATCATTGCGTTTTACTATTAGACCTGCATGCAATACTGTCATTTATATGGATAAGAAGCGCTGCAATCTTTTCTCGTATTTCGTTTGAATCCTCATTTGTTAATTTTGTTTTAGCGATATTTGCGATACCGGCGGCAATATCAAGCTCGCCGTTCGCATAATACGCAAGGGCAAGAGCATAGTAACTTTGAGTTTGCGAAAAAGGCAATTCAGCTAACTCTTTAGCAAAATCTATAGCTCTTTTAGCGTTGATTACTGCCAACTCTTCACCGAATTCTTTGGCAACTTTTAAATACTTATCGCGGCGAAAATAGCATTTACCTTCACTGTTTTCGATATAAAGATTAGCAATATTAGTCGTTATCAAATATAAAAGCTGTGCGTTTTTAGGGTGTCGATCATATAATTTTATGAGCGATTTCAATCCTTTACCCATATTATAACTTGCATAAGCATCAAACCACTCCGCAAATGATTGATGCTCAATATTAAATTCATATTCGTTGGAAAAGCCGATAAATCCGTCCAAAAATATCTCTTCAAAATACTCTTTCAGTGCATAATTATTTTCCCATAAAACCATCGCTTCAGCAAATATATCGTTGTCTTTACCATTAAAAGCATCTTTATGACGATTGTAGGCGTTTAGCTGTATATCGATAATATCGGCAAATGAAATTGAGAGCCTTTTTAACTTACTGTCCATATGCATGTCATTTTTTGTCAAATCTACATAATACTTCGCATTTTGCATATCATTTTTACGCCAATAAAGAACTGCCAAAACAAAATAGAGTCTTGAATCCTCCATTTTTTTCGCTTCCAGCGGCGTAATAAGTGCCGAGAGTTTGGCATCGTCATAACCGCTTACGGCATATGTCATGGCAGATAACAGCCGTATATCATTATCGTTTGGCAACTGCATATGCAAATCATCAAGCTGTCTAATCGTATCGGTATAATCTCGCACGCTGTATATATTTATCGCCGCTTCCTTTTGCAACTCATTAACCGTTTTCATGTTTTGCTCTTTTGCGCCTGTTTTTTGATATATAGTATCAATCGTGTAACCATTTTCCAGCAAATAGACCACACCTGCAACAAGTAATATAATAGCGCTCGCAAAATATACAAATTTACTTGTATGATAGTAATTGGGTATATTATCGCCGGCAATAAAATCATCAAGCGAGGGGATTTTGTCAAAAGGAGCTTCACAGATTCTTTTAAACTTTTGTGCATCCTCTTTCATATTTTCAATCTGCATTAATTTATGAAAAGCTTTTGAATTTTTTGTATCTTCATAATCCGAAGTAACAAATAGTATAGACTCCTCGTCGCACGATAACTCTTCCCATAAAGAGTACTGCTCTATAAGCGCATTAAGAGCGACATACAAGCAGATAAACGAGAATCTGTCCAACTTTGCATTCCAAGCGTTACCTCTTTGCGGATGTTGAAAATTCGGTGTGCCGCATTCGCAATTGCCCAACTCTTTAATATCTCTTACATACATGCCGTCATAATCTATAAGCTTTAAATCCCTGCCGTCATTATTTACGATGATATTACCTGTTTGTATATCACCATGCGCTAACCCACTATGTTCGATAAATCTCGCAAGTGCGATAAGAGATGTTATGAGATTTTTAAGCCTGCGCCTATTAGAGTAATTTTCCGATATAAACTGTCCCAACAAAACGCCGTCTATCCATGCCATTTTTACAATAGGATATTTTATGCCACTGACAGTAATACCGTCAGATTGATACTCAAAGTCGACAAAATAGTAGGATTTCAAATGTTTCAAAAATTTTGATATGGCAACATAACGCTCTTCACGGTCTCTCGAAGGGTAACGAAAACAACGCACGGCATATTTTATCCTGTATTGAGAAGTAATCTCATATGCATAAGCAAAATTACCGCTGAATACTTGCGGTCCCAGCGAATTTGTTTTAACAATGCCCTCTTTCAAAACAGGATCTGTCAAACTCTCTTTCACATACTGAAAAGCTGCTCTGTATTCATTTGAATTTGGGTAACTTGACGACATATTTATCCTTTAGAACTTCATGCAAATAAGCGTAGTATCATCTATCTTCATAATCCCATCGGCTCGCTTTTTATCAACAAATCTCTTAAAATCTCTCACACCGGCTATACCTGCAAGCTCCTTCCATACATTTGCATTACCGCTTTCATAACTTTTGAACGCCCACTCTCCAAGCGCATCCGTCATACAAAGCAGTACAGGCTGACAAATAGATGAAAGTTCCCATAGTTTATAAAACTTGCCATACTCTTTCGAGTGTGAAAAGAAGTAATTGTGCTTTTTTTTGGCACTCAAAAGTTTCGGATTTTTTCTAAAATCCTTTGCGAAAGAGTAAGGAAAAGAGTCCACAAATGTATAATTATCCAATAAAATAGCGACGCTATCCCCAACACCGACAAGTTGCATTAGATTTGAGTTAAAATTATACTCTACACCAAGTATGGTCGCATAACTGCCAAATCTAAGTCCACGCCGCTGAAAAAGTGTTAAATTTTTAAAATCAAATCGATTTGAGTAGCCGGAGTAATAGGATTTGATGAGCCTGTTCATATTTTTGTTTGAGATAGCGCCCTTTTGCACAAAATAGTCAGCCAGACTTTTTGCCCAATTTTTTGAGTCATATGAAATAGTAGCGCCATCGCTGACAGCTATACGCACATTCTGCCCAGATGCACCTATATTATAATAGTCCTCATTTTCACATGGCTTACAATCATTTTTAGGTATTGAGCCGCAAAATAGTAGCTCCATTTACCCATATCCTATCGTCTTTTAAATGGATTTGTCGGCAGCGTACCTATCTCGAGAAAATTTACGACATCGACAGCATCTGCGTTAAATATAAAACCTCTTGAATTATTGACGACTCTATATCCTCTGTCATTAGCTTTACCTATCAAATTTTCAGGAAATACGCTTGACATTTTAAAGAGCATTTTCGCATACTCGTCGGTAATATTATTATCGCTGAAAGGATACTCTATAGTATTGGCGTCAAACGAACTTACGTGCAAATTAAATATAAGCGCATTGCCGTAAAGCGTGCAAAGTTTTTTAATATCTTCGGCTATCTCTTCCGGATTACCGTCTGTGGAATCGCCGTCTGTAATATGTATAAGTGTCGGCGGATAAGAGTTAGGGTTGTTTTTACACCACTCATCAAGCGTATTCTTGGCTAATTCAAAAGCTTCGCACATAGGTGTTTCGCCATCTGCATCAGGTTCCATCCATACCGGAAACTCTATATGTTTTTCCACTATTTCGCCAAGACCGTTGTCAACTTTTTCGACTATGTGTTCTATCTTTTTTACATTATCGGCAACTTGCGATATGGAATTTAATATATCCTTATCCTGTTCATCAAAAAGCGCATTTTTTACACCTCTGCCGTTATATCCGATAATACCTACATAAAAATAGTCCCTTACGCCATCGGCTTTATTGCAAAGGTCTATTAGATTGAGGATGGTTCTATTGATAACATCGGACACATGTTTAGCTTTCGGTTTATTAACCGCGGGCATTATATATCCCATAGAAAGCGATTGGTCTACAACAAACAGAAACGCTGTTGGGTTTTTTCTATTAATCTGCGCCTGCTCTTTCATAATTAACCCTTATAATTATAGTGCAATATTATTGCATAAACTATTTTAAATATATATGAAAAGGCGTTTTGATTTAGAAAATCTTAAAGTTTATGATAAAATATCTAAACTATTTTACAATTTTCACAAGAGTCTACAGTAGCGGTAACATCAAATTTAGTTATCTTTCCAGCAATCTTTTTTTCAAGCTCTTTTTTATACGCATATACACTATCCGTAAAATCCATATCAAAAAGCGCACCGCATTTTTTGCATACTATATGCGCATGAGGGTGCATATATATATCAAGTTTTGATTTATTAGTGTGCGTATTTATCTCAAAAACCATACCGGTATCTTTTAGGATATTCAAGTTTTTGTATACTGTTGCGAGCGATATAGAGGGAAAATCCTTTCTAATCTCTTCATATAATTCATCTACGCTTGGATGTATATGGCGATTTAAAATCTTAAGTATTGACATCCTTTGCGGTGTCACTTTAAGACGTCTTTCTCTCAAATGAGGAATCAAATCCATGGATAATTTTCCTTTAAATAAAATTTTTCATTACATTATATCAAAAAATCTTACATACGAATATTTTTTTTAACTAATATTTTTTATAATTCACTTTTTTATAATTCTTTCAGCTAATTGGTACGGAAGGAGTCCAAGCGTCTCTTCAATATCCACAGTATTACCATGTTGTATAAACGCATCCGGATACTCAAAACTCGTAATTGTTACGTCTTTTATCCCCTCCCCGGCCAAAAATCCGGATAGTATTTCACCGACTCCGCCGCGTTTAGCGCTGTCACTGAAAATATACCACTTTTTATACTTTTTTACCAATTTTCTTAAAAGCTCCTTATCAAAAGGTTTAACAAATCTCAAATCAACTACGCTTATATCTTCATTTATGAGTTTTGCACATAAAAGCGCACGTCCAACACCGTTGCCAAAACCTATAAAGAGTTTTTCGGATTCTCCCTTTTTAAGGATTTCACCCGTTCCGTATTTAAAAGAGGACGACTCGAAACCATTACAGGGCAAAAAGCTGTTTCTCGGATACCTAAATGCGCAAACACCACTATAGTTGTAGCCAAACTCTACCGCATGTTTCATTCCGATTTCATCACGCGGCGCAAAAATAGTCATATTCGGTATAACATTCAAATATGATATATCGAAAGCGCCTTGATGTGTTTCGCCGTCTTCACCAACAATACCTGCCCTATCTATCGCAAAAACTACGCTAAGATTCATTATCGCCGCATCGTGAATAATCTGATCATAAGCGCGCTGCAAAAATGTGGAGTATATTGTCACAAACGGCTTAAACCCCTCTTTTGCCATCGCGCACATAGACGTTACGGCATGCTGCTCGGCAATCGCCACATCCCAAAAACGCTCGGGAAATTCAGATATAAGCCTGTTTAAACCCGTACCGCTCGGCATAGCCGCTGTAACACCGACAACATTTTTATGTTCTCTGGCCAACTCCAAAAGCGCATCGCTAAAAAGCGTAGTAGCACTTTTTTTATCTTTTTCACTATTTACAGGTTCACCGCTTTCAATATTAAACGGCGACACCCCATGCCACTTTTCAAACTGACCTTCAGCTTTTATATATCCTTTGCCTTTGATAGTCTGTGCATGTACAATAACAGGTTTGGCAAGTTTTTTGGCTGTTAGAAATGTGTGAGAAAGCGCACGTAAATCATGTCCATCCACAGGACCTATATATTCCAAACCAAGCTCCTCAAAAAGCATACCTGGAGTTATAAGCTTAAAACCATCCTCAAATCTTTTCGCCATATATGTGGCGGATTCTGGCAGATAATCAAGAATCTGCTCAACTTTGCGTTTAAATTTTTGATAAAACCGTCCCGCCATCATTTGCGAAAGGTATTTACTGATAGCGCCTATAGGTTTTGAAATACTCATCTCATTATCGTTTAGTATAATGACAACCGGATACTTTCTATCGCCCAACTCATTTAAAGCCTCATATGCTATTCCTGCACTCATAGCTCCATCGCCTATCAACGCTACCGGTATGCGTCTGCCCTCTTCTCCTTTTAAACGGATAGCTTTAGCCGCACCAAGAGCCAAAGATAAAGATGTGGAACTATGTCCAGCTATAAAATAATCATACGGGGATTCCGAAGGTTTTGTATAGCCGCTTATGCCGTCTTTTTGACGTAGCGTATCAAAGTTTTCCCACCTGTCGGTTAAGAGTTTATGCGCATAAGATTGATGACTGACGTCAAATATAAAAGGGTCATTTTTAACATCAAACACATAATGCATTGCTACTATCAGTTCCACCGCACCCATATTTGAGCTGAGATGTCCTCCGTTATGACTGACTACTTCAACAATTTTTGTACGTATCTTGCCGCAAAGATTTTCCAGCTCCTCAAACCCAAGTTTTTTTATATCCACTCTTACGTTACCCTTGATATACGGCTTTTAAATGCCGCAATATCTTATCGTTCTGTTCTTTGGTACCTATCGTAATACGCGCAGCATTCATGCCGTAACTTTTCAAATCCCTTATAATAATGCCTTGCCTCATCAACTTCTCACAAATATCGGAGGAGTTTTTAGCCGCGCCAAACTTGTAAGTTATAAAATTTGTATAACTTTGAATAAATTCCAAATCAAGCTCATATGCGAACTCTTCGTAACGGCGCATCTGTTCAAAATTTTTAGAAACGGTCATTTTTATAAACTCTTCATCTTTTAAAGCCTCTATCGCCGCTTTCAAACTCAAAGTCGTGATATTAAACGGCGAACGCAGTTTAGAAAGCGCGCTTATAACTTTAACATCACCCACACCATATCCCGTACGCATACCGCCAAGTCCGTATGCCTTGGAAAATGTGCCCAAATATATGGTATTAGGGAAAGTCTCTATAAGCTCTTTAGGGTCAATCTTTTTATCCTCGTCCTTATATGCCGCGAACTCTTGATAAGCGCCGTCTATCACGGCAAGCGTATCTGGTGAAATCTGCTCTAAAAACTCAAACACTTCCTGTTTACCAAGACATTCACCAAGCGGGTTATTCGGCAGACATAAAAACACTACGGCTACATTCTCATTCGCTTTATAGATATCAATAAATTCTTGTAAATCATGTCCTTCCGAAGTTGTTTTGAGAATGTTTGTGCCGGTCCTTTTGCCATATATTTCATACATGGCGAATGTCGTTTTCGCCATCAAGATTTTATTGGACGGATTGGCTTTGGCAAATAGCGAAAACTCTATAATTTGGTCACTTCCCGAGCCGATAATAATATTGTGACTTTTAACGCCATATTTTTGAGCCAACGCCTCTTTTAATTCATACATACTGTCATCCGGATAGAGATTCATTTTTAAAGTTTCCGCGCGCACCGCTTCGACTGCTCTTTTACTGCATCCATATGGATTTTCATTGCTGGCTACTTTGATTACATCGCTTGCATTTACGCCGTATTCACGCACTACAAGTTCTATCGGTTTGCCGGCTTCGTAGTTATTTAAATTATCCAGAGTTTTGTTAAACACCATCTTTTATCCTTCAAAAATGTAGCTTCCAAGCCATATAATATCATATATCTTGCCGTTACCGTTAAGCATATTTTGTATATTTTCATCGTCAATATGCCCTTCAAAATCAAGATAAAATACCCTTTTAAAATCTCTTCCTTTAATCGGCCGCGACTCTAACTTTGTGAGATTTATATTCGCATTCCTAAATACCTCCAACAAAGACAAAAGCCCGCCAGGCTTATCTTGTGTTTTGGCCAGAATGGAGGTTTTATTTTTTACGCCCTTAACATTTTTAAAATCGCTTAAAATAATAAAACGTGTTCTATTTGCCAAGTTATCCTCTATCTTTTCAAAGAGTATCGGAACATTATAAAGTTTTGCCGCTATATGTGAGCAGATAGCAGCTGCACCCTCTTCTATACTTGCCATACCAGCCGCTTGAGCGGTTGATTTGGCAGGTACAAACTCGGCGCCGCTCAACATATGCGTTTCCAAAAACTGTCTGCATTGATTATATCCTTGCGGATGCGAATAGATACGTTTTATGTCTTTGACATCTTCGGCAAATGTCGCGAAAGAGTGGTGAATATCCATATACAATTCGGCCACTATTTTAATATCTTGATATTTACCCAAACAATCAAGCGTGATACCGACCGCCCCTTCGGTGTTATTCTCTATCGGTACAACGCCATATTTAGCCTCTTTGTTGCAAAGCACTTCAAATACAGCCTCAATAGAGTTTAACGCCAAATATGTACCTTGCGCACCGAATCTGCGTTGAGCAGCCTGGTGCGAATACGTACCCTCGGGACCCAAAAAAGCTATTTTTTCAGGAAATTCTATATTTCGACTTACGGCAAATATTTCCGAATATATAGCTTCTATCGCTCCCCCTTTTACAGAGCCTTTGCTTTGGTGTTTCAAGCGATCAAGTATCTCTTTTTCACGCTCAGGACGATAGATGGGCTGCTTTTCAGAATGTTTAAGCGCTCCTATCTCTTTGACAAAACTCATGCGCTCATTTAAAAGCTCTAAAATCTTATCGTCTATCTTATCTATCTCGCGTCTATATTCACCGATTCTCTTCATTCGCTCCCTCCAAATACTCTCTTTCCAGCCTTACTAAATCCTCAAACTCTTCCCGTCTTCTTATTAAACGTTCTTTACCGTTTTCTATCGCCACTTCAGCGGCACGCAGACGGGAGTTATAATTACTGCTCATACTAAAACCGTAAGCTCCCGTGCTTTTCACTACTAATAAATCACCGTTTTCAAGAGGCGGCAATACCACCTCTTTGGCTAAAAAATCACCACTTTCGCAAATAGGTCCAACAACGTCGGCCAAATCGCCGTCTCTATTTTTATCTACCGCCTCTATCTCGTGGTAAGCGTTATACAGGCTTGGTCTGATTAAATCATTCATAGCTGCATCTACAATAACAAATCGTTTTGCGCCATTGTACTTTTCATATAAAACTTTTGTAAGCAAATATCCGCTGTTTCCGACTAAAAACCGCCCAAGCTCACATGCTATCGTTACATCTGTTCCCGATAAATTTGCCAATACGGCTTGCGCAAAATCGTAAGACTCAATCGTAACTTCATCTTTATAGCGAATACCAAGCCCACCGCCTACATCAAAGAATTTGATATCTATCTCAAGCGCTCTTAAGTTTCTCAAAAGGTCGGCTGTTACCATGGTCGCATCACGGTACGGCGCTATATCAAGTATCTGACTTCCTATATGACAGTGTATGCCTACAGGCTCTAAAAACGGTGAACTTTTGCAATAAATATAGAGTTTTTTTGCCGTATCTACATCTACGCCAAATTTATTTTTTTTAAGTCCCGTGGAGATATAAGGATGCGTCTTAGCATCCACATCAGGATTTACACGTATACTTATCCTTGCGGTTATTTTCAAATTTTCAGCTATTTTTTCAACTCTTTTTAATTCTGCCTCGCTCTCGACATTGAGCATTAAAATATTCTCTTTCAGCGCAAATTCTATCTCACTGTCATTTTTACCTACACCGCTGAAGATAATTTTATATTTTGCAGCGCCGGCCAATAATGCCTTTTTAATTTCTTCGGCAGACACACAGTCGCATCCTGCTCCAAGCGAGATTAAATGTTTTAAAACGCTCAAGTTTGAGTTCGCTTTGACGGCATAGCAGATGAGTGATTTGCGTGCGCGAAAAGCCTCTTTCACAGAGTTAAATCGCTCGCTAATGCAATCAAAATCATATATGTATAACGGCGTTTGATATTTTTGCGCCAATTTTTTAAAATCCATAATGCACCTTGGTCAAAAAATAGAGGATATTTTACCAAAAAGCTGCATAAAGCTTGTTAAAGCTAATCAAGTTAGTTTTGCATTCTCAATTTAATTTTTATAGAATAAAGCTTCGTAATCCAATATTTATTTAGCGGTTTTTACGATATAAAATCAACGAGGTAATTTTTAAAATAACTATCGGCATCAATATGGAAATCTCTGCAGCTATAACACCGTTTGAAGCGAATTTACCCAATACAAAAAGCACTCCCCAACCGGCAAGTGCGGTAAAAACAAAGACAAAATTCATCAGTGCGAGGTTGAAAAATCTCCCCGATAAAGGCAGGTAATAGTAAAAAATTACAACGATAAACGGTGCGAAAAATGGAAAAAATATCATCAGATATAGGTTCGTTTTTACGGAATCTATATTAACGCCTTGTGCGCCAAAAAATATTATCGCATCAATAGCGTCCGGAATGGAAAGCGAGGACTGACCCAAATAGGCATTTTCAATGATTTTGGGGCGGAATTTTTCCAAAACCGTCGTATAAGGTAATTTTATAATTTCCGATTTAACGCTCAAATTTTCAGCTATTTCAGGTTTTTTTGTTATCTCAACATTTTCCAAAATCCATGCATTATCAACAAAAACACCTTTTTGCGCACTTATAATTTCTTGCAATTCATTATCTTTAATATCAAAAATTTTTACATCCGTGACCTCTTGCCTCAAGAGATTTAACTCCCCAAAATAGATATATTTGCCTTCGTATTTTAAAAATAAATCAGATGATGTAGAGAGAATTTGATTGTATTTCAGCAGATTGCTTTTGTATTCATACGCATATGAAAACGATGTGAAATTAAGCGCGATATACCCGAATGTCAAAAACAACGCGGTGCAAAATATAGGCAAAATAAGCGCGTTTTTCGTGATACCTACGGCATACATACTAATTAACTCATTGGAACGAATCATAGAAAATTTAGACACTATCATCGCAAAAATGATGGACAGCGGCAGTGTGTAATTAACCGCGCTCATTAAGTTGAACAGCAAATATAAAAACTGCAGATTGGCAGAATCCGGAAGTTTACTGATATTAGTGATAAAATCAACGCCTGCGTAAAAAAATTCCAATGAACAAAATATAATAAAAAAATTCTTTAGATATAACAATACAATATAGCGCTGATATATTTTAACCATTGCCTGCACAAATCCCTTTTTTGCTGGTATATTGCCTGTTGACCTCATCAAGGCTTTTTACAAGCAATTCTTCACAGATAATTGCAGCGTAATCTATAAGCTTCAAAACGCAGCTGCTCTCCTCTTTGGAAAAGTTTGACAATACAAAACCGGCGGCATCCTGCTCTGCTTTCAGCGCACCAACACCTAAACGCACCCTTATATAATCCGCCCCTATGTATGCATCAATAGACTTTAACCCGTTATGTCCCCCGTCCGAACCGCCGCGTTTTATACGCACACTACCAAAAGGTATGGCTATATCATCGTGTATGACAACTATCTCTCGCGGCTTATAAAAATTAGCAACAGCGCCAACACTTTTACCGGAATTATTCATATATGTCATTGGTTTTAAAAAAAGAGTATTTTGAATTTTATACAAATCGCCGAAAAATTGGGGTTTTAAAATGCAAGAAGCTTTAAAGTGAACGCTTAATGACTCTATCACTTTAAAGCCTATGTTATGTCGTGTGTTTGCGTAATTCTCGGCAGGATTTCCAAGACCCACAAACAAAAACATATGTTTTACTATTGCGCTTTGATAACGCCTACAACGGCAACTCTATCCGCCTCTACTATTTTTACATCCGCACTTACTCTAATATCTCTTACAAGCAGCGAATCTCCCACTCCAAGGTCGCTTACATCAAGTTCAAAAGCGTTTGGAAGATTTTCAACAGTACATTTTACGCCAAGTCTTCGTTTTGATATCACTAAAACACCTTTGTCTTTGATACCTTTTGCCGTACCATTTATAACTACAGGCACCATATATTTTGTAACAACGCCGGGAAGCGCTACTTTCAAATCAACATGCAAAAATTTATTGCTAACAGGCTCTCTTTGATACTCTTGTATAACCACACTATAAACATTCTCGCCGATTTTCACAGGAAAAACAAGCCCGTCTTTTTTGCGCACAACTTTTATAAACTCATTCTCTTTAAATGCTGCGTGGATATTCTCAAAGCCTTTTGCGTAAATATTGGCAATCAGATAACCATCTCGTCTAAGCGTTTTTAACGCCTTTCTATCGATACTCTCTCTTAGTATGCCCTCTAACATAAAATTGTCCTTTTAAAAAATTAAGAGGCTGATTGTAGCCAATTTTATATAAAAAATAGCTAAGTTACCGCTTCAATGATAAAATGTCGTCGTCGTCCAAATCAACCGTTACATTCTCGCTTATCTCATCGTCATCATCAAAATCGATACGCCTTCTCGTGCCGCCTCGCTTAATACCCGTATGTCTTTCTATATCGTAATTGTCAAGCAGAATTTTCAAATCAGTAGGCGATGTAGCCGCATAAAGCGCTTCATTGTAACTAACAAAATCATTAATGTAAAGATCGAGCAGCGATTGATTAAAACTCTGCGAACCGTAAACATCACTATCGTCTTCGATAGAGTCTTTTATCTCATCCTCTCTGCCTTCTTTTATCATCGCTTCTATACGTTCGTTTTTAATCAAAATTTCAATAGCCGCAATCCTTCCTTTGTCATCCTTACGCCTTACAAGCCTTTGCGAAATAACTGCTTGAAGCACAGAAGCCAACGAGTGGCGAATCTGAACTTGCTCGTTACCGTCAAACATGCTGATAATGCGCCCTACCGTCTCTTTAGCATCAAGCGTATGCAATGTAGAAAGCACAAGATGTCCCGTTTCCGCCGCGCGAATCGCCGTTCTGATTGTCTCTACGTCTCTCATTTCACCCACCATAATCACATCCGGATCTTCTCTTAAAGATGCTATAAGAGCATCCGAAAAGCTAACCGCATCCTGTCCTATAGCGCGCTGATTGATGATACTCTGCTCATCTTTGTAGATAAACTCTATAGGGTCTTCGATAGTAATAATATGCTTTTGGCTTATCTGATTTATGAGGCTTATAATAGCCGCTAAAGTGGTGCTTTTACCGCTTCCGGTAGGTCCCGTCACCAACACAAGCCCTCTTCTTTTAGCTGCAAACTCTTTTATGATAAGTGGCAAAGCGAGCTCTTCAACACTGGGAATATTCAGCGGAATTACACGAAATACCAGCGAAATACCGTCTGTTTGATAAAACATATTGACACGAAACCGATAATCCTCATCAAGCTTGTAAGTAAAATCTATATTTTTTTTCTTTGTAAACTCTTCATATCTGTCCTGCAAAATTTCTCTTGCTAAGATATCTACCTCTTCTTTTTTGAAGATGGTATTACTCACAGTTACAATCTCTCCATTCACACGTCCTTTAACGGCAGCGTCTGATTTTATATGCAAATCGCTTCCATTATACGAAGTGAGATCTTTCAGATATCCTTCCAGCACTCTCATAACCGGACTTTTGTAGCGCTCCTGAGCGGCAGCTCTTCTTGCTTCGGCTCTTGAGGCTTTATTGATTTTAACATCAACGCTCACTTCCGCACCTTTTTTACTTTTAACTTCTTCACTTGCTTGAGCAACAGCCGTCTGTTTTTTTAAATCTTCAAGCGCTTTTTCGCGCGCCTCTTTCTCCAATCTCTCCTTCTCAGCTCTCTGTGCAGCCTCTTGCGCAGTTTTTTTAGCCTCTTCTGCTCTTTTCATCTCATCCTCTTTTCTCCTCGCTTCAAACTCTATACGCTCCTGTTCGGCTCTTTCCGCCACTTTTAACTCTTCAATCTCCTGATTTGTCACTCTTAAACTCTCCAGCATCTCTCTATAAGCTTTGTTGAATTGCTCCAATCCTTCTTCAAGAAGCGAAGTATATACTTCTTTTAATATAATACCTCTTGACTCTATATCCGCAAAATATTTTTGAATATTTTCTTTGGGCGGACAGACTCTCTCGTCTGTATCAAGTACTTCCATATAACTCTCTATAGAGGCTAAAGGAGCAGTGTTAACAGCATTTTTATACATTAAACTCGTAATATAATAGTATTTATCAATAGACGGATCTCCAACGCCTGTACTCGCAAAAAGACACCTTACATTAGAGATTTTCTGTTCTCTGATAAGTTGGTAGATATACGAAGCGTTCATAATGCCAAACTTCATTTTTTCAAATCCGACCGTCTCCAATCTTGCGTCCAATTTCCTGTCAAAACGGCTTACAAAAACACTGATAACAACTTGAGGAAATGCTTTTTTCGGATTTCTGCGCTGAAATATGTAAAATCCGTTCTCTATCGCTTGAAGACATTTACCTGCCTGCTGTGGAGAAAAAACAAGGGTAGCGTTTACATTTATACCTTCTATAATCAACTCTTTTATTGTCTCATATCCTGCCTCTGTCGCCGGAATCTTTATCATAACATTAGGCATACCCACTTTTTTATAAATCCTCTTTGCCTCTTCTACCATTTTTTCAGTATTTGCGGAAAATAACGGATTTACTTCCATACTTACAAACCCGTCTTGATTATCCGCTTTATATGTCGGCAAAAGAAGTTTGGCAGTATTTTTAATATCATCTACAGCCAAAAATTCATATCTCTCCTGCGGCAGCATATCTATACTCTTTTTTCTGTCTTCCGCATATGCTTTAGAGTTTAAAATAGCGTTTTTAAAGATAACCGGATTGCTCGTGACACCGCTTACTATACCCGAATCAATAAGCGCCGGAAGCTCGCTTGACAGAAATTCTCTCTCTATAAAATCACACCAAATGGAAAAATTGCTTGAACCGATTGCCATCTAACATCCTTTAAATATGGTTTAAAACTCTTGTTAAATCTTTCTCATCAATGATTACGTTCGCTTTGCTTTTTAAAATATCTTTAGCGCAAAACGCGACTTTCACCGCAGAAAGCTCAAACATTGAAGCATCATTCGCCCCGTCACCTACCGATATAGTTTCTCTTTTGCTAACCTTCAAAAGAGCCTGTATTCTCAAAAGCATATCGCCTTTAGAAAAACCAAACATCATATCACCCCCGACAAGTCCTGTAAGAATGCCGTCTTTCACATGTAAAACATTTGCAAAATCAGCGTCAAATCCTAAAATTTTTTTTGCAAAATTCGTAGCATATCTAAACCCGCCACTAAACACCACAACTGTAACACCGCGTTTTTGAAGCTCTTTGATTAACTCTTTCGCTCCGTTCATATACGGCAAATCTTCACATATGCTTATAACGTTTTTCTCACTCATACCCTTCAAAAGAGCGACTCTTTTTCTTAATGCCTCAAAAAAATCTATCTCACCTCTCATCGCTTCAGCGGTAAGCTTCGTTACCTCATCGCCCACCCCATAAGCATCCGCTAAAAAATTGATTGTCTCTCCATCCATTAACGTAGAGTCAAAATCAAAAGCCGCGAGTTTCATCCCATATTTCCTAATTCTCATCTTAATTTTCTGATATAATACTAAAATCTATATTAAAAAGCGGATAAAAATATGTATTTACAATTGAAAAATGAAATCCGGGGTAAAACGTCGTTCATCTCTTTGGAGATTACCCCTCCGCATGGCAGTGGTAATGCAGTTATCTTTGAAAAATTAGACGCAACAAAATTAAAAAACAGAATAAATGCTTTTGTTGTGACCGATAATCCTTTAGCAAGGCTAAAATCAGACTCTGTAATTACTGCTTTTAAGTTGCAAGAGTACTTTTCAAAACCGGCTATAGCCACCATAACAATGCGCGACAAAAATAAAATCGCCCTCCAATCTGTACTTATGGGCGCTAACGAATTGAATATAACTGCTATTTTAGCTCTTACGGGAGATCCTGCGACAAGCAGCAATCAACCAAACGTAAAAGGTGTTTTTGAAGCAAACTCCACGCTGCTTTTGGAAATCATCAAATGTTTTAATGCCGGTATCGATTACGCAGGAAAAGAGTTTGGCGCGCCTTTGAGACCAATACTCTCTCTTGCTGTTTGTAACTCCCGCGCAAATAACCCTAAAACGCTGCAAAAAAAGATAATGACAAAACTTAGATTTAATCCTGCCGCACTTATCACGCAGCCTATTTACACACTCTCAAACGCAAAAGTGCTAAAAGCTCTTTTTGATGAGGCAAAAGAGCAAACTAAGGCGGATACCGAATTAGTTTTCGGATTTTTTCCTGTAACAAGATTGAAAACAGCACAATTTTTGACTTCACATGTAAACGGTGTTCATATACCACAGCTTCTAATGCAGCAGCTCTCCGGTGCCAAAAAAATCAGTGAAGAAGAAGAGCTTAGAGTTGGCACCATACTCTCAAAAGAGATATTTAAAGAGTTAAAAAATTTCCATCCTAAACTCCACTTGATGGGAGCAAATAACTTCAAACTTTTAGATGAGATAACTGCCTAGTCAAAATTGTAAACGTTATTGGCGGCATAGTTTAATCGATATGCATATTAAAACTATCGGTTCATTTATTAACCGTAATAGTTTTGACAATTGTAAGTGTGCTTGAACTATTTTTAAAGTATACATCAGAAGAAATATACACTAAACCAATAAACATATTGTCTCACCACATGTCATTTTACAGTTCTCTCACAAATAGCTTGGATTATATTGGTGCGGTTTTGATTTATTACAAGATTGGCAGCTAAACTCATATAAATTTCACTTCACTAAATTCGAGGTACATTTCTGAAAGCACTCTTGACGCGGTTTTGCGTTTTATTTTATCTTGCCACACAGGTTTATCATACCGCTAAAAATACTCTTTTTCACAAAACTTCTTTACGATTGCGAAAAAAATAAACTTTTAAAGTGCGGCTTTAGTTTGGAATTAAACCTGTAGACTATTCCACCGCATGCGAATGCGCCAAGATTGACATATACGCATTTTTTAGATCTAAAGCTTTGATTTTGATGATAGTGTCCTTCTACGATAAAATCACACTTTTCATAAAACGATATCTTTTTTGCTGCGATATTTTCAAAACCTTTTATCTTGACACAAAGCTCTTTTTTTCCAAGTTTTTTTAAAATAGAACGTGAAATCAAACCGTAACAATCAAAAAGATTTAAAACAGCGATTAAAAACTTGCTTCTTATCAATGAGGTATAAAATTGATATTTAAATTCGCCATTTAAATCACCGTGAGCGAGCCGAAACAAACCACACTTGCTTTCAAACAGCATCGGCTGTTTTTTTAAAGGAATAATTTTCACATTTGAGAAAAGTTTGCCAAGATTAAAATCGTGATTACCCTCAAAATAAAATACATCTATTTTTTGCCCAATTTCATCGAGAACCGCTACCTCATCTTTAAAAAGAAATTGTGTTTTTTTAGCGCCGCCAACTAACAAATCAAATATATCGCCCATCAAAAAAAGTTGCGCCGCAGCTATTTCGCCGGATTTTATCCCATGTAAAAGTTTAGTAAACAATATTCTGTTTTCACCGTTTTCGTGAGCATCAGCGACAAATAAAGCTCCGTCTTTTATCTCAAGGGACATAAGCTACCTTGGGTATCCCCATACTCTCCTCAAAGCCAAACATCAAGTTAGCGTTTACAACCGCTTGAGCGGACGCACCGCGCAAAAGATTATCTATACTTGAACTAACAAACACAACATCATCCTTTTGCGCAGTAAAGAGATCGCAAAAGTTCGTACCTGCCGTTAGTTTTAGACTAACAGCTTCATCTCTTACCCTAACGAACTGTTCATTTTTATAAAAATCTGTTAGTATCTTAAAGGCGTCTATTTGAGCATTTACTTGCATATAAGCACTAACTAACATACCTCTTGTTATTGGCAACAAATGCGGTACAAAATGTATGGCGTTAGTAATATTTTGCGAAGCTAAAATCTCTGCTATTTCAGGTTCATGCCTATGTTTTAAGGCATTGTAAGTTAAAAAATTCTCATTTACATTTACAAAATGCTCGCTGTAGGTTGTTTTTTTGCCGCGTCCGGATACACCGCTTTTAGCATCAATAAAAATAGGAGTATTTTTCTTTATATACGGTGCGAATGGGGTTATCGCCAAAATAGAAGCGGTGGGATAACAACCTGGATTTGCTATCAAAGAAGCTTTTTTGATTTTTTCGCGATTGAGTTCGGGTAATCCGTAAACAGCCTCTTTTAAGTGCTCTTTATCCAAATGTACACCATAATGTCTCTCATAACTTTCCAAAGAGAGTCTATAATCAGCTGATAAATCAACCACTTTCACACCGAGCTCTAAAAGCTCTTTTGCAAACTCCATAGCAGTTTTGTGAGGCAGTGCCAAGAAGGCGAGTTCACATTTTTTAGCTATCTCTTTGGGGATACTTTTTTTTACGTCAATATCAACTACACCCAATAAACTCGGATGCAAGTCACCTACTTTTACTCCGCCTTCACTTGTGCCTATATAATTTAATATAAAATTCGGATGGTTAATCAAAAGTTTTATCAATTCAAGCCCTGTATAACCACTCGCGCCAATAATAGCGACATTAACTTTTTTCATACTTTCTCCTAAAATTTTATAGGTTTAAAATAGACGTCTATCACCTCATACGAACTCTCGCCCTTGGGCAACTTTACCGTAATCTCATCACCCTTTTTTTTACCGATTAAATGCTTGGCAAGCGGTGAGGAGATAGAGATAAGTCCTTTTTCAACATTACTCTCAAACGCACCTACTATTGTATAAATAACACTCTGTGAACTGTCAATATTTTCTAACTCCACAGTAGAGCCAAAAAGTACTTTATTGTGCTCGTAGAGGCTTGGATCTATTATCTGTGCTCTTGATAAGAGGTCTGAAAACTCAGCTATCCTCGCTTCGATAAATCTCTGTTTTTCACGAGCGGCATGGTATTCGGCATTCTCTTTCAAATCGCCGTGACCTCGCGCCGTATCTATCTCTATTACAATTTGCGGACGTTGCACTTTTGTCAAATTTTGCAATTCATCTTTTAATTTTGTAAAACCGTAAATCGTCATAGGTTCTTTCTTCACTTTTCAACTCCGAAACCATTAAAATTTAAGCTTTTATTATACATCAATTATCTTAGCCACAACTTCTGAACTGCCATGCGACAGTATCTCTTTTAACTCCAAAGAACGCATGAAAAAATTCTCTTTATCCATATTTTCATACTCGTTTAAAAGATTTTTTACATTTACGTCATCTTGCAAAAACTCTTTATGCAATGGCTCAAGCGCACAAAAATCAAATATGATATTTGCCAAACCTACAAATTTTAACTTTACAAATCTCTTCGCGATAAAATAATCAATCGCTTTAGCCCTATAGCAAAGCGCAAGAGGCGTACCGATGATAGCCGCCTCAAGCGTAGCCGTTCCCGAACAAACAAAAGCAAACTCTGCGTTCAATAAACTCTGATGAGCGTCTTTAGATATGATAAAGCCGCTCAGATCCCCGTAAAGCATATCTATCTCACGCTCGTTAAAGTGTTTTGGGATTACTATGATATTTTCTTTATTTAAGTTTGCAGCGACTTCTTTGAAAATAGGCATAAGTGATTTTATCTCTGATTTGCGAGAACCGGGCATAAAAACTACCTTACCGCTGTTTTCAAAGCTCTTTTTTGTCTGTTTTATTTCGTCCAAAAGAGGATTGCCTGCATAAATTGAACGCGTATAAAATTTCTCTTCAAAAGGGAATATAGACGCTAAATTGGTACAATATTTCTCTACCTTTTTCGCGCGCTTTTTTTTCCATGCCCACACCTTAGGCAAAATATACCAAGTAATTGGGACATTTTTATTGACCTGTCTAATAGCCTTTGCAAGCGGTAAATTAAAAGCCGGAGAATCTATAAGCAATACGTGAGAAGCCTCGAGGCTCAGATGCGCCATCTTATCTATCGCCTTTTTTGCCTTTTTGAGTTTCGAGAAAATGTCCAAAAAGCCCATAACCGAGAACTCTCTTGATGCCAAAATCGGCGTACCGAATTCTTCATCAAATATACCCAAAAGCTCACACTCTCCAAGCTCTTCCAAAACAGGCTTTAAGTGCAGGTTCGCTGAAGGTTCAAGCGCGCTTACTAACAGTTTTTTCATTATCGCTCTTATCTCAAAAATTGATTTTAATTTTATCTAACAATAGCTTTGCGGTAAATGAGAGTATGAATTTGCAAACTGTATACGAATTTATCACTCAAGCCATTATGTGGCCAAAATCAGAAGAGAAAAAATCTCAAAAAACTACAATAGCCCCTATATACTCCAAAATATAAAAAATAGTACGCCGCCAAGTATGAGCCGGTAAAGGACAAACGGTGTTATTGAGAATTTTGAAACGGCTTTTAAAAACAGATGTATGCATGCGTATCCGCTTAAAAATGATATAACAACAGCTCCTGTTATTTTATCCCATTCTATGTCATAAGCGCTTTGTGACAATTTCAAACCCTCATATCCGCTCGCAAGTAAAATTATGGGGATTGAAAGCAAAAATGAAAATCTCGCAGCGCTTACTCTGTTAAATCCAAGCATTAAAGCAGCGCTCAAAGTTATGCCGGATCTGGAAACCCCGGGAATCAACGCCAACATCTGTGCCAACCCTATCAAAAGAGCTATATATAATGTTATACTCTTTTCATCTTTTTTGCCTGCAAATCTATCGGCTACGAACAGCACGATACCAAAGATTATAGTTGTCGAGGCTATAACTAAAGGCGAACGAAGATATATCTCAATCACATCATTAAATAAAAGTCCCGCTATACAAGCCGGGATTGTAGCTACTAAAATCGCCCATGCAAGCGCACTTTCACCAACATTTTTGCATATTTTTAAAGAGATAAACCAGTCTTTTAAAAGCAGTAAAATCTCACTTTTAAAATAAATAACAACAGCAAAAAGTGTTCCGAAATGTACAGCCACATCAAATGCCAACCCCTGATCCTGCCAGCCGAAAATATGTGGAACCAAAACAAGATGCGCGGAACTCGATATCGGCAAAAACTCAGTAACTCCTTGAACAACAGACAACGCAAATACTTCAATCCAACTCATTCTTCTCTCTTTTGCAATTTGAAATGGATTGGCTTATAAGATTTTTTGTAATTGACCATAAAAAATATCTGAAAAATAATAAACACCAACGATACCGAAAATAGTAAAATAAAATATGCCTCTTTAAAATTATTACCTATGGAAAAACAAAAAAACGCATGTACAACCAGCAGTATCAATATAAAAATATTGTATTTTTTACAAAATGTCTCATTGTGGTGCATATGATTATCCGGCGTAATAGCGCCTGAAAATTTATACTCCATATGCGCACCCCAATAACTCCTTCGCTTCTTTAACCACGTTTTCTACGCTAAAGCCAAATTTTTCAAAAAGCTTTTCGCTGGGTGCGCTAGCGCCAAAACTATTCATACACACAACATTATCCGCATATCTCCACCAAACATCGCCTGAACTCGCTTCCACAGCTAAAACTTTCGTGTTTTTGTCTATCACTTTTTCTATATACTCTTTGGATTGTTCGATAAATAAATCAAAACACGGCACGCTCACAATATTGGCTTCTATGCCATCGTCTTTCAACCTATGCGCTGCTTTCAAGCAAAGAGCGACTTCACTTCCGCTTGCGATAAACGTGATTTTTGCGTTTTGCGTTTTTTTCAAGAGATATCCGCCGCAACTTGCATCCCCAAAATCTCCGGTATCCTCAAATACGGTAAGTTTTTGTCTTGACAGCACAAACGCGCTCGGAGCATTCGTGTTTAGAGCTTTTTTCCAAGCTTCCACATTTTCATTAGCATCAGCAGGATGCCATACATAAAAATTTGGCATAGCGCGAAATTGCGTAAGTTGTTCTATGGGTTGGTGCGTCGGTCCGTCTTCGCCTACTCCTATGCTATCGTGTGTCCAAATAAAAAATGTTTTCAATCTCATCAAAGCAGCAAGTCTTGCGGACGGCTTTAAGTAATCGCTAAATATAAAAAATGTCGCGCTGTAAGGTAAAAATAGTCCGTACAAAGAGATAGCGTTGCAAATAGCCGCCATAGCGTGTTCTCTTATGCCAAAATGGATATTGCGTCCTGTTGGAAAACTTCCCATACCGCTTAACTCGCTTTTATTTGACGGAGCGAGATCTGCACTTCCGCCCAAAAATCCTATAAGCGCTTTTGCGATTTCGTTGATAATTTTTCCATTACTGTCTCTTGTTGCAATTTCACTTTTAGGTTCAAACTTGGGCCATTTAATAGAGTTAAAATCGGGTTTCAAAAGCTTATTTAATATCTCTTTTTGATCTGCCGTGAGGCTTGTCTCAAGCTTTTCTATCCACTCTTTTTCCGCCTTCTCTCCCGCTGTTTTTGCTTTGAAAAATTCATCTTTTACATCGTCAGGTATAAAAAAGGATTTATCACAATCAAATTCCGCCTTCATCTTGGCATTTTTTAACTCTTCAACTCCAAGCGGCGCGCCATGAGCTTCATGGCTTCCTTCAAGCTTACATGCGCCTTTGGCAATAACGGTGTCGGCTATAATAAGATATGGTTTTGTCTGCTCTTTTGAATGCATTAAAACCTCTTCAATCTCATCGAAATCGTGTCCGTTTATCTTTGAAACTTTCCAGCCTTGCGCCTCAAATCTGTTTTTGATATCTTCGCTGAACGCCAAAGACGCGCTGCCTTCTATGGTTATATTGTTAGAATCATAAATTAAAACGAGATTGTCGAGCCCCAAATGTCCCGCAAATGAACAAGCCTCGTAACTAATGCCTTCTTCCAAATCCCCATCGCCGCACAAACAATAAACCTTATGGTCAATAACTTTAGTTTTATCCGTGTTTAGTATATTTGAAGCGTATTTGGCGGCGGTCGCGAATCCTACGGCATTCGCGACCCCCTGCCCTAAAGGTCCTGTCGTCACTTCCACTCCAACAACTTCGCCGTATTCCGGGTGTCCTGGCGTTTTGCTTCCAAGCTGTCTAAAGTTTTTCAAATCTTCTATGGCAATATCGTAACCGCTTAAATGCAAAAACGAATATATGAGCGCAGAAGCGTGACCTCCGCTGAAAACAAGTCTATCGCGATTTAGCCATTTGGGATTTGTCGGATTGTGACGCAAGTGGTAAGATAAAACCGTCACGATATCGGCAAGTCCCATCGGAGCTCCCGGATGTCCGCTATTTGCTTTTTGAACCATATCAGCAGATAAAAAACGAATCGTATCGGCTTGCTTTTTTAAAATTTTTTTGGAGTTCATATCGTATTCCTTATTTAAAATTATTATTTAATATTTTGCAAAAAAATGTCTCTATTTTTTCATCAAAAGAGGCTGAGAGTTTTTTCAGTTCAACTATCTTTTCATCCCTTTTTTTTATCGCGCCGCTAAGTCCGAAAAGATTTACAAAAGAGTTTTTGTTTGTATCGTGTTTTGTCGGCTTTCCAACTTCGTTTGAGCTTTTTGTGGCGTCAATGATATCGTCGTGTATTTGAAACAAGAGTCCCAGTTTAAGCCCAAAGTCGTAAAACTCTTTTTGAGTGTTTTCATCCTCTCCGCCTATCAACGCGCCCATTTGCAAAGCGCACGCTATAAGTCTTCCGGTTTTATGTAAATGTAAAAATGCTAGCTGTTCTTCACTTAAAGGTTTTTTTTCAAAATAACAATCTATAGCTTGTCCTAAAGCCATTCCGGAACTTCCGGCATTAAAGCTCAAAATTCCGCAAAGTTCTATACGCGTTTTGGCATCCATCGGCATCATGGAGAGAACTTTAAAAGCGTCTGTATTGAGCGCATCCGCTATTAAAATAGCAGTCGCTTCGTCATAACTTACATGTAGAGTAGGACTTCCGCGGCGTAATGGCGCATTATCCATAGACGGCAGATCGTCGTGAATAAGAGAATAAGTATGTATCATCTCAACTGCGAGAGCCGCGTACATAGCGTTTTTTAATAAAAGCGGATTTAAAGCTTCAACAACGCTTAAAAGCAAAAATGGGCGAAATCTTTTGCCGCCTACTTCAAACATTTGTCTGTATGCTTCATTAAAGTGCGGATGAAAACTTTGCACGTTAAAAAGATGTATTTGTAAAAAATTTTCAAACTCTTCCAACATTTTTAAAAAATCCTTTAAGAAAAAAGCTTATGCGCTAAAAAACTAAATTCATAACAAGAAAAACGGTCCTATACGCATCAAAATTATTTTTTGCCCGCATTAGCCGGATTGATTACACCGAGCATGGAACGACCAAAATACCACTGTTCAAACTCAATGATAAACTCTGCATTTTTATGTATATTTAACTCTTGCGCTCTTGCATTTACGGCGATGTCTAATGCCAAAGGACGCTTTTTCAATGCAAATACCGCATCTTTTATCTTCACATCGTCACACTCAATAGTTTCAACTTCGCTTAATAGCACATTTCGCGGGTTGTAAGTCCTTGTCTCGCTCTTGTTGGCTTCATCTTTTGGATGCAAAAAGTCCGCCCAAACTTTAGTATGTTTTAACGAATTTTGCAAATCGTCAAAGCCTATGCTACATACCGCCTTGCTTTTAGCTTCTTTGGGCGTTTTAAAATCTACATGAATTAAAACAGTATAAAGTTCAAAATCAGGACAATGCACACAAAGAGTGTCAAATGCTCTCTCAACCATAGCTTCTATATTTTCAAGAAAAGCTTTGGTTTTCAACTTCTTTTACCTCAAACCGCCAAAACCGCCCAACATTTTTGAAGCTGTCAGTTTTCTATCCTCTTCAACCATTTTCAAAACGTCATTCACCGCGCTTATAAGTAAAATTTGCATAGCGTCTTTATCCGACAAAAGAGAATCGTCTATGCTGATATCTATCACTTCTCCGCTGCCGTTCATACTCACGCTTACCAATCCGCCGCCGCTTTTTGCGCTGAAAGTTTTATTTTTGGCTTCATCTTGAAGTTCTTGCACCTTTTTTTGAGCCTCTTCAAACATTGCGCCCATTTTTGAAAAATCAAATCCATCTAACATTAAAGACTCTCTTCTTTTTTTACGATACTGTTTTTTTCATCTACTAAAATAATGGCGGGTTTAAAATCCCGCAACTCTTTTTCATCTATCATAGCATAGGATATAATGATGATTTTATCTCCGATTTGCGCTTTTCTGGCAGCCGCGCCGTTTAAACAAATAGTATTGCTGCCGCGCGCTCCTTCTATAACATAAGTGCTTATTCGTTCGCCGTTATTAATATTTACAATATCTACTTTTTGCCCGATTTTTAAATTTGCCGCGTCAATCAAATCTCTATCTATCGTGATAGAACCAGTATAATTTAAATTCGCGTCCGTAACAGTGGCTCTATGAATTTTGCTATAAAGCATTTCAAACATCATTATTTAAGACCTTTTTATTTTTAAATTGATATTTTATCAATTTTTTGCTTTCAAAAATGTTTGCACAATCTCTTTGTCGTTATATGGATATTTGACGCCTTTTATCTCTTGAAAAGTCTCATCGCCTTTTCCCAATATCATCAAAACCTCTTTTTCTTCCAAATCCTTTAACGCTCTTATGGTAGCTTCTTTTCTATCGACGATTTTATAAACATTCTCTTTTTTTTCAATGCCACGCGCTATATCTTCTATAATATCTTCGCCCTCTTCGCTTCTTGGATTATCGCTTGTGATGTAAATTTTTTTCGCGTATTTTTCTACAATTTTTCCCATAATAGGACGCTTAAGTTTATCTCTATCGCCGCCTGCTCCGAAAACCACGACAAGTTCGTTTTCTCTCATCGCTTCTAAGACTTTTTCTATGCCATCGGGCGTATGGGCAAAATCCACAATTACCAAAGGATTGAGATTAACAATTTCCATTCGTCCGCTAACTCCCGCGAAATTCGCAAGCGCTTCATTTGTCTTATCAAAAGAGGTTTTTTCTAAAATATGAACAGCTGCTATAGCGGCTAAAAGATTATACAGATTAAACTTTCCTTGCAGCACGCTTGAAAACGGATAGGTTTTGCCCGCGTATTGTACCGCCATCTCTATCCCGTCCCTTAATCCGTAAGCTGTGATTTGGTAGGTTGACGGTTTTTCAATGCCGTAAGTAAGTGTATTTTTAACATTATATCTTATATTTTCATCATCTTTATTGATAAGTTTTAGCGTATCATCATCAAAAAATGCGCTTTTTGTGTTTATGTATTCTCTCATATTTTTATGAAAATCCAAATGGTCTTGCGAAATATTAGTGAAAATTTTAAGGGCAAACTTGAGACCCTCTATGCGATTTTGGGCAATCGCGTGAGAGCTTACTTCCATTATAAAATATGAACACTTCTCTTGCGAAGCTTTTTGCATATTAATGAGCGTATGTAAAATAGACGGGGTCGTGAGACTTTTGCTCTCTACGCATTTGTCGTTTATGAAACAACCTCGCGTACCTTGTAAGCCAGCTTTTTTGCCCAAATCCAAAAGCATTGAATATATAGCAGCAGCCGTTGTCGTCTTACCGTTTGTACCGGTTATGCCAACAATTTTTAAATTAGGATCAATATCTAAAATTTTAAAACATTCAGATACGTTTAAAATGGTTTTACAGCCTCTTTTTACAGCCTCTTTTTCGTACATCGCATTTTGGACTGTTTTTACAAACGCCCCGTTTTCATCCGCTTCGTTTGAATTGTCGGTTATATAACTAAAGTATTGATTTTTAACTTCGTGTCTCATAATTAGTACTTCTCTATCTCGTATTCGCTTCCAAGAGGAATGTTTATCACTTCCATTTCCGGATGTATGTCTATGCGAAGCCGTCTTTCCACGCCAAATTTCAACGTTTGATCGCTTGACGCGCAACCGTTACAAGCGCCTTGAAATTGTATAAAAACGCGCCCGTTTTTGATGGAAAGCAGTTTCATATCGCCGCCGTCTCGCACAAGCATAGGTCTTACTTTATCTAAAATTTTAGATACTACAGGTATCAACTCTTCATCCGTAAAAGGAATCATAACTATCCTTGAATTATGTGACTTTACTTTCGAAAATCGGATTTTACGATAAGTTTATAAAAATTCAGATTAAGACGTGAATTTAGCGTTATTTTTTAGCGTTTGTATATCCGAAATACTTCCGATAATTTTATTCATAATAAGCTTGGGGCTTAGATGCACGTCAACTATCTAAGACTATTTATTCCGCTAAATACTCCGCAAATAAGTACCCCCAAAGGTATAAAGCTTACCCCTGCTATAAATGGGATAAATGAGAATAACTCGCTTTTCACAAGAATCAAAAAGAGTATGCAAAAAAGTATATATGAGGCAACGCGATACAACGATAAAAAACCGTGTGCAGTTGCCTTAATATCTTTAGCGGCAATTTTTACGGAAGAGATCTTGGACGATTTATCATCATCCCAAACGCCATAAGGATCTTCTATCTTCTCCATAAATTCATCCGAAGAGAAGTCTTCAGTGGCTTTTGTTTTTATTAATTTTCTATATCCTAAGAACGAGCCTATCACAATTAAAAGCGAACTCAAAAAACCTGTCTGCGTATTTATAAACCATACTCCGCCAAAATATAGACAAAATGTTATCAGCACTATCTCCATAGCGATAAATATACTAATCCATAATTTAATATTTATCATCGTCGTCTTCATCGGCTTGATATTTATAGCGCGGCTCGTTTTTTAATTCATCATATATTTTTTTCTGTTTTTTATACGCGATATGTACATTTTTTACAGCCGCTCCGATACCAAATATTACGCCAAGCCAAAGCGTCCACGTATACCCAGTCAAACTCTTTAGCCAAAGCCCCAACGCCACACCCAAAACTATCGCTACGACTATTGAGATACCAAGAGATAACTCGCTCGCTCCCTCTATAATCTTACCGTATTTGGGCTTTTTTTTCTCAGAAGACGGTGCTTCGGTTAAGTTTTCTACCTTTTTACTCATTTTATCTCTTTCATCACTTCATTTGCAGCAGCAATAGTTTTTTGTATCATTTTCTCATTCATGGCATCGCACACAAAACCCGTCTCAAATTGTGAGCAAGCGAAATAAAATCCCCGCTCCAACATACCTCTATGAAATGCTGCAAAACGTTTTGTATCCGACTTTAACGCATCATCAAAATTTTTAATCTCTTTTTCGTTAAAGAAAAACCCAAACATACTGCCTCTTGTACAAACTTGCAAAGGTATACCTTCTTTAACTGCGCTCTTCTTAAATCCTCTCATAAGAGCTTTGGCAAGAGAGCTTAATTTATTATACAATTTTCTATTTTTGACTATTTTGCCAATACTTTCAAGTCCAGCACTCATCGCAACAGGATTACCGCTAAGAGTGCCCGCTTGATACACATCTCCTTCAGGCGACAGGCAGGACATTATCTCCTTTTTGCCGCCAAACGCACCTACAGGCATTCCTCCGCCTATAACCTTACCAAATGTTACGATATCGGGAGTAACTTCGGTAAAACCCTGCGCACCTTTTAAAGAAGCTCTGAAACCGCTCATAACTTCATCAAAAATCAAAATCGCACCATGTCTGTCACATAACGCTCTGAGTTCTTCCAAAAACTCTATATCGGCAGGTACCAAACCCATATTGCCCGCTATGGGTTCTATCAAAACGCAAGCGATATTGTCAGACGCTTTAAAACACTCTTCCACGCTTTTTATATCGTTATAATCAGCCAAAAGCGTATGCTTTACAAGTTCTTCGGGCACGCCGGGACTGCTTGGGGTTCCGAATGTCGCAGCTCCGCTTCCCGCCTGCACAAGCAAAGAGTCGCTATGTCCATGATAACAACCTTTAAATTTTACAATATCATCTCTTTTTGTATAACCCCGTGAAAGTCTTATGGCACTCATAACGGCTTCCGTTCCACTGCTTACAAAGCGGATTTTTTGAACTGAGGGGAAAATGGAACATATAGTTTTGGCGAGTTTTGTCTCTACCTCTGTCGGCGCACCGAAACTTAAGCCGTTTTTTACAGCTTTTACGACCGCTTTTTCTATATCCTTATCAGCATGCCCAAATATAAGCGGCCCCCAGCTTTGAACAAAATCAATATATTTATTGCCGTCTATATCCGTTATATAAGCACCTTTACCTTTAGCTATAAATGGTGGCGTTTGATCAACGCTTAAAAAAGCTCTGACAGGCGAGTTCACACCCCCGGGAATACATTCTTTTGCTTTAGCGTAAGCTTTGATACTATTTTTGCGTTTTAACATCTTTTTCCTTTTTGACCGTTTTTTTAGTACTAAACCACTCTTCAAGCGGTACAAACTCATCTATATTTATCGGCTCAACTTTTAAAATTTCCGCCAAGCTTTTAACCCCCATCGAGAGGAGATATTGCAGATTGTTATCAAAGGTAGCGTTTTGTATGACAAGTATATCTTTTTTATGTATCTCAAACATAAATCCGCCGTTTGGTATGGGAGATTGGGAGAGGGTAACCGTATAGTGATCTTTTATAATACTCTCTTTTTGCGAATACATAAGTCCTATATTATAGCCCATATTTCCAAACCCTTTTATCGCTACAACCAAAACTTTTGTCTCTCCCTTTTTGGATGAGTTGAAGATATTGACGATATCTTTTATCGTAGAATAAAATGGTATTTTTACAAATAAAGCCTCAAATAAAAAAGCCAATTTTGTATTAATAATAAAACCTAAAATATAAAGCGTAACCGCCAAAATAATTATCGTCAGCAATATCCAGATAAAACTTTGCCCATCTATATCAAAACCCAAACTCGCAAAAATTTTCAGTGTAATGGCGTCCATTTTGCCATAGACCCACAAGAGTATAAATATCACCGCCGCTATAGGCAGCAACCAAAACAATCCTTGAAGTATGTTTTCAACAAAATGCTTTAATAAGGTTTTTTTCTCCTGCATGGCAATCTCCTGCTTTTTATGATTGTATTTTCTATAAGCTTTTTAAACAATTAGGCGATATTCTGCTCTTTTTATATTGTATCATTTACACAGCCCGTACGTTAAGAGTCTCTGCCTTGCTTGATAATTTTGGATATAAGTTTACCGCTTTTTGTGCAAAATGTAAATGCGATTTCAAACAATGCTCAAAAGCTTGACCGTAAATGCTGCAAGATTTTTTATGGCAGATAACAGGCAGCGCTGCACAAAAATAAATTATTTATTCAGGTATATTGGCAGTCGTAGTCGCTTAGGCGATATCTTTAAAATTGTTTCCAAAACCAATACAAATATAATGTACCACTTCCAATATTTCAGTATCAGTAAGATACTTTCTGAAAGAGGGCATTTCGTTCAAACCGTTCCTAGCAATATCCAATGTAGCGGAAACGGGCGACAACTTGATATTATTCGCCAAAGCCACCGGATATACACTGGTACTATGGTCTCCTTTACCGTTAAATATATGACGGTCTTGACAGTATCTTATGAATTTCACCCTCCTGTTGAAATGCTTTTGAGTCACCATCGGCAACAATCGGAGACACAAATAGCACATTTGCCATCAATAGCGACAAATATACAGATTGAAAATTTTTGCAAAATAACTTATCATTTCATCCGCCTTTTTTAAATATAGCTGTAATTGTAACTCAAGAAGTGAAGAAAGTATGATTATTTCTTAATCAAAAATATGGATATATTTAACTCTATGCTCAAAAATTTACTGTCATATTGAGTATTTATACGTATAAAAATTGCTACGATATGCTTTTTTAGATTGCGAACATTAACCAAAATAATCCTCAATTTCATCAACAAATATCTTACTTTTCACTTTTTCACAAAAATTAACACTTTTTTACCTAACATTAAGTACCAAAGTTATAGAATTTTTTACTTTTATAAA
>JAISGD010000024.1 GCA_031263195.1 Campylobacteraceae bacterium | reverse complement strand
GAGTGTTTTTAGGAGAAGTGGTGTCGGGGGTTAGGGGGGAAGCAAAAAGAAAAAGATCTAAGAGTAGAGTAGAAGCTATAAAGTAAAATATAAATCGTTTGAAATTTATTGTAAAGGGGAAATGGCTTGTGTTAAACTTTAGCATTTTGGGACCTTTGGAAATAACTTAAAAATTAAGACGTAACGAAGCGCCGAAAAATTTCCCCGTCTCGCTCACATCTTTTTTGTATGCCGGAATGGCATAATGCATAGAAGCTTCCAAGTTATTTGTTTGAAGTTTTACTCCAAATGAATAGCTTAAAAGTTTACCTCCGAAACTACTCTCGTCAGATTTTATAGCACCACCGTCCAATGCTATAAAGTAACTGTTATTAATGCCGTTAAGTACATCATAATTTACATTATATGATAGTTCGTTTCTCATATAATAGCCGCTATTGCCACTAAGTCCCTCTTTTTGAAAGCCTCTTACACTATACGGACCGCCTATACTCATCCTGTCGCTTCCGAATAGCAAATCATCTGTAAATTGAGCGTAGGCACTCAGCGAATATCTAAAAGGATAAAAATCTTTCATGGCTGAAAGACTCAGGTTGTAGATTTCGTATTCATCGTCAAGATCAGTTGAGTGATAGTTTTGGAACAGATCGATACCCCTTGTATAAGCAAGATTTGCGAATGTGTAGAATCCCGGTATCTGATACAAATAATCGGCAGATAATGCAAGCTTTGATAGTCTATAGCTTGACGATTCTAAATAGACATAAGCAAAGTGGTTTTTTGTCCTATAGTTTGATACCGAAGCGCCTATATTTATACGGTTTTTTTGGTCGTGATAGAGTTTGTATTGAGTATCAAACGTATATGTTTTCGTATTTCCCTGTGATAAAAATACACTGCTTCCTGTTTTTACTTTTTGCTCAAATCTACTGTTTCTTTGAGAGAAAGAGAGCGTTGTTTTACCAATAGGAAACGAATAGTCATAACCGTTTCCTTTACTATTCTCATCTTTGGCGTATTTATCCGAAAAATTAAGATATATATTGGCTTGGTCGTTAATGCCTGCAATATTGTCGATATTTAACCTGCTGTTCATCTGCGCTTTGCCTGTCTGCTTACCGCCATAGTTATCAATGCCAAAAGATCCGCCAAAACGTCTTGTAGGATTGTTTTCCACAACTATATCCGTATATCCTACTTTTTCGGATGGATTTAGTTTCATCGTCGCGTGATTTGAGGGAAGCCTGTTTATATTCTCTATGGCAGCCTCAATATCTCTTATGTTTAGATAATCATTTTTTTGTCCTATAAACGCATTTGTTACATATATCTCTTGCGGAGCGATATCCTCTACTTTAGCTTCTACAGACTGCAGAGTCAGATTTCCTTCGGCTATGTTTTGAGCAGAAAGATAGACTTGAGAAGTTATATATCCTTTGTCTATATAAAGAGCGTTTATCTCATTTGTAAGGTTTTTTAAATCACTTAAAGAGTCACATCTATTTATATATTGTGAAGCGATTTTGCTTACATGCGATCTGCTAAGAAGCGTTACACCAAATATCGCGATGGTGTGGATATCAAAACATCTTTCATCTTCATCCGATTTTGGCAGTGTAATTTTTGGAACTTCAAAACTTTCAAAATTTTTTGTCGGGTCTTTGTTTAAACTCTCAAAAATATCTCTTTGACGATTACGCTGTTCGTTTTCCTCAAAAACATCAGAGAGCAAAACTTGACTTAAAAGTATACAAGACACCACTACCTTAGAAATTATTTTAACAGACACTATTATTCCTAAAATTAACTTGGGTCGAATTTTATAATTCTATCTTAAAGAGATTATTAGGATAGAAATAATAAAATATTTATAATCATTAAAGTCTTATGAACAAAAAATTTTGCTATAAAGGCAAAAAATATCTCACAAGAACGACAACAAATTCTACTAATAACACCGCTGTAAGCGTTATAGCCGCCGTTATACCTACGACTATACTAACAGCAAAAGAGGCGTTATTAGCATATATCTTAGTTTCGGGTTGTTTTAAAAACATATATACTATCAATTTTAGATAATAATACACAGCTATCGCACTGTTTACCGCCATTATGACGGCTAAGAATATATAACCGCTGTTAATAACCGCACTCATTATATATATCTTGCCCCAAAATACTGAAAACGGCGGTATGCCAGCCAAAGAGAGCATAAATAGCGCCATAAGTATAGCTGTTACGGGGGCAGTTTTTATGAGACCCGAGAATCTCGAAAACGAATACTGAAAACTTTCGTTATATGAGCTTGAATTGTTTGCCCACAAAAGTGCAAATGCGCCTATATTTGTAAACATAAAAAGTATCCAATATATAAACATCGCATTATCGGCTTCCGCAAGTACAGCACATAATATAAACGCCGCGTGCGATATAGAGCTGAACGCAAGCATTCTTTTAATGTCTGTTTGCACCAAAGCCATCAGATTAGAGAGCGTCATCGTAACCACTGCAAATATATAAAATATGTTCTCTACCCAAGCCGTATCAAGCGCTATAAACGGTTCAAATATCCTCACAACCACTATAAAAGCTGCTATTTTTGGAACTATGGAGATATATCCGGCAAGAGGTGCCGCAGACCCCTCGTAGACGTCGGGCATCCAAGTGTGAAACGGTATAAGCGATAGTTTAAATCCTATCGCGCCCAGCATTAACGTAAGCGCGCCTAAAATACCGAGCATAGGACTAAAACCTCTGTCGGATAATCTCATCACTATCTCATTTATATCCACGCTCGCGCTTAAAGCATATAACAACATTGCTCCAAACGCATAAAATCCGCTAGCCGCCGCTCCCATAGTAAAGTATTTAAGTGCAGCCTCTATGGCTTTTTTACGATTATGCATCGCTATCATCGTGTATAATGACAAAGATGCCGTTTCAAGTCCTATAAACATAAGTATAAGATTTGTCGTAGATACCATAAACGCAAATCCGGCCGTCATAAACAGCAGTAAAGCGAAATATTCCGCGAACTTGTGCTCCGCGAACTCTCTTTTGCAAAGCATTAGTTGCGTAAACAGTAAAGATATGGCGAGTATAGCTATTTGCGATAGTTTTGACATGCCGTCTATCAATATCATATCAAAAAAACCAACCTCATCTTGATTACCGAGTGTCAAAATAAAAATAAAAGCGCCTATCAAAAAAAATGACGTCAAGGCTGCATAAAAACCGCGCGCTAACCCCTTTTTAAATATATCGACGCATATTATAAAAAGTGCGCCTACGCACAAAATTATCATCGGCATTAGAGTAAAAAGATTTAAGCTTTCGAGTGATATAAGCGATATATTTTCTTGCATTACCTTCTCTCCTTTGAAGCTACTTGTTCCAAAAAGAGCTTTGTTTCGTACTTTTGCGCGTTTTGCGACATTACTTCAAGCGTGTTTTTAACACTCTCTTGAACAGGATTTAAAACTGCTTTGGGGTAAACGCCCAAAAATATTATCAAAATAGTTATCGGTACAAGCGCGAAAAGTTCTCTTGGATACAAATCTTTCAAATTTTTATTTGCTCTTTTTCTAATCTCTCCGAAAAAAGATTTTCTATATAGTCTCAGCATATATACGGCTCCCAAAATTATACCTGTGCCGGCGAGCGCGGTCAACAACCAATCCACCTTATAAAATCCCATCAGTGATAAAAATTCACCTACAAATCCTATCGTTAGAGGAAGCCCCACAGAACCCATAAGAACAATAGCAAAAATCGTCGCGTAACGTGGCATTACCGAAGCAAGTCCTCCAAACTCATGCATCATTTTTGTATGACGTCTATCGTATATGACCCCCACTAACATAAACAGCGCTCCGCTTACGAGTCCGTGGCTTATCATAAAAAAGACCGAACCGGAGATTCCCTCTATATTAAGCGCAAATGTTCCCAAAATGATAATACCCATATGTGAAATGGAAGAGTAAGCGATGACTTGTTTCATGTCCTCTTGTGCAAAAGCGATGAGCGCCGCATAAATAACCATAATTACCGACACCACTGCGACAGGTATCAAAAACTGCACCGAAGCGTCAGGGAAAAGCGGCAATAAAAATCTCACAAAACCGTAAGTTCCCATCTTTAAAAGTACGGCTGCAAGGATGACAGAACCTATCGTCGGAGCTTGTCCATGTGCATATGGGAGCCAAGTATGAAAAGGGAACATTGGTACTTTAATGGCAAAGCCCAAGAAAAATGCCCCAAAAAGCCATAGTTGCACGCTATAAGAGAGTGGGAAACTCTTCCAGTCAATCAGTGAAAAACTCCAAACGCCGTTTATCTCATGATATAGATATCCAAAATACAAAATACCTACAAGCATCAGTACGGAACCGGCAAATGTATATAGAAAAAATTTAACCGCCGCATAAATCCTTTTGTCCGCTCCCCACGCGCCTATGATATAGAGCATAGGCACTAAAGAGAGTTCCCAAAAAAGATAAAATAACAATAAGTCAAGACTGACAAAAACGCCTACCATAGTCATTTCTAAAAAGAGTATGGAGATAATGAGATTTTTTAGATTTGGCATTTCGCCAAGACCGATAAGTCCCACAAGAGTTATAAATGTGCTTAAAATCACTAAAAAGAGCGATATACCGTCAAGCCCGAGCAAAAATGATACGCCAAAACTCGGTATCAAAGGCAGATTTAAAAGCATTTGAAAACCGCCTTCATTTTCATCCAATGCAACCCAAAGCGTCAGGGAAAGCACGAATTCCATAAAAGCCGCTGTAATTGCATAAATTTTAATATACTTTTGTTTAACCGCAAAACCGACAAAACCGGCAAACAGAGGAAACAGAACCGTCGCCAATAGTAGTATACTGCCCATCATCTCCCCTTATATTTGATAAAAAACCGCTGTCAACAGCAGTATGCCCAAGCCAAACACCATCCATCTAAGCATTACGGAAAGATTACCGCTTTGCATACGGCGCGCTTTATCGCCGCCTTGATGCAACATATTTGCTATCATATCCACACTTGCGTCGATAAGTTTTTCGTCCAATTTTTTCCATGAAAAATTTGCTACAGCCTCAAACGGGCGCACGATATAGTTTTGATACAACTGCGGAATGTAATATTGGTTAAATAAAAACTTGTATATAACACTCTGCTCTATTTTTTTTGAAAATCCGCATCGTACAATATACATATAAAATGCGAAAAATATCCCGAATGCTGCTATTCCAAGCGTCGCAGCAACCATCAAACTAACAGTTTCGTGCGCGATACCAAATGTATATTCGGGTAAAATTTGCGTTACAAATCTCTCAAATATGTTTTCAAAAAAGCCCGCTATCACAGCTAAAACACCAAGCGGCAACATTGCCAATAACGAAGATTTTGCCGCCTCGTGCGGATGCATATGTCGCTCCTTCCATGAAGCTTCGCCAAAAAACACAATAAATATGAGCCTAAAGCTATAAAATGCCGTCAAGCCGGCTCCTGCCCAAAGAGTCAAATAGAGAATATATGCATTTTCGTTCAAAGCAACCTCTAAAATTTTATCCTTTGAAAAGAAACCTGCAAACGGATATATACCGGCAAGCGCGACAGACGCTATTATCATCAAAACAGCCGTAATTTTAAGCGCACCGAAAAGACCACCCATATTTTTGATATTCAAATCCTCATTCATGGCATGCATAACATTTCCCGCGCCTAAAAACAGCAGCGATTTAAAGTAAGCATGAGTTACGAGGTGAAACAGTGCTATCCAATATGCGCCAAGACCCGCTGCCACGAACATATATCCAAGCTGCGAGAGCGTGGAATAAGCGATAATACGTTTCAAATCGTTATTTACAAGAGCCATCAGCGCAGCGAAAATAGCGACAAATGCCCCTAAAGAAGCGATAAAAAAGCCTATATCCGGGATATTCGTATATATAGGATTGGCACGTATGACAAGATAAACGCCGGCTGTTACCATTGTGGCGGCATGTATAAGCGCAGATACGGGAGTCGGTCCTTCCATAGCGTCGGCAAGCCAAGTATGTAAAGGAAACTGTGCGGATTTACCCATCGCACCTATAAAGAGCAGTATGCCGATGGTTTGTAAGATAGCTGTATCGATATCAGCCGCAGCGGCGAAAATAGCCTCGTACTGCAAAGTTCCAAACTGCCAGTAAATCATAAATATACCAAGAAGCATACCTAAATCAGCGATTCTATTCATGATAAAAGCTTCATTTGCTGCCCACGATGCACTATCTTTTGCATACCAAAAGCCTATAAGCATCCATGAGCAAAGTCCCACACCTTCCCATCCTATAAAGAGTCCCGCGAAATTGTCGCTCATCACAAGTATAAGCATAGAGAAAACAAATGCCGAAAGATATGAAAAAAAGCGGTTAAACGATTTGTCGTTAGCCATATAGCCTATAGAGTAAACATGCACAGCCGTTGAAACAACACCGACCGTTACCATCATTACAGCACTTACTCTATCAACTACAAATCCGAACGGGATGTTTAAATCCCCAACGTTTATCCAATCAATCAAATTTAAACGCGCGCCATTTTCGTCAATAACATATAAAAGCGTAATAGAAGCAGCGGTTGAAAGCGCGATAAAAATAGAATTTATTACTCCTGTTATAATATTTTTTTCCTTCATCGAGAAAATCGCAGCGAAAATCGCAGCAGCAAGCGGTGCAAACAGGGCTATATATATTAAAATTTCCATTCTTATCCCTTCATACTATTTAAACTATCAAGGTTGATAGAGCCCGTACGCTTATACCAAAGCGTCAAAAGTCCAAGTCCGACAGCGACTTCACTTGCAGCTATAGCTATGATAAACAGAGCAAATATCTGTCCACCCAAATCCATATAAAATTTTGATACAGCAACAAAACCAACATTTGCGGCATTCAGCAAAATCTCCGTAGAGAAAAAAAGCATTAAAAGATTTTTTCTTCTCAAAATACCGACCAAACCTATCGCAAATAAAAACGCGCTTAATATTATGTAATGATAAAAACCTATCATTGTACCTCTCCGGTATCAAATTTGCGGCTTACTAAAATGATACCTGCTATCATAGCCACTAAAAGCATTATAGCCGTAAGTTCAAAAGCCGCCAGATATTTTGTAAACATCACAAGTCCCAAAGCGTGCGCGTTGCTCACATTCTCATTTATAGGTGCCGAAGCTTGCAAAGTATTCGCAAATATAGGCACGCATACTATCGTCACAAGTAAAATTGCAACAAATATCCATAGAGTGTATATCGCTCTTTTTGCCGCTATATTCTCCTTAATCTCTTGAGCCGTATCGAAAAACATCATACCGAAAGCGTACAGAGCCATAACTGCACCTGTATACACGATGATTTGAACAACTCCTATAAATTCGGCATCCAAAAGAAAAAAAAGCCCGCCGACAAAAACCATACCACCCGCTAATGAACTCATAGAGTGAAGTGCGTTTTTGCTAAACACAGTAATCAAAAATAACGCGACAGTAAATACCGCAAATAGATAAAAGGCTATAACTTCATACATTAATCATCTCCTGCGATTGGAGTTTTTTTGATAGTTTTGTCAGCTTCCGAACTTATACTGCCGTAACCCTCAAACTCCTCTTGAAAACCGCCTTTAAATCTATCGATAGGTGTGAGCATATCCTCTTTTAAGCCGTAATGCGCACGTTGTTCGGCGGCATATTCATATTCGTTTCCATGCACTATTGCAAGCTCCGGACAAACTTCAGCGCACAAACCGCAATAGATACAACGCCCAAAATTTATACTATACTCTTTTACTATTTTACGTCCGTTTTTATCGGCATATGTGTCCATTCTTATACAATTTGACACACATATCTTTTCGCATAACCCGCATCCTATGCATCGTTCATTACCGCTTTCCAAAAGCCGTAAAAGCTTATGTACGGAGCGGCATCTTGGTCCTATAGGCATTTTCTCTAACGGATATTGTGTGGTGTGGCAATTTTTTTTACCTTTAGCCATCTCCCTAAATACTATCCAAAGTCCTACAAAAAGTTCTAATTTTATACTTCTCTTTACAACTTGGCAAAATTTCCGCCAATTTGTTTTCGGTGTCGGCTCATGTTTAAAGTAAATATATCCGTTTGTGTTCCTGTTTGTAAACTGGTCTAACATACTACGCTCCCAAAAGTAAAACAATGCCGGTTATCAGCACATTTAGAAGAGCTATCGGCAACAGCACTTTCCAACAAAGCCACATCAATTGGTCGGGTCTCACATGAGGCCATGCTCCGCGCGCCCACATAAAGAAAAACATAAAGCCAAGCACTTTTAAAAGCATCATAATACTTCCCGGTATAACCCATAAAGAGTTAAACCCCCCTAAAAACATCAGCGCGACTAAAAATGAAATAAGCATCATATTAGCATATTCGCCAAGAAAAAACAGCGCCCACCTCATGCCGGAATACTCCGTTATATATCCGCTTACTATCTCCGACTCTTGTTCTAAAAGGTCAAACGGCACCCTATTTGTCTCGGCAAATCCAGCTATACAAAAGAGTACGAACGCTACAGGCTGTTTCCAAATAATCCAATCAAAAAGTCCGCCTGCTTGATGATTATTGATATCAACAAGCGACAACGAACCTACAAGCATCACGGGAGCCAAAACGGCAAAAGCAGTTATAACTTCAAAAGAGAGTAACTGTGCGACAGCGCGCGCGCCGCCCAACAATGCCCATTTGTTTGCACTGCTAAGACCTGCCAAAAGCGGTGCGTACATACCGGCGCTCGCCACCCCTACCACAAATAAAATACCTACATTTATATCGGATATTACAGCAGAGGTTCTGTACCCGCCAATTTCAAACTCCGGGAAAAACGGTACAGCTGCAAATGCTGTAAAAACAGCTGTCACTATCAAAAGAGGAGCTAAATAAAATATCGCTTTAACGCTCTCTTGCGGTACAATATCTTCTTTGGTAAATAGTTTTATGACGTCTGCCAAAGCTTGCAAAAGTCCGAATGGTCCAACATACATAGGTCCTAAACGACGGTGCATAAAGCCCAAAATCTTACGTTCCACATATGTAGCAAATCCTGCTATACTCGCTATAATCACAAGTACTATTATGGATTTTACGATTGTCTCAATAATCATGGCCGCTTCATTCGTCATCATAGACCTCTCCTATTGTAAACGTAGCAAATCTGTACTCTTCAAAAAACGGATAAACATTTAATGTTTTATCGAAAGTCGGCAAATAAGCAAAACTGCCGGATATATTTTTATCTTCTTCTATATCAAGATATAAAATAGAGCCGTTTTGAGATGTGATTTTTACATTTTGTCCGCTAAAAAAGTTGTGCAAATCCATAAACTCTTTTGATGCAAAAAGTACACCCTTCCTACTTAGTTTAGAGGCGCGATTTGTAAAAAAGTTAAATTGTGAGACAGGATTTAATCTATACACTATATCGCTATCCAGCGTTATATTTCTAAAATTGATAGGGGTTTTGGATATATCCGTACTTTGAATCTCAAGAGTATAGCCTCTTATATCGTTGCCCGCGTTATCAAAGTCTGTTTCCAAATTGTCAAATGCAATCTCTTTAAAGCCCATATTTATGGGTAATTTTTGTGTATAATCAATAGTGTATTTTGTCCAAATCCCAAGTGCGGAAGCTATGTCGTTCAATTCATAACCGCCATATGGAAGCGCGGCGTTTATCGGTACAACTCTTTTGTCTATATTGGTAAATGTGCCCTCTTGCTGATTAAGAGCCGGCATATCAAATCCATCTCCAAATGCGCTTAACGTCATATCACCGAAAAGATTATATCCCAGCGTTTTACCCTCTGCATATTTATCAAGCTCGCATATTAAAGAGACACCGAGTGTGTTTGTTTGTGTAGGAATCACAACTGCTTTAAAATTCGCCAAACGTTCTAATGTACCCACAATATAAGCCATATTTTGCCATCTTGGATGAGTCAATATATCTTCGCCGATTACCAGTGAAAAGCGGCTTTTACCTGCAGCCATAGCTTCTATCTGCGCGCTTTTATTCTCAATACCGATAATATTCCAAAGTTTCGAAGTAGCCGATTCAATTTCATTGCCATCTACCGTTTTACTGGTTGTTGTATGAAACGATTGCAAATATTCGCTTGTAGCATCGTCAAGTTCGGACAACGGCGCAAAAAGTTCAAGCAATAAATATAAAAGCGCCTCCTCACTACCGGGACGATAGTTTAACTCCAATAGATTTTTAGAAAAATTTTGCACGACTTTATCTTTTATAGGATGGCAATATATGGCCGCAGCGCGATTCATTTTCAAGGCGGAATTCAGCGCGTAACCGACATTCGGAGCGTCATATCTTAACATTGAACCCACAGTTACGATAAAATCACTCTTTTGGATACTCTCAAGGGTACCCTGATATAGAGTGTAACCCGAACATTTACTCATCGCCTTTAAAAACCTATTATATACGTAAGCGTCCTCATTTACGAGTTTAAGTGAAAACTTCTCTTTTAACTTTTGAAGTATTAATGCCTCTTCGTTTGTGATAAAACTGTTAAAAAGTATGGTTCTCGCACCGTTTTTGATAAAATTTACCACCTCTTGGAAAGCTTCTTTATCCTTTACGGCATTCGCATTTTCAAAATCATATCCATATCGTGCCGCCGCGCTTAGAGGCGCGAAGTTATACTCGCTTTGTACCCTGTAAATTTTAGGCGCGGGATTATTTATGCTTCGCTGTTTCACTTCGTAATATATAGGAGCGCAGTCGCTGCTGTGCGGATTTGCGGCCGGTATCCGCTTAAGCTCCCACGCATTTGATATATAGTGAAAATCGCTTCCGATAAGCGCTCCGGTAGGACAAACCGCGCTACATTCACCGCATTTGGCACAATCTATAATATCGCCGTTTTCATCGCGTACCTTATCTATAAGTGACTTTTGCATTTTATTCCAAACAGCATACGCGTCTTTTGGCATTATATCTTTATACTCTTTCGGCACAGCCAATTCCTCGCCTCTTGGAACAGTTTTCAGAGCCGCTTCGCCTATTTTATCTTTACACACTGTTATACATCTTTCACATACTATGCACAGTGAAGCGTCATATCGTATATTGTCCCAATCTTGCACAGTACGGTAAGTGTTCGACACAGAGTAGTGCTGGTCATTTACTTTCGCTTCATGTACATAATTTTGTAATTCGCATTCGCCGCTTTTATCGCATACGCCGCACTCTAAAGGATGGTTGACGGCATAAACCTCCATTATAGCGCGCCGTTCAGCTTCAATCTCCGGAGTGCTTGTGACAACAATTTGTCCGTCTTTAGCTTTGGCATTGCATGTATAAACCCTCTTGCCGTCAACATCCGCCATACAGAGCCTGCATGCCAATGTAGGCGAACAACAGCTAAGATAGCAAATAGCGGGTATAAATATATCGTTTGCGCGCGCTATATTCAGAATCGTTTCATTCTCTTTTGCCTTTAAAGGGGTACCGTTTATGGTTATCGTTATATCAGCCATTTGAACCTCTTTTTGAAACTTTTACCGCTTCGTATCTGTAGCCGTTCTTATTTATGCCTAAAATCGCAACCATACCTTTCATATTCGTATCAATGAAAAATAGAGATTTATACACACTATTTGAAGTTTCTATTGAAACCTCATCTCCGTCTTTTAGTTTTGCTGCTATCGCAAATTGTGAAGAGCCATACAGTTTCGGACTCGCTTCATCACTATCGTAAAAATAGACTATAGTACCGTCAAAACTTTTAAGTTCATTTATCGGTGGCGGCAGGAGCATTTTGGGTTTGACTTTTAACTCTATCTCGTCCAAAACGCTCACTTTCAAAGGTATAAAACGCGATATGAGAGCCGTTAAAGCAGCTATCAAATCGGCATCCGGATGATGATATAAATCGCGTCCGAACAAAAACGACATCGTGCCGTCACTCATCGCCTCTTTTATCTCTTCCATCTCCTCTTCGCCTACATTACTTTCCGCGCTTAGATATCCGTCGTCTAGCTTATCAAGATAATCTTTGACATCTTGCGGAATTTGAACGTCTTTCAAAAAGACTTTAGCTATAAGCGCTAATACGCCGCCTTCCGAACCTACTTCGTATTTGATATGCTTAAGAGCGGTTCTTTTGAGATTCAAATCCTCTTGTGCTGACATATATATCAACTTTTTTTCCCATTCATAAAGTTCGTGCGCCAAAATCTCATTGTCTTTTGCAAAATAGGTACCTATGCACAAAACTGCACTCTGTCTATCAAGAGTTTTTAATTCCACTCCATATTTTTCAAAAGCGTAAAATAAAGGATTTGAGATTTTAGACTCATTTACAAAAGCTTTTACTACTATCATCCAATCTGCTTCATTAAAGCGCAAAGAGTTCATCACTTCGTGCCCTTTACGATTAAGATTTTTTATGATGGTTTTCAGCTTTTCATCTTCCGTTGTCTCAAAAACAAATATAGAGACTTCATCTTTTTGCGAACTGTTTGCAAGCTCAAAGATTCGCGGAGCAAAACGGTCTGATAAATGTCTTAAATCGTATCGTTTCATGTGGTTCACCTATCCGTTTCGCCAAGCAAAATATTAGAACTTGCTATCATTGCTATAGCGTCCGGCAGATACGATTCACGCATTATCTCTTGAAAAAGACTGCAATTCCAAAATGACGGCGTTCTAATCTTAAGCCTGTACGGATACGCCTCTCCTTGTGAATTGATATAATATCCAAGTTCACCTTTTGGGGATTCTGTCGCAATATACACTTCGCCGACAGGCGGTTTCATACCTTGCGTTACTAAAACAAAATGCTGCATTAAAGAGTAATTTTGCGTCATAATCTGCTCTTTAGGCGCACTTATAAATTCGGGTGCATCGGCCATAATCTGCGGTTTTGTCAGTGCATGCATAGGAATTAGCTGTCTTAAAATCTTTACTGATTGGCGCATCTCTTCCATATAGAGTTTATATCGTCCGAAACAGTCGCAAGTATCGGATACAGGCACATCGAACTCCACTTCGTCATAAAGTTCGTAAGGTTCCTCTTTTCGTATATCCCACGATATGCCGCTGCCTCTTAGCATAACGCCCGAAGCTCCCCAGCTTTGAGCTGCTTCAGTCGTCAGTATGCCTACATTCTCAAGTCTCATACGCCAAATTCTATTCTCGTCTAAAAGTCCTTCGTAAGTTTTAATAGCCTCAAGAATCTTATCCAGATACTCATTTAATCCCTCAAGCCATCCCTCTCGCAGATCCAGAGGCACACCGCCTATTCGTATAGAGTTATGTGTTAATCTCGCACCGCAATAATCTTCTATTAAATCCATAGTAAACTCGCGTTCTCTGTAAGCATACAGAAAAACTGTCATAGCTCCGATATCAAGAGCGTGAGTAGCAAGCCAAAATAGATGCGAAGAGATACGGTTAAGCTCCAAGAGCATCATTCTGATAACTTGCGCGCGGCGCGGAACTTTAACTCCAATAAGCCGTTCAACTGCAAGCGCAAAGCCATAATTATTGGAAGTCGCAGCTATATAGTCCATTCTGTCGGTTGTAGGCATAAACTCATTATATATCATATTTTCGGCAAGTTTCTCAATACCTCGATGCATATAGCCGATATCCGGAAGTGCTCTGACGATTTTTTCTCCATTAAGTTCAAGTATCAATCTCAACTGTCCGTGTGCAGATGGATGCTGCGGTCCTAAATTGACCACCATATTACCATCTTCTTTACTAAAAGAGATATTTTCAAAAAAAGGTTTCAATCTATTTGCCTGCTGTGCCATTTTAATGCCTTTTTTTGAGAGTTACTGAAGCGGATTTTTTTATCTTTTTAACAAGCATTACTCCTCCACTTTCTTGATACTCGCCGATTTTACTCGGTTCCTCACTGTATGGTTCGCCAAAATGCACTTCGCGTCCGATTCTGGCATATCCTCTTGTATTCTCTTTTTCTATCATAGCACTGTCTCGTATTTCCGGACCTATAATATCTCTATACTCTTTGCCGTAAATATGGTCTATCTCGTACCATTGAGCATTCTCATCCCCATGAAGCGGATAACTTTTACGAAGCGGATACCCAACCCAATCATCAGGCATCAGAATACGTTTCATATATGGATGTCCAACGATAACTATCCCAAACATATCGTACATTTCACGCTCCGACCAATCCGCACTTTTATAAATATCAATCACGCTTTTTATCTCTTCTTGCTCTTTAATGCTAAATTTTACGCGCAACCTTTTTCGTTTTTTCATAGAGAGCATTTGATAAAATACTTCAAACTCTCCTCTCTTGGCCAAAAAATCCACTGCGCTCATTTCGCTCAAATTGTTATAAAAAAGGTGATTTTTCAAAAATTTCAACACTTTTATGTTGTCTTCCGGCTCTATCCATACAACCATTTGCCCTGCCTCTATATAGGCGTCGTTTATTTGAAATTTTGCGCTAAGCGCCTCAAAATCATCCTTAAAAACCTTGTCGGTGTTTACATCAAATCTATCAAGCTTTTTGGGCATTTTAAATCTGTCGTTAAAATAGACTTTTTTTTGATTATCTTTTTTATTTATATATTCTCGCATCACACAAGCCTTTTAGGTTTGGACTGCTTACTCATCTTTTGGGAGCGTATCTTTTTTTGTAAAAGCATAACGGCGTATTGAAGTGTTTCAGGTCTTGGCGCGCATCCTGGCAGATATATATCAACAGGAATTATTCTATCAACACCCTGTACAGTCGCATAAGTATTGAACATACCGCCCGTATTAGCACAGCTTCCCATACTAATAACCCATTTCGGATCAGGGATTTGGTCATAAACCCTCTTCATTAAATGTGCGTGTTTTTTTGTCAAAGTGCCAGCTACAATAATACCGTCCGCTTGACGCGGACTGGCTCTGAATATCGTCCCGAATCTGTCAAAATCAAATCTTCCCGCGCCTGAAGCCATCATCTCAATAGCGCAGCACGCCAACCCGTAAGTAGCAGGCCAAAAAGAGTTGCTTCTGCCCCATTGCACGATCTTATCGAGCGTAGTGACAGCCACAGGCAGAGCGGCATTTTGAAAATAGTTTATTTGATGTTGTGCCATTCAAGTGCTCCTTTATTCCATGCATAAATGAAACCTATCGCCAAAAGCGTTATAAAAAGTATCATTTCCGCAAAGCCGAAAATACCCAAAGCTTTAAAATTCACAGCCCATGGGAACATAAAAACAATCTCAACGTCAAAAAGTATAAATAAGAGCGCGAAAAGATAGAAATGCACAGAAATGCGGTTCGGTTGTTTCAGCGCCGGAAATCCACACTCATATATTGTAAGCTTGAGTTTTTCACCGTCTTTAGCGCAAAGAGTGCGACTGATACGGCGTGCTGCCAGCACTATGCCTAAAAACACAGAGAATGCCAAAAACATAGAAAAAAACGCCCCGAAATATGGGTGAGCAAATGACATATGACTCATCAGCGAACCTTTAAGCGTTGGATTTAATCTACTATTATATTTAAAAAACTTTTTAAAAAGCTTTCTTGGTGGAAAAAATGATTATTTAGAATTACTTAAGGTTAGCATGTTACATTTTTACACAGCAAGAAATTTCGAAAAAATAGAGCAAAAAGTGTAAAAATCGACGTTTAAATGGCATATAAAGAATTTTTTGGCATGACTTTTTATGACTATTTTAAAACATTCATATTTTTAGTTAAATATAAAATGAAAAATATATATGATGCACTATTGATAAGTAATAAAATGACGAACAGCATTATATAGCGTCAAACTAATACGAAATTCGTATCAATCCAAATACAACTTCAAATTAATCACAAAATCTCCTTCAAATAGGCTATCAAAACCAACCGCTTTTTGTTACCGTTATGAATTATATTTTCGTTAAAGTTTTGCAAATAAATTTTACGGAAAGGATTTAGTATGTTTACTTTAAAAACAGATAAGGTTTTGGCGAATGCGCTTTTTTTAGCTTTTGTTTCGCTCCTGTTTGCAGGCTGTGGAGGTAACAGCGATAGCTCTTCTTCTCCCACCACTTCAATCTACTATACGGTTTCATTTTACGATAGTAATTTGGATCTAGTACGTACACAATCAGCGACAAATGCAACGGTCATTAATCTTGCAGCTATAGATGGCGGAGTATGGTACAAAGCCAATGAGAGTACGGCGATAAAAAGTTATACCATAAATCAGAGTATAAATTTTTACGAAACGGCAAGCGTTGTGGAGATAACAGATCAAGTAGGGCTTGATAATATCAGAACTAACTTGTTAGGTCATTTTATACTAACAGATGATATAGCGCTAACAGACAGCAGTGGATTTGACGCGCAAGGTTGGGTTTCTATCGGTAACTACAATACGCCGTTTAGCGGCATATTAAACGGTAACGGGCATACTATCAGCGGGCTATGGATGAACAGAACCGCCTCAAATAACGAATATGACGGGTTATTTGGCAGTGTCTCTAATGGCGTTATTAAAAATCTTGGCGTTGAAACAAGCGATGAGGGCGTAGAGGGCTATAACTATGTCGGTATTATAGCGGGCATCATAACAAATTCCACGATTACTAACAGTTATACTAAAGGTAGCATTAGCGGCAGAAATAGCGTAGGTGGTATTGCGGGATTTGTTTATACTGACGCCAAAATAGCGCGCAGTTATAGTTCATCAAATGTGTATGGGGCATGGGATGGCGTGGGCGGCATAGCGGGCACCGTACAAGGCGCGCCAATGGGAATATCCGCAGGTTCGGCGTTAATAGCCGATAGCTATACGACCGGCAATGTTTCGGGAGCAGCTTCTTGGGTAGGCGGTATCGCGGGAAATGTTCAAAGACAAGCCGTTATAAATAATTGTTACGCTAAAGGCGATATTAGCGGAGTAAGCAGTGTCGGAGGCATAGCGGGACGCGTTTATTATATGTCTAATATCACCAATAATGCCGCGATTAATAATTTGGTTGAGGGATTATCTTATTTTGGCGCTATTGTTGGGGAAAACGGTTCTGTCAATACGGCAAATAACATGATAAAAAACAATTTTGTTTTGGATATGATAGGCGTTGCAGGCGGCAGCGTACTAAAAACTAAATCAGAACTCCAAACACAAAAGACTTATTCTGACGATATAAATGGCGATGGATTAGGCGGACTTGGTTGGAATTTTGGCAACGATGACGCTAATCCTTGGCAAGTGACTGAAGATGGTTATCCTAAGCTTTATTGGGAGTAAAACTTAACGGGTTATATCGAGATTGGCGGAGATTTCTTGGTGGCATAGTTTGATAAAATGACTAAATCTCCGCCATCAAAGATATGGTATTGCGTTTCGTTTTTCATAGATAACTCTACATGTATGACAAATTGATATAAAATGTCTCGATTTAATCTTTTCAATAAATAGAAAAAAATGGCGTGTTCCAATCGTTTGCTTATGTTTTGAACAAAGTAAAAGAGTATATTTTTACGACCACCACATTATGTGCATAACATCATTTTGAAGCAGAAGTGAAATGAATATGTTAATTATAACTACTACAATAAAATTTAACAGCAAAAGCAGTACAGATATTAGCCAATGGTTTATCCAAAGAAGATTTTTTAACTTCAAGCGCCTATAACCTATAATGAAAAAAATTGCGGGAGAAATAATCGGAGTAAAGATCATTAAGAAAAAGGTTAAACTCTCATTCATTGCAAATTTGCACAAGATATAAGCGGTAAAAACAGTGATAATACTCATAAAAATAACCGCAATATCAAGCGATAATAGCGATATTAACTCTTTTTTAATCGTTGTTTTCATACATGTATGATAGCTTTATTTGACTTAATAAATTTTTAGAATATTTTTATTTAATTTTTTATCTGCTCTTTGTACATTAAATCCCATTGAAACAAATACCAAGAAAAACAAAAGTTGTATAATAATGATTATTATTGATTCAAAAGGAGGTGCGATGTGAAAGATTTTAACAGTCTGTTTTGGGGTTTTTTTGGTATTAAACACAGGGTGTATGGCATAGAAGATATTATATTTGAAATTTCTGACAAAAAGGCAAAACAAAAAGAGTTTGAGAGATTTATAAATAGCCCTATTTAATCTATTTTTATATTAAAGCATTATCAAATTCTCTAAAACCCCACATTTTTATCTACATGTATGGCTTGTTTATCTAAATTTAGCGGGTTTTTAGCCTCGCGCAAAAGCGAATCTATCTATTGCCATGGCAAATGCAATATTTTTATTTGAAACCAAAACGAGATATATACAGCTGCATGATATGTAGCCATAAAATTTAATATGAGCGCTAATACCGATATTTGCCGGCGATTAATCCAAACATATTTTTTTGATTTGAAATATTTATAGCCCAGAGCAAAAACAAGAATTGGAAAAATTAGAGGAATGGAAAGCAACGAGATAATAGCCAGTATTTCGTTTGATATCCATAGCCATATAATATAAGTGACGATGATTTCTGTGATGATAACGATAATATCAATGAACAATAGCGCCAACAACTCTTTTTTTATCATATTTTTACATCCATGAATGAATTTGTGATTTTAATCAAACGAGTATAGTCCATCTTTTTTGGCTTTGAATTTTAAATTAGTTTTTGTACTTGAAAACTTATCGTAACCAATTTTAAGATTTTGCCAAAATAGAAGAAGCTCTTTTGATTTAGCATATTTTTGCGTAAATTTCGACATATTCTCATCACTCATCTTAAATGGGAAAATGTATACGGGGATATTGGTTTGGTTGGCGTTTTTAGCCAACACGGCATACAGATAAATCTCTTTTATTTTATCGTCGCTCATCGGCAAGCAACCCACGGTTACAAACGAACCGTGTATAAATATATCGCCTCCCAAATTTTTAGCGTCGCTTCTTAGTTTATCTGAGGTATTTGGGTAGTTTATTCCAAGAGAAAGATAAAAGCTACTAACCGGATTGAAGCGATCTATTTGGTAAAAACCTTCCGGCACTTGTTTGTCGCCCTGTTTTGATTTTGGTCCGAGAGTGCCTGAACTTTGTAAAATATTATACTGCTTCAATAGTTGATAAGAGTTCTCGTCCTCATTTTTTGCGTATAGTTCCAAAATAGCCTCATCTTTGTAAGCCGCAAACAGTATGTTAAGTTTATCCGCATTTAAAGTAGCGTCAGAGAGGCTTTTTAAAACAAGTTCATTTTTTTCTTTCAGCGCGATACGAACTCGCTCATATCTTTTTTGCTCATCCAAAAAACTGTTTTGCGCAGCCATTACAAATCCTAATAACAATAGAGATAAAACCACGATATTTTTCATAAGATATCCTTTGCCAGCCATTTTATATAAATATTTATAATTTTACAATTAAATACACAAGGGTAAAGATTGTGTAATTTTTCGATAAAATAGGTATAATCTCACTTTTAAAAATATTACCTCATACACAAAAAGGGCAAAATTAATGAAAAGGCTTTTTTGCGCGACTTTAGAAGCAAATATAGCTCATAGCGTTGAGGTTGAATCAACGTTTGTTCGCGCGCTTCCCGGGTTTTCCATAGTCGGACTGGCGCAACAATCCATACAGGAATCTCGCGACAGGATAAAAGCGGCGCTTGGCAGTATAAATTTTAAATTTCCATCGCAGAAAATCACGATAAATCTTTCTCCTTCGGATTTGCCAAAATATGGAAGTCATTTTGATTTGGGCGCAGCACTTTTAATCGCTTTGCAAAAAACAAATGTTAATTTTGAGGATTTTTACTGTTTTGGAGAACTTGGGCTTGACGGCAGGATTAAAGGCACGGCATTTATTTTCCCTATCGTACTCTCTCTTGCCAGCAGATTTAAGGATTTGAGAGTTGTAGTGCCAAGTGAGAGCGCGGAACTTGTGGCATCCATACCGAATATCAAAGTTTATGGCATAGAAAGTTTGCAAGAGGCGACGGAATTTTTTCAAAATACGGAATTTCGCGAAAGCAAACTTGCTAAAAATCAACATAAAATCTTTCAAAATAGCGTTGTTATAGCGGATAAAACATATATTTTAAATGATGATTTTGAATTGGATTTTACTGATATAAAAGGACAGGCGCACGCGAAAGAAGCGATGATGATAGCGGCAGCCGGAATGCACAACGTGCTTTTGGAAGGAAGTCCCGGATGCGGTAAAAGTATGAGTATAAAGAGGCTTTTATATATTATGCCTCCGCTTGAGATTGATGAGATTTTGCAAAATGCGGCGAATAAATCTTTAAGCGGAGAGAATACGATTTTTAAAAAATTGCGTCCTTTTCGCGCACCGCATCACACCTCGTCGCGTCCATCAATCTTTGGAGGCGGAAGTAATTTTGGCGCGAAAATCGGCGAAGTAGCGTTAGCTCACAATGGAATTTTATTTTTTGACGAATTTCCCTATTTTTCAAAACAGGTATTGGAAAGTTTAAGAGAACCGCTTGAAGACGGACAAGTTTTGATTTCACGCGTAAATTCAAAGATTTGCTACGAGACAAAATTTCTATTTGCCGCCGCTCAAAATCCATGCCCTTGCGGAAATTTGTTTAGCAATACTAAACCTTGTAAATGCTCAGATACGGATATCCAAAAATACAAAGCCAAAATTTCAGCTCCGCTGCTTGATAGAATAGATATATATGTGCAAATGGACGAAAGCGGAGTTGATGATACATCGAGTATGAGTTCAAAACAGATGCGTGCGAATGTTTTAAAAGCTTTTGTCGCTCAAAAAAAGCGCGGACAAAAAGAGTTAAATGGTAAAATGGACGATAATTCGATAGAGCGATTTTGTGTTCTAAGTGACGAAGCAAAAGAGATTTTGAAAAATGCCGCCATACGTTTTGGATTGTCGCATAGAGGTATTGGCAAATTAAAAAAAGTAGCGCGTACTATAGCTGATTTGGAAGGCGCTGATTTGATAAATAAAACTCACATGTTAAAGTCTCTAAAGTTTAGACATAGGCAGTAAAAAGATGAAAATAAAAACAACGCTTTTGTGGATTTTGATATCCGTTTCGTTTTCTTATGGTGAGATAATGGAGGGAGATATTATCTTCCAAACTTCACTCTCGAGTCAAAGTAAAGCCATTCAACTTGCTACAAAATCCAAATATTCACATGTAGGAATTATCTTTAAAGAGGATGGTAAATTTTATGTATTTGAAGCGGCAAAAACTGTCAAAATGACGCCGCTTAACGAATGGATAAAACGAGGTGAAGGTGAAAAATATGTGATAAAAAGGCTTAAGAATGCAAATAGTATTTTAAATACGCAAACATTGATAAAGATAAAAGAGGAGAGTAAAAAACTTGAAGGCAAAGCTTATGATTTGGCATTTGGCTGGAGTGATGAAAAAATCTATTGTTCAGAGCTTGTATGGAAGATATACAAAAGAGGTGCTGATATAGAGATTGGGAAATTGCAACAACTTAGCGATTTTGACTTAAGTTCCGACATAGTTAAAGCGAAATTAAAAGAGCGTTATGGCGATAATATTCCCATGAACGAAACTGTCATATCCCCCGCGTCTATGTTTGAAAGCGACTTGTTAAAGTAGGGCTGTTCTGCGTAAGCTTTCAAATGAAATATTTGTGCGAGCGAAGTTTGGATACCGTACTGTTTGACAGTTCGCGATGATGGAGAAAACGGATTACTTCTTACCACGTTTTTCGCAGGCTAAATACATAAAATTCAAAAAACACATTATAGCGGATAAATTCTCATACATTTCAACTATAAAAATAGTAGCTACATGTATTAATCTACTCCTTAATAATACTAAAATAAATAATGTAATATCATTGCATACATTATTTTAATTTTTCATACTAAAGGAGAAAATATGAAAAAAATAGTTTTGGCTTTATCGGTTTTTATTGCGTTTGGTTCTACAACGCTTTTAGCACACGAATTTTTTGTCGCGCCGCGCGAAGTTAAGGATTATAAAGCGGGTGATGAAGTGAAGCTTGACATACTATCCACTCATTACTTCATAAAAGGTGAAGAGATAGAAGAGCCTTCAATTCTAAATTCGGTTTATGTTTTGCAAAAAGATAAAAAAACTTCGCTTTTACTTACAGCAAATCAAGACAGGCTTTTGTATGAAACGTCGTGGAAATTGGAAAATGACTCGCCCGTGTTGATAGTGGGCGAGCGAGTTGGAGGTTATTATTGTTATACGACGGAAGGTTATATGGACGGCACCAAAAAAGAGGTTTTGGCGTTGGGTGCGACTATAACAAAGTGCCTGTATTTTAGCAAACTATCAAAAACTTATCTGAATCCAAAATCTGACGATGAAAGCTTTAAAAAGCCGTTGGGGCAAATTTTTGAGATAGTGCCGCTTACAAATCCGGCTGATATTGTTATGGGAAAAGACGGCAAATTTCAAGTTTTATACGATGGAAAACCTTTTGCGAATGCCGAAATTTTTGCTACATACGATACGTTTGATCCAAACATGCAAAACGCTTATGCGAAAAAGAGCAAAACAGATGAAAATGGCATCGCAAGTTTTAATTTTGACAACAAAGGGCTTTGGCTTATCAGGGTAAATTATCATAAACCTTCAAAAATAGCTGATGTGGATGAGGACGATATAAACGCGATAGCGGTATTTAATGTCAAATAATAGATGGATTTATTTTTGGGCTGCTCTTTTGCTGCCCGCATTTTTATTATCTCATGGCGTAGAGGTATCGGAGAGCGAAAATAGCGTAAAAGTCGCCCGTTTTTCTTATAGCGACGGCAAGCCTATGATGTATGCTAAAGTTAAACTCTATCCGCCAAGAACTCCAACTGTCGAGACTATAAAAAGTTTAACTGATAAAAACGGATTTTTTGCGTTTGTGCCCGATGAGGAGGGCGAATGGAGAGTAGAGGCGCTGGACGGTATGGGGCATAGAGGCGAGATTAAATTAAATGCGGTTAAAGCATCTTTAGATACAACGGACAGTAAAGAAGGCTTAGTGCAAACTTCTATAGTTTTTCGTATAATTTTAGGACTTAGTCTTTTGCTGAATATCTTTGTCATTTATGGTTTTGCATTAAGAAAATTATCTATAAAAAAGTAAAATCGCGTAATCGTAAGAGTTATTAAAAAGCGGAAAGAGAGAAATCCTCTTGCGGCGCGGCAATCCATAATTTAAAGCGTTTTAGAAAATAACTAAATAATTAATCAAGTAATTTTTAGCAACTCCTATGTATTGCTTCGTCATTGCGAACAAAGTAAAGCAATCCATAAAAGCAAGCATCCAAAAATTATCACTCTGCCATTCTCGCGACCGAACGATAAACTTACAAAGGAAAACAGGAATTTATGTCCACAAAATAGCTTATTCGGTTTGATGCAAGAATGCGGGAATCCAAAACCAAATCGTTATAAACACCTACCATCACTCATGCGCAAATGATAGAGGCATAAAAAAACAGTTGCATATTGATAAAAGTCTTGTTTAATAAAAACTTTTGTAAAATACAAGTAATTTTACCAAAGAGATAAAATGATTAAGATTTATTTAAGAATTTTTGCAGAGAGAGAGATAACCTTAATCAGAACTTAAACTACTTATTTCAAAAATTTACAAAAAGTCCCATTAAATACATAAATCCGCATTTAAAGCACATCCATCCTTCAACGTTAAACAGTAATCAACTGTATATTTTTCACTATCCATCATCAAAATCACAAATTTTTCCATAAGGAGTCTTGCATGGGAGATTTACTAAAGTTGAGCTTAACAGCTCTTACAGTGTTGGTTTTAGCAGGCTGTGGAAGCGGAGGCAGTTCAAGCAGCGAAAGCGATGATATTGCCAATTTTATATCAGATTTTCCGCCGCTTGATACTTCAGGTTTCACTATAACTTATGAACACAAAATGGTGACATATTACAATAATTCTTCTACACAGCTGGCAAAATCTTTCAACGCTACAGTGAGCGGAAAAGACGTTACTCTTTACGATGAATACTATGTTGATGACAATGAGTTTCGGTATGATTATATTCTAAATGACCCTGCGTCTAAAGGTTTGAATTATGGAAATATTTGGGTTGAGAGCTATTATAATTTATATATAGGAATGATTCTTGATGCCAACAGAAGCATATCAAATAGTGAATTTACAAATCTATTCGGAAATGTAGACGCTACTTTGCTTGACGATGTAGCCACTATAACAAAGTATGAGGGTGACATGAGCTCAGAGTTTGCCGATTATTATGCAGATATAACGGAAAGCGGAAAGTTTTTTGATATAAACAATGCCAATGTTAGTTGCAATACCGATAGCGCTACAGAATGGCAGTGCGATAAAAATGATGTGGAGTTTTACTATTATTTTAGGTTTTACCTTTACGGAACAGACTCTATGGTTATATTTGAAAAAATTTTGCAGTAAGTTTTAAATATTCGGGATAAGCGAGGCAGAGGCTCGCTTATCCTTTTGTTATTTTCACCTTCCGTCATTGTGAGGAGCGTTAGCGACGAAGCAATCCACGCCCTACTTAGAATATTTTGGAATTATGGATTGCCGCGCTGACTTCGTCAGCTCGCAATGACGGAAGAATATGGACTGCTTCGTCAATCGCTGCGCTCCTTCCTCGCAATGATTAAGTTGCAGTTTTCAAAATCTCTAAAATATAAAATATTTAAAGCATCTACATGTACAGAGTGAAAATTTATATTTTACGGTAAATTTTTGAGTTTTTTAGTATAATTAGCCATTTCAAATCGGATTTTACCATGCAAAAGATTTTTCACAAAACCGATATTCTGGATAAACGAGCGCAAACAAAATTTCTCTTAAACGAAGAGATATTGATGGAAAATGCGGCGCGCGGTATAGCGGAGTTTATCAAGACAAAAGCTAAAAAAGGCGCTGATATTCTTTTTCTTTGCGGCGGCGGCAATAACGGCGCGGATGGGTTTGCGGCGGCGAGAATGCTTGTCGGCAGTTTCAACGTATCGGTTTTTTGCTTTTATCCTCCAAAATCGCCTCTTGCCAAACTCCAGTTCTCGCGTTTAAAATCCTTACATGTAAAGATTTTAAAAACTTTGCCAAAGAGTGCCGATATTTACATAGATTGCATATTGGGAAGCGGGCAAAAAAACGCAATAGATAAAGATTTGGAAAATTTGCTTTTACATGTAAATACTCAAAAAGGGTTAAAAATCGCTTGCGACATACCGACCGCGATATATTCGCAAACGCCTTTTAAAGCCGATTTTACGCTTACTATGGGCGCTTTGAAAGCGGTTTTGTTTGAGGATTTCACGAAAGATTATGCAGGAGAGATTATTTGTTGCGATTTGGGCGTGGATAGAAGCGAATTTGAAGATGAGACGGATATGTTTTTACTTGAAAAAGACGATTTGGTTTTGCCGATAAGAGAACGCAAAAATAGCAATAAAGGAGATTTTGGACACCTTGCAATTGTTAGCGGCGAAAAAGCGGGAGCTTCGATATTGTCTGGACTAACGGCTCTTAGTTTTGGCGCGGGACTTGTTAGTTTGTTAGTTAAAGAGAAACTTTTTGAATTTAATCCTTCATTGATGCAAGCTGAAAAACTTCCCGATAAAACCACCGCTGTAATAGCAGGAATGGGTTTTGGAAATAGAGAGATGGACGCTTCATGGTTTGAGAATGTACCGTTTGTTATAGACGCGGATCTATGCTATGATAAGAGAATTAGAGAGTGGGATAGCCCAAAATGCGTTATAACGCCGCATCCGAAGGAATTTTCAAGTTTGCTTGAAATATTTGGTTTTGGAAAGATAAGCGTAGAAGAGATACAACAAAGAAGGTTTTTTTGGGCTAAAGAGTTTTCGCTCAAATTTAGCGGCGTTTTGGTTTTGAAAGGTGCTAACACTATCATCGCTCAAAATAGCGTTTTATATGTTTGTCGGTTTGGTACTCAAGCTTTGGCAAAAGGCGGCAGCGGCGATATTTTAGCGGGTCTTATAGGCGCTTTGCTTGCTCAAAATTATTCTCCTCTAAACGCTGCGGTTAGCGGAGTGTTAGCTCACGCGTTAGCAAGTTTAAGTTTTGAGACAAATAATTATGCGCTAACTCCGGAAGGTTTGATAGAAAAGATTAAGTTGCTGCAAAAGTGAATTTTTGCCGCGATGCGCTAAATTTCAAGACATTGTTATAAATACAATATTTTTCAAAATAAGATTAAGGGATTTTATGGTTACAAAAAAAATTGCGGTTCTTTTCAGCGGTTCGGGGACAAATTTGGAAAATCTATTTTTAAAAATCCACGACAGAGTATTTAACGGCACAAAGATAGAGATTGTTTTAACTATTTGCAACAAAGAAGAGGCGCTTGGCATAGCAAAATCTTGTAAATACGGCGTGGAACCTGTGATATTAAAGCACAGCGACTACCCTCAAAGAGCGGATTTTGATAAAAAATTGGTCGAGATTATAAAATCATATGAGATTGATTTATGCGTTTTGGCTGGATTTATGCGGATTTTAACTCCGTATTTTACAAGAAATGTGAAAGCTATCAATATACATCCTTCGTTATTGCCGCTTTTTAAAGGAGCCGATGCGATACGTCAAAGTTATGTCGCGAAGGCGAAAGAGGCGGGTGCCAGCGTGCATTTTGTTAATGAGGAACTTGACGGCGGAGAGGTGATAGCGCAAAAAAGTTTTACGTGCAAAGAGAATATGAGTTATGAAGAGTACGAGGCAAATATCCACGAGATAGAGTATGAGATTTTACCAAAAACAGTAATAAGTATACTAAGCTCATAAAAGCAAGTGTATGGTTTTGAAGTAAGTCAAATTTCATTGTCTGGATTGAAAAACTTTGATATACTTCTGTCTTTGAAGGAGAAAATTGATGGAGCTTTTGGGCTGGATAAGCGACCCTCAAGCGTGGGTTGCATTGGCAACATTAACAGGGCTTGAGATAATTCTAGGCATTGATAATATCATCTTTATAGCTATTTTGGTGAGCAAACTGCCAAAAGACAGACAACAAAAAGCACGAATTTTGGGCTTATCTTTAGCTATGGCAACAAGGATATTGCTTTTGTTGTCGCTTTTTTGGATAATGAAATTGACAAAACCGCTGTTTGAACTGCTCGGACATGGTTTCTCAGGACGCGATTTGATACTTATACTAGGCGGACTCTTTTTGATAGCCAAAGCTACATTGGAAATTCACAACGATATAGAACCGCATAAAAATACAAAAACAATTAAAGCGGCGAAAAATTTCATCGGTGTTTTGATACAGATAGCACTTTTGGATATTATCTTTTCGCTTGATTCTGTTATAACCGCCGTCGGTATGGCAAATCAAATAGAGATAATGATATTGGCCGTCGTGATAGCTGTTATTGTAATGATGGCGGCCTCAAAAACAATAAGTGATTTTATAGATGCTCATCCAACTTTAAAGATGATGGCTTTATCATTTTTGATACTTGTGGGGGTAGCGTTAATGGCAGACGGAGCGGGATTTTATATACCAAAAGGGTATATATATTTTGCTATGGCTTTCGCTTTGGCAGTAGAGTCTCTCAATATTTACGCACAATCAAAAAATAAGGAAGAATAAAATGAAAGATACGTTGAAAGTTGGAAAATATGAATTTGAGAGTCGTTTGATAGTTGGAAGCGGTAAATATAAAGATTTCCAGACAACAAAAGAGGCTACATTGGCAAGCGGTTCAAATCTTATTACTGTCGCGGTAAGACGGGTAAATATCACAAATAAGAACGAAGAAAATTTGACAGACTATTTTAACGGTACGAACATAACACTTTTGCCTAATTCCGCAGGTTGTGTCAAAGCCGAAGAAGCCGTAGCGCTTTTTCGTATGGTAAGGGATGCAATAGGGCTTGATTTGATAAAACTTGAGATTATAGGCGATACTGCCAAAACTCTTTATCCTGATATCATAGAGACTCTAAAAGCATGTGAAATTTTGGCAAAAGACGACTTTACCGTAATGTCTTATACAAATGACGACCCGATAACGGCAAAAAGATTGGAAAATGCCGGAAGTGCCGCTGTGATGCCGCTCGCCGCGCCAATTGGCAGCGGTCTTGGCATACAAAACAGATACAATATTATATTTATCAAAGAAGCTGTAAAAGTACCGGTTATAGTAGATGCAGGTATAGGCTGCGCCAGTGACGCAGTTATAGCTATGGAGACAGGCGCAGACGCAGTTTTGACAAATAGTGCTTTAGCTTACGCAAAAGAGCCTATTATAATGGCAAAAGCGATGAAACACGCAGTGATAGCGGGACGCGGTAGTTATCTATCCGGCAGAATGGCAAAAAAGCCATTTGCAACAGCAAGTAGTCCGGATAATGGAATTATCAGATTTAACGGTGCATAAAACAGTCATAAATTGATTAATGAAAGCAAAAAGTCTTGACAAAAACAAATGTTTTGTGTAAACTTTCAGCCTTGTTTTTTATTTTCGGGGCGTAGCGCAGCCTGGTAGCGCATCTGGTTTGGGACCAGAGGGTCGCAGGTTCAAATCCTGTCGCCCCGACCAGTATTTAATGGTGAGTTTAGCTCAGTCGGTAGAGCATCAGATTGTGGTCCTGAGGGTCGTGGGTTCAATCCCCACAACTCACCCCATTTGCGCTCGTAGCTCAATTGGATAGAGCAACAGACTTCGGATCTGTAGGTTGTAGGTTCGACTCCTATCGAGCGTACCATTGAGCAATAAAAGAGGCTTGTTTTAATATAGTTTGAAACAATGCTGGCTTGCTAAACGATAAAATGCGCTCATAGCTCAGCTGGATAGAGCAACGGCCTTCTAAGCCGTAGGTCAGAGGTTCGAATCCTCTTGGGCGTACCATTGATTTTGTTTGAGGAAGTGCGTCAGAAACATGTGTTCTTTTAAATCCTCGAAGTTTGTTTGCTTTTATGAAAATTTTTTTAGAAAGTAAGTTGGATACGGAGTTTTTAACTTCACATCAAATAAATTTGCGTTTTGAAAAAAGAAATTTTATCAGCGTTTTAATACACGCTTTTTATTATTGTTATGCGGATGTGGTGAAATTGGTAGACACACCAGACTTAGGATCTGGCGCCGCAAGGCATGGGAGTTCGAGTCTCTTCATCCGCACCATTCAAAAATCACTGAACCTTAAATAATTTTAATATTTATTGTCTCCATTTTTGTTTTAAATATTAAATTTTCAATCTTACAGATTATTATGATGCCACACTTTTTATCAGCAAATATTGCAATAGGCTTATTGATAGTTTCTCTTTTAACTGCGTAAAACCTTGAACTTAATGCAGCAGCGCTTGAGTGCGGCAACTTTCAAACATGTCAAGATTTTTATCGTAAACTTTTGTCTTTATCTTCAGTAACCCTAAAATTGAGTGAAACAAATTGTCATGACTGTAGCTCTTGGTTTTAGCATCGTTTTTCATGCAGTTATAGTCTATATGGTCATACTTTTTCATATTCTCCGACATCCATAAAATCATCGGTACGCTCGTCTGCTCTTTAGGCGCTATAGCGTACGGCAAACCATGTAAATATATATTTTTTTCACCCAAAGACTCCCCATGATCGGAGACATATAACAATCCTGATTCATAATTTGAAAATTTTTTCAGTATATTGATAGTTTGTGAGATGATATAATCGGTATAAACAATTGTATTATCATAAGTGTTGACAATCTCATCTTTTGTACAGTCTTGTATTTGAGCTGTGTCACACGTGGGTCCAAATACCCGAAATTTATCAGGATATCTTTTATAATATGATGGACCATGTGAACCCATTGTATGCAATACAATAAAAGTATCTTGTTTTATATCGCGCAAATACTCTTCCAATCCGTCAAGCAATACCTCGTCATAACAACTTTTATCATCGCAGTATTTGTTACTGCTTAGAGTTTTTATCATAACTTCATTATTTACTCTGTCGCATACACCCTTACAACCGTCATTATTGTCTCTCCAAAAAACATTATAGCCCAACTCTTTTGCCAAATCCAAAACATTTTCGGTAAATTTGGCACTTGTTGTATCAAATGACTTTCTATTCATATTTGAAAATATGCAAGGAACGGATATGGCGGTAGCCGTTCCGCATGATGTCACGTCATTAAAATAGATAATATCCTCTTTAACAAGAGTTGGATTTGTGTTTTTCCTATACCCGCTTAGCGCGAAATTTTGTGCTCTGGCTGTCTCTCCCATTATCATTATGATAACAGTCAAAGCTGAATCTTTATGGGGAATCAATTGCGCTTCAGGGTCTAACTTTTCAAAGTTTCTGTTAGCAAGAGATTCTATTTTAAAATATTTCCATACGGAGTATATATAATTCACGGGAATTATAAGTTTTCTCACTTGATTGTTATTACGTCCGAAAGAAGCGTACTCTTTGTAAGAAAGAACCGTTATGGCAATTACAATTATAAGTGACAAAAATATCATAAATAAACGTCTTTTCAACTCATCCTTTAACGATCTGTATTTTACTTTTACCAAAAATAGGAAAATTGATGGAACCACCCCAAGAAAAAATGTCCACAACACAAATGAGGGCGTCATTAAATCGACAGCTTCTCTTGTATTTGTCTCAAAAACATTTCGTATCATATCTGAATCTATATACACACCGTATGAGTACATCATATAACTCGCAGCAGCTGATATTACCATAAGAAAAGAGGCAATAAATATGCCTAAAAACGGAATCATTAGTATATTAAAAATGATACACATAGGCGCAAATATAAAAAACGGCAGCGTGCAAACAAATAATCCAACACTAAAGCCGGTTATATCTACATGAGTATAAATATAAATCCAAAAAGTTATATTTAAAACAAAACTAAAATAAAGCGTGAGCGATATAATCAAAAAAGAACTGTCAACAAATATTTTACGCATTTATAAATTCCCTCGAAATAATTCGTGGAACTATAAAATAAATAAAGTAAATAGCAGTCAATAATCCGACAGAAGCACATAAAATCCAGTAAGTGGTGACCCATACGAGATTCGAACTCGTGTTACCGCCGTGAAAGGGCGATGTCCTAACCGTTAGACGAATGGGCCGTATTTAGAAGCGGCTAATTTTGAATATAAAAACAAAGGGTAGAATTATAACACGCATACCTTAAATATTTGTAAAAAGAATTTATGGTAGAATGCTTAACTTTTTTAGTTTGTTTTTGCAATTTAAAGTTGTACTTGGAGTATATTATGTATAGATTTTTTATAATGTTTGCAGGAATTATGCTTTTTTTCAGCGCATGCAGCGTCAAAGAACAGAATATAGAGACTTCACAGCCGGTTAAGCTTCTCGTTAAAACCCCTTCTTTAAAATTAAGTGGCATAGGTTTTTACAAAAGAGGCGGTAAATACGCTAACTTGCAAATATTTTCAGGCGGCGTTGCAGTGCTGGACTATAAATCTGCAGGCAATATATGTATCAACGATAAATGTATGACACGAGGGATTTTTAACGAAAAACTCTTTTTACAGCCGCATTACAATGAGTTGATAGACGATATTTTGGCACAAAAACCTATATATAAATCTCATAATCTTACAAAAACAGACAGCGGATTTTTTCAACATATCGCTGAAGCAGAAGAGTTTGATATATCGTATGAAGTAAATAAGAGTGGTGCCGAATTTAGTGATTTGCAAAATAGCGTGATAATACAAATAACAAAACTCGGAAAAGAGCAATGAAATACATAGGAGCACATGTAAGCGCTGGTGGAGGAGTAGAGAACGCCCCGTTTAACGCTAAAGCCATAGATGCGAAAGCATTCGCTCTGTTTACCAAAAATCAACGTCAATGGAATGCAAAACCACTCGAAAAATCTCAGATAGAAGCTTTCAAAAAAGCGCTTGATGAAGTTGGCATTCTACCCAAATATGTTCTGCCGCACGACAGCTATCTTATAAATTTAGGGCACCCAAACAAAGAGCAAAGACAAAAATCGTTTGAAGCGTTTTTAGACGAAGTACAAAGATGTGAAGAGTTAGGACTTGAAAAATTAAATTTTCATCCCGGAAGTCACCTTAAAGAGATAAGCGAAGAAGAGTGCTTGAAAAACATATCTGACTGTATGAATGAAGTTTTGGAAAAAAGTACAGGCGTTACACTCGTAGCTGAGAATACAGCCGGACAAGGGAGCAACCTTGGATATAGATTTGAACATCTAGCCTATCTTATAGAACACTCCGCAGATAAATCACGTGTAGGCGTTTGCATAGATACCTGTCATCTTTTCACATCGGGATATGATATACGAAATAGAAAAGTTTATGAAAAAACTATGCAAGAGTTTGATAATATTATAGGATTTAAATATTTAAAGGGCATGCATATCAACGATTCTAAGGTAAAATTCCAAAGTCGCGTTGACAGGCATGAGAGCATCGGTAAAGGAGAATTGGGATTAGAAGCGTTTTCATTTATTATGAATGACGCGCGAATGGACGACATTCCGCTGATTTTGGAAACAATAGATGAAACTATATGGGCGCAGGAGATAAACCTGCTTTACAGTTTACAACAAAACCCGAATAAGGGATAAAAGGGATACTAAATTAATGAAAAGTACAAATAACTTTCAAAAACAAATTTGCGTTCAAGCGTTGGCTATATCGGCTCTTCTTAGTTCATCGGTATTGGCTTCGGGATATAAAATTCCTGAGCAATCTCTAAGCGGTTTAGCTCTTGGCGCGGCAAATGTCGCGGCGGTAAACGGAGCGGACGCAAGTTACTACAATCCTGCTAATATGGCGTTTTTAGATCCAAACAAAAGTGAACTTCAATTATTTCTTACATATGTAAATCTGCCGAAAATGACTTATACCGACAATAATGCTTCACTCGGTGGTTCACATGACGGCAAGTCAAAAGCAGAAAATATAGTAGCTCCGCTTTTGCATTTTGTAACGCCGGTATATCATGATGACTGGAGATTTGGTTTTTCCGTAGCGGTTCCGGGAGGTCTTGCAAAACGATGGGATACGTCGTATCAAGCCATGAGCGCAAAAAAATTCTCATTAAAAATTATAGAGGCTAATCCTACGGCAGCTTACAAGATAAACGATTATGCATCTATAGGATTTGGAGCGAGAGCTGTTTATACAACAGGTGAAGTAGCAAGCGATGCAAATGGCATGGGACAGCCTGTTAAAATGGACATGGAAGGAGATTCGTTTGATTTTGGATACAATCTGGCGCTCTCCATCAGACCAACCGAAGAGTTAAAATTTGCCGCAACATATCGCTCAAAAGTCAATTTGACTTTAAGTGGCGATGCAGACTTGAATTATGCAATATATTCGTATAATGGGGATGCAAACGTCGAAGTTCCGTTGCCCGCCGTGCTTGATCTGGCTGTTGCTTACACATTTTTTCAAAAAACAACGGTTGAATTTGTATACGAGAGAGTCTACTGGTCGGCGTTTAAACAGATAGATTTTAATTTTCCAAATGAGAGTGGCAATGAGGCTACAAAGTTTTTTGGTAAAGCAAAACCGAAAAATTGGCGCGATTCCAATACTTTTCGACTTGGCGTAACGCATCAAGCGACGGATAATCTAAAACTAATGGCAGGATTTACTATAGATAAAACGCCGGCACCAAGTGAAAATTTAGCATTTGAACTGCCGGATTCGGATTCTAAAAATTACGCCGCAGGCTTTGAATATAAGTTAAATCAAGATATGAGTATTGGTATGGCATATCTCTTTTCGGACAAAGAGGAGCGCAATATTGCAACCAACCAATACGGCGTTAACGGCAAATTTACCGATGGCAGCGCACATCTTTTAAATATGTCATTTACATACAGGTTTTAAATATGTTAGGATATAACTTTCAAAATTTTTACGAAATGGTAGAACATAATGCCAAAGAAAATCCCAAAAAGACTATGTTCTTTATAGACAAACAGAAAATAAGCAATATCGAACTGAAACAAAAAGTGGATATTTTGGCGGATTTTCTATACGAGTTTGGTATAAGAGCGGGCGATACGGCGGCTATCATAGTCGTGAACAGCGAAGAGTTTATCATCTCTTTGCTGGCGCTTTCGAAACTCGGCGCGATAAGCGTACCAATAAATACATTTTTGAAGCGCGAAGAGTTTGAGCATATCCTAAACGATTGCAGCGCAAAACTGCTGTTTTCATCCGCATCATTTGCCAAAGAGACCAAAAGATTATTTAATTCCACAAAAATAGAGGCCATCATTTGGACGGAAGAGTATGAATACTATGATGATAAAAACCTAAACTACAAGACTATTATGAATCATCAACAAAGCGCATATACACCAACTAAACGCCCCACTATAGACGATATCGCCTGCATAGTTTATACTTCGGGCACAACGGGTAAACCAAAAGGCGCTATGCTAAGTTACCGCAATATGCTTTCAAATATGGTCGCAGTGAAAATCGCTTTTAAAATAGAACCAAAAGATAGATTTATCGTCTATTTGCCGATGTTTCATACATTTACACTTACGATTATGGTGATGCTGCCTATATATTTCAACTCTTCGGTTGTAGTTATTCGCTCTGTTTTTCCTTTTTCAAATATATTAAAACAGACGCTTTTAAAAAAAGTAACGATATTTTTAGGCGTACCCACTGTATATAATGCTCTTATAAAAGCAAAAATTCCCTGGTATTTTATGTGGTTTCATAAAGTCAGGCTTTTTATATCAGGCAGTGCACCTTTAAGCGAGAAATCTCTATTGGATTTTGGTAAAAAATTTACACGCGGCGTTTTGCTTGAAGGCTATGGACTTAGTGAATGCTCTCCTGCAGTCGCTGTAAATAGACTTGAAAAGCAAAAGCCGCTTTCAGTCGGACCTGCACTTCCCGGATATGAGATAAAAATAGTAGATGATGAAATGATGGAGCTACCCTTAGGTGAAGTGGGTGAAATAATAGTTAAAGGCGACTGCGCTATGCAGGGCTATCTTAATAGACCGGAAGCTACCGCCGAGACATTGATAAACGGTTGGGTTAGAACGGGAGATTTGGGAAAACTTGATGAAGACGGCTTTTTATTTATAGTGGACAGAAAAAAAGATTTGATAATTTCAAAAGGAATAAATATCTATCCGCGCGAAATCGAAGAGATTTTATATCAATTAAACGATGTTGAAATCGCCGCTGTAATAGGTAAAAAAAGCGAACTTGGCGATGAGGATGTGGTAGCATTTATCCAATTTAAAGATAATGTAGTTGAGCCTATGAATGAATTACAAATCAAAAAATATTTAAAACAACACCTCGCTAATTTTAAAATTCCAAAGCATATTTTCTTCTCGAAAGAGTTGCCGAAAAACGCCACAGGTAAAGTATTGAAAAGGATTTTAAAGGAGCAAGTCGCCGATATAGATATAAAACATACAAGCGATAATGATATTTTTTAAAAACCCTCACATAGTAAGCTCAAAAACGCTAAAAAAGCAAAAATATCCTCTTTGTGCTATTATTTTATAATAAATACAATTTTTGGAAGGAGCAGTAGATGAGAAGAGTTGCTCTGTTTGCCGCCATCGCGGTTTTTTTAGGCGGCTGCTCGCTTTTATTTGACGAAAACTTTGTAGCCGGTGATGCCGCGATGAAAAGAGGAGATTATGAGGCTGCTATAGGGCATTTTAAAATTGGTTGCGATGAAAATAATGATAAATTATCTTGTTACAACATAGGCTATCATTACTACCTAAATAAAAATTATCAAGAAGCTGTTGGATATTTAGACAAAAGCTGTAAAGCCAAATACGGAAAAGGGTGCTCGTTAATTGGAAATATGTATGAAACAGGTGAGGGTTTAACGCAAAGTTATACCGAAGCGGTTAAATATTATGCCCAAGCTTGCGAAGGAGGGCTTTATGAGAGTTGTGAAAATGCCGCCAATATATATGAAAACGGTCTTGGCGTTCCAAAAGATTCGGCAAAAGCGAGGGCTTTTATAGAAAAATCATGCACTGTCGGTATTTATAGCGGCGACTCACTCAAATGTTATGAATTTGGAAACTATTATTTAGAAAATAACGACACGGTAAAAGCACAGAATTTTTTTGAAAGAGCCTGCGACATGAGGTATGCCAAAGGTTGCGTCAAGGCAGGCGATATTTATACGCAAAGCGCTCCTAAGGATTACTTCAAAGCAAGCAACTTTTATGAGAAAGGATGTGATTTGAAAGACACTGATAGCTGCTATAAGATTGCCATTTTATATACGGACAAAAAGAGCCCGATAACAAGCTTGCAAGAGGCGGCTAATTACTTCAATCAAGCTTGCAGCAGTCGTTCAAACAAAAACATATGCTATCAAATAGGACTTTTATACGCTGATAAAAGAGGCGGCGTATATAATATGGAAGCGGCGAAAAACTTTTTTAAAAAGGCGTGTGATTTCGGACTGGAAGACGGATGCAACGCCGCCAAAAGAATTAAATAAAGAGGATAAAAATTGGAATATTTGATAGATTTTTTAGAAAATGAGGATATAAAAAAAAGTAAAATCTTTTCGCATTTAAAATGCGGCGAAGACGAGGCGAAAATACTTCAAGCGTTGGTGCGTCATTATATTGAAGGCGAAGTTGATATTATCGCTAACGATATACTAATCGAGATTTTTGGCAAAAAAGATTACGCGCAGCTTCAAAAAGTTCCGCTTTTAAAAAATGTAATAGATCTTGGCTGGGTGATACAAAGCAATTTTACGCAGTTGAAATTGAGCGATTTTTCCAATCTTGAGCTTTACAACGGCATAATAACTCCAAGCCCCACATTTTTAAAGCTTTTGGAAGATGGAAATTTAGAGATGATACTGCCCGATATTACGCCTTATAGCGACCATTTGGAGTATATAAAAGATCAATTTTTCAGGATAGAGTTATATCAAAAAATAAGTTCCACAAGACAAAATACAACTCAAAACGCTATTGGCGTCAATAGACTTCAAACAAAACTTCAGCTTTTGGAAGCGCGTATAAGCGAACGGCTTAAAGTCACGAAAAACGAGGTCGTGATAGAGAGTCTTTTTAAGGAACACTCGTTTGATATAAAAGAGCAGATTATTTTTTTAGCGCTTTTGAAAGAGGAGTATTCCGGAGAGTTTGAAAGTTTAAGAGAGATGAATACTCTAATAGGACTTGTTAGTTTTGACGAGTACGAACGCATAAAAAATCGCGCGATTTTAGAGGACGGTTCAAAACTCATTGAAAGCGGGATTATCGACTATGACGAGATGTTTACCGCTTTTGGAGGAGTGAGCAGGAGTTTTTATATCAATGAGGATATTTTGCAAAAGATTATGCATCCTGATAAAGAGAAAAAAAGCAAAAAGATAAAACTTGATATGTTAATAGCCGAGCAAGATATTTTTGAGCTGATAGAACCAAAGACAAATTTAAACGACGTCGTCATATCCCCGAAAATACGAGACGCGTTGGAGGGTATCTTAAAGCAATTAGATAAAGTCGTGGTGGCTCGTTTGAAAGAGTGGGGCATAAAAGATAAGAAAAAGGGGGTTGACGCGAAGATTATTCTTTACGGACCGCCGGGAACCGGCAAAACGATGACCGCTCTTTCGTTGGCGAAATCACTTAAAAAGCAAGTTTTAAATTTTGACTGTTCAAAGATTTTGTCCAAATATGTGGGAGAGAGCGAAAAAAACGTGCGGAAAATCTTTGACACTTATAAAGAACTTTGTCATAAAACAAAAACAGAACCTCTTTTGTTGTTAAATGAAGCCGACCAATTTTTGAGCGCCAGATCAAGCGAAGGGGCGGCGAGCGCGGATAAAATGCACAATCAAATGCAAAACATTTTTTTAGAACAAATAGAGCGATTTGACGGACTTTTGGTAGCGACTACAAATATGCTGGAAAATATTGACCCGGCGTTTTCAAGAAGATTTGATTATAAGATAGAGTTTGAGAAACCAAATCTAAAACAGCGAATAAAACTTTGGCAGCAAGCTTTGCCTGAGAGCGCTTTGTACGAGGAGGATTTTGATATAAAAAATTTGGCTAGTTATTCTCTTACGGGAGGTCAAATACAGATAGTTTTGAAAAACACCGCTCTTAAAGTCGCTTTGAAAAAAGAGCCTATTTTTACGCTGGACGACTTTAAAGAGGCTATAGAAAGAGAGACTAAAGGCGCGTTTGGAGAAGGCAGTACGGTAGGATTTTTAAAATAGACTTGGGAACAGAAAAGTGAAAAAGATATTTTTAATATTGGTGTTTTTATCAGGTATATTATTGGCAGATGAAAGTTTTGAACTTTTTAAAAAAGATTGCGATAAAGGAAATGTTACAAACTGCGTGCAGGTTGGTAGTTTATATTATGCAGGTAAGGGTGTAAAGCAGGATTATTTTAAATCATTTAAATATTTTACAGAAGCTTGTGCTAAAGAAGATGCTACAAGTTGTTTTTATCTTGGTACCTTATATGCTAATGGACAAGGTGTAGAGCGGGATTATTTAAAAGCATTCGAGTATTACAAAAAAATTTGCGATGAAGGATACGCAGGAGGTTGTATCGGTCTTGGTCATTTATACTCTAGCGGTGAAGGCGTAAAACAAGATAAGCATACTGCAAAAAAATATTTCGGTAAGGCTTGCGATGCTTTGAGAGAAAAATATATCTGTGATTTGTATAAACAATTAAATGAACAAGGATATTAATCATACCAAATTTTTTAATTTATAAATTATATGCTGACAGTTAGCGTATCTTTTTAAGATGTTTACGCCCAAGTTTCAGTATCGCGGATGGTGCGCTCTCAAAAAATCCTCTCTCATCTTCTATTATAATATCAGCTTTTGATTTGGCAAATTCCATATCAAAACGCTTACCGGTTTCATTTGCAGATGTAGAGTAAAGCCAGCCTGTTTTTCGTAACAATGTCGCATGCGCGTCATCTTTTACAAGCCTGAATGAAAAACCGTTTTGTAAAATAAATGTTGTTTTCTTAGCGCGTCGAACAAGATTTTTATATTTGCTCGGCACTCTTGCTTTAAGTTCCGAAAATGACGCAGCACATACAATGCAACATTTATCAAGTGCGCGTGATTTCAGCGCGTTTAAAAGTTTAGCGTCTTTGGATAAAAATCCAACTGTCGTATCAGTCTGTGCGAGATATACCATAAAAAAACTTTTTCAATTAATATGTACAAATTTGTATCGATTAAAATATTTTCTGATTATGCCAAAATTCTCTTAATATTAAAAGAATTTTTGTAGACACATCACTCAAATTACTAAACAATAAATATAATGAATACCGGTAGAGTGAACAAAATAGTTATTGATTTCAGCAGTAAATATTAAAAATTAGAATAGTAAAAAACTTTGAGAATAATATTTTAACATTAAAGCAATGCAAACTAAAGACTCCACACATCACTTTAAAATTTTAATATATGAAATTCATTACAAAATACAGGCATTTGTTACCGGCAGAATTTACCAAATTGCAAATAGTTTTATAAACCGATTAACCCTAAAAAATAATGGATAAAATCAATAACCGATAATTTAAATTTTTAAATATTCTTGTAAAGCTTTTGGTTCCAATACGCTGTCTTTTTGTAAATTCGCTATCGCTTCTATCGCCACAAACGCTTCCGAAACAGTCGTAAAATATGGTATATTAAACCTCAAAACGCTTTGTCTTATTTTTTTGGCGTCATCTTTGCTTGATTTATTATCACTTGTGTTTATCACTAATGCTATATCTTTATTTTTAAGCTTATCCTCGATATTCGGGCGTCCTTCACTGACTTTATATACAAACTCAGCCTCAAGTCCGGCGTCAATTAAAGCTTTATGTGTACCGCCTGTCGCAATAATGAAAAATCCTATCTTTTTAAAACTCTCTCCAAGCCTTTTAGCAAAAATCTTATCGGCGTCCGTTAAAGATAAAAATACCGTACCGTTTTTGGGAAGCATATTGCCTGCAGCGATTTGGCTCTTGGCAAAAGAGATAGCGAAACTCTCGCTGATACCCATAACTTCGCCGGTTGATTTCATCTCCGGTCCCAATATCGTATCCGCCCCTTGAAGCCTGCCAAATGGGAAAACAGCCTCTTTCACAGCTACATGGTTTTTAATCTTGGCTTTGAGTATACCGCCTTCTTCGTAAACTACATCAAATTTATCATAAAACTTCAATGCCTCTTTCAGTTTACCCTGATACATAACACGTGTGGCAACCTTTGCCATCGGAACACCGGTGGCCTTACTGATAAACGGTACCGTTCTACTCGCGCGAGGATTCACCTCTATCATATAGATATCGTCTTGATAAATAGCGTATTGGATATTCATAAGCCCTATAACGCCAAGATTTATAGCGATTTGTTTTGTTTGTTGTTCTACTTTTTTAACTATCTTGGGAGACAAGCTAACAGCCGGCAATGAGCAGGCGCTATCGCCGCTATGAATACCGGCTTCTTCTATATGCTGCATAATACCGCCGATATAGACATCTTTACCATCGCTTATCGCGTCTACATCAAGCTCTATTGCACGATCTAAAAATTGGTCTATAAGCACAGGAGACTGGTGGCTTACATTGACCGCTTCTTTCATATAGAGTTTTAATTCGTTCTCGTTATAAACTATCCTCATAGCACGACCGCCAAGAACATAACTCGGACGCACAAGTACAGGATAACCTATAACATTGGCTTTTTCTATCGCCTCTTCCTCGCTTAAAGCAGTAGCATTTTGAGGCTGGTTAATATTATTTTCTTTGATAAATTTTGAGAATTTTTCCCTATCTTCGGCTACATCTATAACGTGAGCGCTTGTACCGATAATCTTCGCTCCGGAGGCTGTTAACTGTTTAGCAAGTTTGAGCGGAGTTTGACCTCCGAAATGGACAATAACACCGTCCGGATTTTCAAGCTCAACAACGCTTCTCACACGCTCAAAATCAATAGGCTCAAAATAGAGAATATCGCTTGTGTCATAATCTGTAGAAACAGTCTCGGGGTTGCAGTTATACATAATAGTTTCAACACCCATATCTTTAAGCGCATAAGCAGCATGTACACAGCAGTAGTCAAACTCTATGCCCTGACCTATTCTGTTTGGACCACCGCCTATTATCAATACCTTTTTTTTATCGCTATTTTTACTAACGATATTGTTGTTAGCCGTTATGTTAGTAGTTGAATAAAGATATGGTGTTAATGCTTCAAACTCTGCAGCACACGTGTCTACGTTATTGTACTCAAGAAAAATACCGGCTCTGTTTCTTGCATAATATATATCATTTTGCGTTAGTGCGAGATTGTCTTTATCATTAATAATTGAGGCTATCATCTCATCGGAAAACCCATAAGTCTTTGCAAATCTTAAAAGCTTTGTATTGTTCAAAATCCTCATATCTATCTCTTTTTCAAAAGAGACTATCTCTTCAATCTGCCTTAAAAACCAAACATCTATTTGGCAAAGTTTATATACCTCGTCCACAGAAAAACCACGTCTAAAAGCCTCCGCGATATAGAGCAGTCTATTGGCATTAGCTCTTCTAATCTCGCTTATCAGCAAATCATCTTTGCAGGCAAGTTTATTAAACCCGTAAAGTCCGGTTTCAAGCGAACAAAGTGCTTTTTGTAACGACTCTTTAAAAGTTCTGCCTATTGCCATCACTTCCCCAACGCTTTTCATGGAAGTAGTAAGCGTGGATTCGGCTAAAGGAAATTTTTCAAATGTAAATCGGGGAATTTTTGTAACAATATAATCAATTACCGGCTCAAAGCTTGCCGCCGTACCGGTAATGTCGTTTTTAATCTCATCGAGCGTAAAACCAACAGCCAACAGCGTCGCCACTTTCGCTATCGGATAACCGGTAGCCTTTGAAGCTAGTGCGGATGAACGTGAAACACGCGGATTCATCTCTATAACAGTCATTCGTCCTGTTTTCGGATTGACAGCGAATTGCACATTACTTCCGCCCGTATCTACACCTATTTCACGCAAAATCTCAAATGAGGCATTTCGCATTTTTTGATACTCTTTATCCGTCAATGTTAATGCCGGCGCAATTGTTATACTGTCTCCGGTATGAACACCCATCGGGTCAAGGTTTTCTATAGAGCAGACAATGATACAGTTATCATATTTATCCCTGATAACCTCCATCTCGTACTCTTTCCAGCCAAGCAAGGATTCTTCTATGAGTATCTCATTTATCGGACTTATATCCATACCGCGCGCAGCTAACTCTTTAAATTCGTCTATATTGTACGCTACACCGCTTCCGCTTCCGGCCAATGTATAAGAAGCCCTGATAATGAGCGGAAAACCTATTTCTTCCGCCGCTTTGGCAGCCTCATCAAGCGTATAAGCATAACTTGATTTTGGCAAATCCATACCTATTTTTATCATAGCTTCTTTAAAAGCCTGTCTGTCTTCACCTTTTTTTATAGCTTCCGGATTCGCACCTAAAAATTTTACATTTGCAATTTTACCGCTCTCGTAGAGCCTCATCGCAGTATTAAGTGCGGTTTGACCACCCATTGTGGGTAAAATAGCGTCAACTTTCTCTTTTTCAATAATTCGCTCAACTACTTCAGCTGTAATCGGTTCTATATATGTCCTGTCTGCAAATTCCGGATCTGTCATGATTGTTGCCGGATTTGAGTTGATGAGAACCACTCTATATCCCAACTCTTTTAGTGTTTTAGCTGCCTGTGTTCCTGAATAGTCAAACTCGCAAGCCTGTCCTATAATAATGGGACCTGAGCCTATAAGTAAAATAGTATTTATATCAGTGCGCTTCGGCATAAAATTATCCTTTTTAAAAATTTACCCGGAGCGATGCTCCGAATACATAAACAAAAAAATCATCTTTCTTAAAGTATAACGCGGAAAAATCCCAGTACTTCAACAGCAGCATACGGTTCAACAACAGCCGTAAAGTATGATTCACTTTTATGAACAGCCGCAATTTTTCCAACTTTCAACCCTTCAAAAAATATATTATCCAATCCGCTTGTAATAACCTCATCATTCACTTTCGGTTCACTCCACAAAGGGATGTATCGTATCTCTATTTTATCGCCCGCACCAAACGCGATACCTTTTATTTTATTTATACCCATATAAACTGAGAATGTTGATTTGGGGTCTTGCTGCAAAAGCGCTAAAGCTCTTCCGTCTTGTGCCGTCACTATGCCTGCACTGTAGCCTTGATACATAAGACCATAGATTTTACGCTCATCAAAACCGTCAAAATCAAGCCAAAGTCTATTATAATCACCAAGAGTGGCGTACGAAAGTGCTCTAACAATTTTAGTTTCAACACCGTATTTGCTAAGATTTACCTCTTTTAGCATGGCATTGAGCTTTGTCGCATAAGCGGATGAGACTTGAGCCAACTCCGAAAGTTCAGCATTTTTTTGACGTAAATCACGTATCTCATCACGCTGATTAAAGTGTTCGCTTACCGTATCTGAAAACCCTTCTTTTGCACTTATATAAATATTTGTGACAAAAGACGAGATATCACCCGCCAAGCCTCTTAAACCATTCGAATAGTTAACAGAAATAGCAGCTAAAAGAATGATGATTAAAAAAACTTTGAGTTTATTATTCATTATCCGCTTGCTGCAAAAATTCTATATCTTCAAGCATTTTACCTGTGCCTTTGGCAACTGCCAACAATGGCTCTTCTCCTATAAATACGGGTAACTTAACTTCATTACTCAAATATTTGTCAAGTCCGCGTATCAAAGCGCCCCCGCCTGTCAAAACAATACCGTTTTCAACTATATCACCCGCTAAATCCGGAGGCGTAACCTCAAGAACATCTTTTAACGCATCGGCTATCTCTCTTAGCGGTTCTTTCATAGCTTCTCTCACATCTTCGCTTGTCATTTCTATACGACTCAAAAGCCCGCTGACTTGGTCGCGTCCTTTTACCATCATAGATAATTCCGGAGTTAAAGGCGTCGCGCTTCCTATCCCTATCTTTATATCCTCTCCGCCTCTTTCGCCGATAAGAAGGTTATATTTTTTCTTCACATAGTCCACTATCGCCATATCTATTTTATCGCCTGCAACACGAATTGATTTGCTGATAACAAGACCGCCCAAAGAGATAACGCCTATCTCTGTAGTACCGCCGCCGATATCTACTATTAAACTCCCTTTGGGCTCTCTAATAGATAAATCCGCACCGATAGCCGCCGCCATAGGTTCTTCAATCAAAAATACCACTCTAGCGCCTGCACTCATAGCAGACTCTCTAACAGCTTTCCGCTCAACTTGTGTCAACCCGTAAGGTATAGAGATAATGATACGCGGTCTTAAAAAATTTTTTCTTTTATGGGCTTTTTCTATAAAATAACGAATCATTTTTTCAGTCATATCAAAGTCGGCAATAACGCCATCCCTCATAGGTCTTATAGCCTCAATATCTCCTGGCGTTTTACCAACCATTTTTTTCGCTTCATGTCCGACAGCTAAAATGTCCTGTTTGCCGTACTTATCACGCCTGACCGCAACAACCGAAGGTTCGTCTATAATGATACCTTTGCCGCGAACCAACACAAGCGTATTTGCCGTACCCAAATCAATACCCATATCACTTGAGAAAAATCCTATCAACTTATCTAAAATCATCGTTGTTTACGCTCCTTCACGCGCTTTTTTTATTTTTCTTGATAAAAAGCGGTTTTTCGCCGCCTTTTACAACATCAAGTGTAATAACTATCTCATACCCTTTAAAATCAGGAAGTTCGAACATAACATCCGTCATCAACTCTTCCATTATCGTCCTAAGCCCTCTGGCTCCGGTTCTTCTTTTTATGGCAAGTTCAGCGACAGCATCAAGCGCATCGCTTTCAAAAGTAAGCGTTACGTCATCTATCGCAAACAGTTTTTTATACTGCTTCAAAATAGCATTTTTCGGCTCTGTGAGGATGCGTATCATATCCGCTTTACCGATATTTTGAAGTACTGCGTTTACATGTAACCGTCCGATAAGTTCAGGGATAAGTCCGTAATGTATCAAGTCATCCGGTTCCAACAGGTTCAATAGTTCGCTATCTTCACTTTTACCGCGTTTATCTTGGTTGAAACCTAAAATATTTTTACCGACTCTTCGTTTTATTATCTCTTCAAGTCCGTCAAATGCACCACCGCAAACAAAAAGAATATTCGTTGTGTCTATCTGAATAAATTCTTGATTCGGATGTTTGCGTCCGCCTTTCGGCGGAATATTCACAATGCTTCCCTCTATGATTTTAAGCAGCGCCTGCTGTACACCTTCTCCGGAAACATCTCTCGTGATGGAGCGATTTTCGCTCATGCGAGCGATTTTATCAATCTCATCTATAAAAACAATACCCTGTTCGCATCTTTTGACATCGCCTTCTGCCGCTTGAAAAAGACGCGTGAGGATATTTTCAACATCTTCACCCACATAGCCGGCTTCTGTTAGACTCGTAGCATCACAAATAGCTATAGGCACATCCAAGTGGCGCGCCAATGTCTGCGCCATAAGTGTTTTACCACTGCCGGTGGGACCTATTAAAAGTATATTTGACTTGGAAATTTCAGTATCATCATCTTTGATATCCTGCTTAAAAATACGTTTATAATGGTTATAGACTCCAACTGAAAAAACTTTTTTTGCCCGCTCTTGCCCGATGACAAACTCATCCAAAACTCTTTTAAGTTCTTTCGGGGTCAAGAGTTCTTTATCAAAACCACTTTCTTTAGCACCTGTATCCAAATCGCCGGAGACAATTTTAAAAGCGGCTTCTATACAAGATTCGCATATATATGCATCAGGATTCTTTCCCGCTAACAGCCGCGTATTATCATCATATTTAACGCCGCAAAAACTACACTCTTTCATTGGTATCTCTTTCATAATTAATTCCGCGCTTTGTGTTTAAAACAAATTCGCACATAAGGCGGACTTTACCATTTGTCGTGGCGTTTAACAAATCCTCAGCGCTTTGACGCAATGAGCGGTTACTTTTAAAAAGCGTTTTATACGCTGCGCTTAAAGCGTCAATATCCTCTTTGAGTTCTCTTCTTCTAAGACCGATAAGATTTAAGCCTCTAAGATAGGCGCGATTGCCCTCCGCCAGACAAAATGGCGGAACATCTTGCGAAAGTGCGCTCGCACCGCCTATCATGCATCCCTCTCCAATTTTTACAAATTGATGAACAGGAGTCAATCCGCCGATGACCGTATCTCTACCAACTTCTACGTGTCCTGCCAATGTAGCCGAATTTGCTAAAATGACATTATCGTACAAGGTACAATCGTGCGCTATATGACAAAAATTCATAATAAAACAGTTTTTACCGACACGCGTTGTAAAATCACCCTTTTGTGAGCCTCCATTTATCGTAACAAATTCTCTTACCGTAGTGTTATCGCCTATGATAACGCGTGAAATCTCACCCACTTTAAACGAAATATCCTGCGGATCGCCGCCAATAATTGCATATGGATATATCCTCACATTCTCGCCTATAATGGAACTTCCCAATACTTGCGCACCTTGTCTTATCTCGCTGTTTTTTCCGATAGCACTTTTAGCAGATACAAAAGCATACGCTCCTACTGTCACGCCTTCACCTAAGACTGCCCCTTCTTCCACTATCGCGGCCGGATGGATAAAGCTCATCTATTTATCCACTATCATAGCTTTTAATTCGGCTTCGGCAACAAGTTTATTGTCTACATACGCTTTACCATCCAAAACCCAGATATTGCCTTTGTGTTTTATAACGCTAAGCCGATACTCCAAGCGGTCGCCAGGTGTTACCGGAACTCTGAATTTTGCGCTATCTATACTCATAAAGTAAACTATTTTATTTTGTATGGTCTTTTGCACACTCTTAAACGCTAAAACGCCGCCTGCCTGCGCCATTCCTTCTATAATCATAACACCGGGATATATGGGATGACCCGGAAAATGTCCTTGAAATATATGCTCGCCAATAGTTATATTTTTATATGCTATGATCGAGACTCCGTGGTTTAATTCAACAACTCTGTCTATAAGTAAAAAGGGGAAGCGGTGCGGGAGTATCTCTTGAATCTCTCTAACATCTATCATAATCAAAAACCTTATTTCAAAAATCTGTAAATTTTATCAAAGTATTGCTAAAACTTCTCTAACATCTTCATAAAATATTGAGCGCGCCTCTATGTTATAAGTCTTTTTTTCAATGTTTTCAATCACTATAATGAGAGGATAATCCGGAAATTTCATACAAATATTTTTTTGCTCTTCATTTGTCGGGGGATTAAAAATAAGTTCTTTTACACTTTTATATATATAGCCTGCTATTTGATTAAACCGCCAAAGCTCTATAAACAGCATATTTTCTGCAAAGCCATATCCGCTATCAATACTTTTAATTATCACCTCAGAGTCCCCATGATACACACCTAAAAACCAACTCGGCAAAACAGTGTTGCTCTCATCTAAAATACGCCCCCATAAAAAGCGGTAATTTTGAAATTTTTCTCTCTTAAGCGTAAAATCAACCCTATTCTTTTCATATATGTCGACTTTCTCAAAAGTTTCCAATCGTTCCTCTATAGACGATGGCAAAATCTCTTTTCCCACAGGACTTAAAAGTTCGCTGCAAAGTCGTTTTTGCGCCTCTCTTTGGTCTAAAAGAGCATAAATGCACCCGCAATAGTTTTGACGATAAAGTCTCTTTTCCTTAGCTAATGCAAACTGCTCCTGCGTACCACCTCTTTTTCTAAAGTCAAAACATAAAACTTCAATTTCGCGCTTTTGACTTATTTTCTCCGCCGCTATACTAAGCTGCTCAAAAGACTTTTTGGGACTCATAAAAAGTGTAGTCGTGATACTGTTTTCTCCAATCTCTTTGGCTTTTTTTGCACTGACATCAAGCCGCTGTTCAAAGCAAATCTCACATCTTTTGCCTCTCTCTTTTTCACACTCGAAGCCTCTGACGCTTTCAAGCCAATCTTTTAAACCATACTCTCCTTCAATGAGCCTGATACCCTGTTTTTGACAATCCCTTTTAACATCTAAAAGCCGTAGTTTATATTCACCATAAGGATGGATATTCGGATTGTAAAAAAAACCGATTATTTTCTCATCAGGCATAGCCTCGCGAAGTCTTTTTAAAAAATAACAGCTGTCAACCGAACAACAAATATGCACCAACATTTAACTCATCTTGTTTTAAAGAATAGCAAAAAAGCTTATCTTTCAAATATTATTTTTCCAGAGCTTTCAAAGCCGCTTTAACTTCGTCGCTATGTCCTTTTACGTTCACTTTTCGCCAAATTTCAGCGATTTTTCCATTCGGATCAATCAAAAAAGTAGAACGCTCTATGCCCATATACTCTTTGCCGTAATTTTTCTTTAATTTCCACACTTCATAAGCTTCTGCCGCCTCTTTTTGTTCGTCGGATAAAAGGGTAAAAGCGATATTTTGTTTTTGTATAAAATTTTGATGCGATTTAACGCTATCGGGACTAATTCCCAATATCACGGCATCCAACTCTTTAAAATCAGGCAACGCCGCCGTAAAATCGCAAGCTTCCGTCGTGCAGCCCGGCGTATTATCTTTCGGGTAAAAATATAAAACCACCCATTTTCCTATCAAATCTTTTAAGCTTATCTCCACATCATCTTGATTTTTCAGTGAAAATTGCGGAGCCGCTTTTCCTATTTCTATTGACATTTGTTCTCCTTAAATTTTATTTTTAAAATAAATTTTTCGCGTACAAGTTTTTGGTTGAACGATATTTAAACCTTTGGCGTTTTTGCTCTTATCTCGGTGATACTTTCACCGCCTACGCCCCAATTATCCGTATCCAGTTCATCTATCGTTACAACTGTGGTTTTCGGATTTTTATTGAGTATATTTACCAGTAAATCCGTCACGCCTTTGATGAGAGCCGCTTTTTGTTCTTTTGTGGCTCCTTCTTTTGTGATTTTTATATTTACATACGGCATATCTCCCCTTTACATGTAAGATTTTTAAATATTATAACCAAGCGAAGCTAAAATAAATTGTCTTAGCGAAAATTAATAAATTTGTGCAAATTGGGCTTTGTCTTACATGTAAGAACCCTTTTAAACCTACCTTTAAACTTTTTTGAGGTAATATTAAAGTTTATCAATAAATTACTCAAAAAGGTAAAATCATGGCTTTAGTAGAATCTAAATTTATATGGTTTGACGGCAAATTAGTTCCTTGGAATGAAGCGAAGGTTCATGTATTGACGCATACGCTTCATTATGGAAACGGCGTCTTTGAGGGTACGAGAGCTTATAAAACGGATAAAGGCTTGGCGATCTTTCGTTTGCAAGATCATACAAAAAGGCTTCTAAATTCAGCGAAAATAGTCGCGATTAACTCCAAATATACCCAAAAAGAGTTAGAAAACGCGCAAATAGAACTTTTAAAAGCTAACACTTACAATGGAAATGTTTATATAAGACCTATTATATTTTTAGGTTATGGGGTTATGGGCGTAAATCATAAAGATGCACCGGTACAAACAGCTATAGCTTCATGGGAATGGGGAGCTTATCTTGGAGACGAAGGACTTGCTAACGGTATAAAAGTTAAGATTTCATCTTTTGCCAGAAATTCGGTAAAATCCATGATGGGCAAAGCCAAAGCAGCGGCAAATTATCTGAATTCTCAAATGGCAAAATACGAAGCCTTGGACGCTGGATACGAAGAAGCGTTACTGCTTGATGATGAAGGTTTTATAGCCGAAGGTAGTGGGGAGTGTTTCTTTATCGTAAGAGACGGCAAGCTTATCACGCCGCCAAACGACAATTCGCTTGAGAGTATTACGCAAGATTCCGTTATCCAAATCGCGACAAAACTTGGCATAAAAGTAGAGCGAAAAAGAATATCAAGAGATGAGGTTTATATAGCCGACGAAGCGTTTTTCACAGGAACGGCGGCTGAAGTTACACCTGTAAATAATGTTGATGGAAGAGTTATAGGAAATGGTAAGAGAGGCGAGATTACCAAAAAATTACAAGATGCTTATTTTGACGTTGTATACGGAAAAGACGAATCGTTTGAGCACCTTTTAACATATGTAAATTAGAAAATAAAGGAAAAATATGCCGGCAGATTTAAACGACTATTTCAAAAAACGAAATGGGGGCGGAAATAGTGACAGCAATCAAAACAGCGGAGGCGGAGGAAACAATTTTAATATAAAATTGCCGCAATTTGACAATAAAAAGGCTGTGCCTTTTTATATTATCATAGCTATTATACTGCTTCTTATTGTAGCGCGCCCTTTTAGAATCATTAATTCGGGCGAAGTTGGCATTAGGGTAACTACGGGTGTCTATTCGCCAACTCCATTGGACCCTGGTCTTCACTTTTTTGTACCGCTCATTCAAGATATCATTGTAGTTGACGCTAAAGTAAGAATGATGAGTTATACCTCCACAGAACAAATGGGACGCATAGGCGAAATGCAACAAAAGCTTATAAGCAGCGGGGATAATTATATATCGGCATCGTCCGTTATCTCGCAAGAGTCTATCTCCGTTAAAGACGCCAGAGGCTTGGATTTTCATATAGATCTTGCCGTTTTATATCATCTAAATCGCTTGCAAGCTCCGAATACAATGTCTATTTGGGGATTGAATTGGGAAAATAAGATAATAGACCCTACCGTGCGCGAAGTAGTGCGCGAAGTCGCGGGCAGATATAATGCGGAGGATATTCCACAAAAAAGAAGCGAATTCGCTGAAGCCATTAAAGAGGATATCATAAAAAGCATAGATGCGCAGGAAGGTAGACCGGTAGTACTCAATACCGTTCAGCTAAGAGAAATTATATTGCCTGAAAAAATCAGACAACAAATAGAGCAAGTACAAATAGCAAGACAAGAAGCTGAAGTGACGAGAAATCAAGTAGCCAGAGCAAAGCAAGAAGCTGAAAAACAAGTCGCTCTTGCTAAAGGCGAGGCGGACGCTATGAAAGCAAGAGCGCAAGGTAAAGCCGACGCTATCAAAATAGAAGCGGACGCTAATTCTCACGCAAACGATGTAATAGCTAAAAGTTTAACCTCGCAACTGTTGCAACTTCGTCAAATTGAAACTCAAGCGAAATTCAACGAAGCTTTAAAAGAAAACAAGGACGCTCAAATATTTTTAACTCCCGGAGGCGCGGTACCAAATATTTGGGTTGATACGAAAGACAAACAAAGACAATCAAGCATAGGACAATGAACAATATAAAAATAGATTGGGAGCAGGTAAAACTGCTCCCTGTTATCGCGCAGGATTTCAAAAATGAGGAAGTGTTAATGTTAGCCTACATGAACGAAGAGGCTTATAATTTAACGCTTCAGACAAAATTCGCTCACTATTTTTCCAGAAGCAAGCAACGCATTTGGAAAAAAGGCGAGGAGAGCGGCAATACTCAGAGTGTAAAAGAGATTTTTTTAGATTGCGACAACGACACGTTGCTTTTAAAAGTTGAGCAATTAGGCGCGGCGTGCCACACGGGAAACAGAACCTGCTTTTTTAAAAATGTCTTACTTCCGACTTCATCGCAAATGAAAGAAGTTAATATTCCAAACTATAATGTTATAGACAAATTGTATCATACAATACAGGAGCGAAAAGGCGCTGACGCGGAAAGTTCTTATGTCGCAAAACTTTTCACAAAGGGCGATAACGCGTTTTTAAAAAAAGTTGTTGAGGAAGCCGGCGAATTTACGTTTGCTGTAAAAGATAAAGACGAAAAAGAGATAATATACGAAGGCGCCGATCTTATCTTTCATTTTCTTGTAGCGCTTGCAAGCAAAAACATACACCCCGAACGTATAGAGCAAGAACTTGTCAGGCGATTTGGCACAAGCGGAATTGAAGAGAAAAAGAGTAGAAAATAGACATTTATGCGGATTTTTAATATAGAAAATTATTACGACAATAATTAATAAAAAATACATTATTTATTTTTTCACTTACACTACCAATACCAAATTGATACCCCTCTTAAACTCTTTATGGATATTCAAAAATAGATATGTATAATTTAGTAACACAATATAAAACCCTGTATAAAGTAATAAAATACGCTTACAATGCGCAGTAGCAGTGTTTTTATGAAAGTGTCAATTTAGTATTGTGTATTTTCGTAACTCACTATATGTTTTTTATCCTGATATTCCGATTGTTTTCAAAAAATTTAATCCTTCTCCTTACAATAAGAATATATCAATATAAGGAGAAGGCATGGAAAACAATTCCAAAATTTTAGAAATTACTTCTAAGCAACCCGACCCATCGGCTTTAGGGCTATTTGGTTTAGCCCTTGTTACTTTAGTGGCATCAAGCGAAAAACTCGGTTTAACCACCGGTACTATCGGTATTTTGCCTTGTGCATTGCTTTTAGGCGGTTTTACTCAACTAATAGCTGGCATCCTGGACTACAAAAAACAGAATGTTTTCGGCGGTTTAGCTTTCATAGGCTATGGTATGTTTTGGATAACGATAGCTCTTACATGGTGGTTCATGTTCCAAGGATATAGTGGCGATTTTACGAAACAGCTTGGGTTTTTCTATCTTGGTTATTTGATTTTCACTATATACATGACAATAGGAGCAAGCATAACAAACAGGGTACTTTTTTACATATTTGTAGCTATAGATGTCCTGTTTATATCTCTTGTATGTTATAGTTTCGGTATATCCCCGCAATTTGCAAAAATAGTAGCAGGTGTAGCGGAACTTATCATATCACTGCTCTCATTTTATGGAAGTGCAGCAAATGTTTTGAGTATCCATATGCAAAGAGATATTTTACCTATCGGAAAAAATGATAGTATAGTCGTATGTTGCGATTCAAAAGTGATAAATATTTGACATAAAATATAAAAATGCAGTAAGATATTAAAAGACAACAAGTTTGGAAAGGAGCGACGATATGAAATTCCACAGCCCTATGATTATCGTCGCGGATATTTAAAAGAGTAAACGATTTCATACAGAAACTCTGCACGAAACGATCATGCTGGATCTGGGAACCTATGTCGTTATGGGCGGTTTTTCAATGATGGCTCGAAAAACTTGGAATGAGGATACAAATGATGCTCCTGTCCCTGATAAATACGCCAGACATTGCTTTGAACTATATTTTGAGGAGAACCGCTTGGATGATTTCATAGCGGAACTGCATAAAAATACCGGTATCAAAAAGTCAGCCTCTTACCGAAGCTCCGTGGGGACAACACACAATCCGTTTTTTTGACCCCGATAACCATGTAATTGAAGTCGCGGAACCGATGGAAGAAGTTATATTGAGGCTGTTTGCGTCAGGTATGACCGAACAGGAGACCGCTGATAAAAAACTATGATGCCGGTTGAATTTATTCAGAAATGCCGTACAGAGCACGACAAAGGGAGAGTCTGATGAATTATCCTTGGCTTGATGAATACTGTCTGACAAAACAGGGTGTGATAAAGAAGTTTAAGGAAGAGTGGCAAGCCACAAGATATATGCTCGGCGGGAAGATGTTCGCGCTTTTAGGCAATGATAATACCGGCAAAGCCATCATCACATTAAAGCTGACGTCCTCTGACGGTTATTTTCTGCGCAATCAGTTTGAAGATATTACAGCCGGATACTATATGAACAAAGAACATTGGAACTCCGTTTATCTTGACAGCTCAGTCCCTGATGATGTTGTTAGGGATATGATCGACAAGTCCTATATTATACTTTTTGCCTCCTTAACAAAGAAAGCACAAAAGGAAATTGGCGGATGACTCCATCCCGCGTAACATATTTTCGCGACCAGAGTAGTGATTATAAAAATGCTTTGCCCAAACAGGTAAATATTTATACTTCATGTTAAGTGGAATATCGTTAATTGTCTTACTAAAACAGCGGCACGCACATCCCGGTTTAAATCGCTTATTATTTCATTAAAGTCACGATAGTTAGGGTCAGAAATCTTTCATGTAAGCTTACATTAGAGGTATTGATATAAAATTATCAAATTCACAATTATATTTTCTTACATGTAGCAATATTTAATTGTTTAAAAAATTTAAAAACCGCCTCTTGTTTTCATTCTCGCCTCTATTCTGCTTCCAATTACGGATAGTGTCAATGTTATAATGAGATATATCCCGGCTATCGTTATCCACGCCTCAAACGCGTTGAAAGTTTGCGAAGCTATCTCGCGACCGACTCTTGTCAAATCCGTAATGGCGATAACGGAAACCAAAGAAGAGTCTTTTACAAGAGATATAACCTCGTTTATAAGCGTTGGTAACGCGCGACGCAAAGCTTGAGGCACAATGATAGAAGCGGTAGTTTGAAAAGCATTCATACCTAAAGATTTTGCCGCTTCGTATTGCCCTTTATCTATTGACTGTATCGAGCCTCTCAAAACTTCGGCTATATACGCGCCGTAAAATATGCCAAGACTAAGAGCTCCCGCATAAAAACCGTCTATTTTCAAGATAGAGGCTATAAGAAAGTAAAACAAAGACATTTGCACTAAAAGTGGCGTACCTCTTATAACCGTTACATATACGGTGGCGATATCTTTTAAAAATTGATATTTTGAAAGTCTTATCAGTGCCGCTACCGAACCTACGCTAAAAGCTATCAAAAGACCAAGTAAAGAGACTTTGAGGGTCACTATCAAACCGTTTACTATTGGTCCTTTTTTAAATACTGTTTTGAAAGCAACCGTTTCATCTTCAAATATATATTCTCCGTCTACGCTTTCGCTTTCATAACCGCTAAGAGATACAAAAAAAGGTTCATCGTCCGATTGAACATCGGGAGTAATACTAAGAAAGCCGTCCTTTATAACTATATTGCCGCTGTAAGAAGCTTTTATCTCCTCTTTCTCTTCATATGCAAAATAGTGCGGAATACTGTTCCATTGCCAAACATAATTTATTTTCACAGTAGTCGCGTAGTAAAGCGCTATGGCAAGAGCTACAAATATAAAAGCGGCTATGATATGCCCGATAATTTTATTTTCAAAAAACGGCGTATGGTGTCTTATCATTTACATTACCTGCGGCAACCACTTATTATTCACAAACCATTTTTCATATAATTTGTCATAAGTGCCGTCGTGTTTTATCTGATTTAGGAAATTATTGAGCCAATTAAGAAAATCGGGATCTCCCTTTCTAATCGCCCAGCCAAGAGGTTCGTAAGTAAGCTCTTCGGACAAATGCATAACAAAATCCTTACCTTTTTGAAGCATAAAAATATCATTAAACGGCTTATCGTATATAAACGCGTCGGCATTGCCGTTAATAAGCTCTTGAACAGCTTCAGCCTCTGTGTTAAAAGTCTTTACTTGAACATTTTTGAACATTCTTTTTGCTACTATCTCGCCTGTAACGCCAAGTTTTGTCGTAATGATGAAACCTTTTTTATCCAAATCCTGCCAATTTTTTACTTTATGCTTTTTGGCTACCAGAAGCGTTTGACCTACGCTAATATAAGGTTTGGTAAAATTTACTTTTAGATTTCTTTCCGAAGTAATCGTCATAGCCGACATAATAATATCAAATTTATTTGTTGTTATAGACGCTATAATGCTGTCGTATTCGGTTGGAACTAATTTTAGTTTAACGCCCATAGCATCGGCTATAGCTTTTGCCATATCCACATCAAAACCTATAAGCTCGCCTTTTTTGGTTTTCATCTCAAAAGGAATATAACCAGGATCCATACCGACTATAAGTTCGCCTCTTTCCAAAATAGTATTGAGGGTGGATTTTTTCCATAGATTAATGTCGTCCGCATGTATAAACGCGGCGAAAAACATTAAAAAAGCGACTATCTTTTTCATGCTGTCTCCTTTATAAAACTTGTGGAAGCCATTTATCATTTACGAACCACTTCTCGTACATTTTATCATAAATACCGTCGTGCTTTATTTGATTTAAAAAATTCTCAAGCCAATTTATAAAGTCAGGATCCCCTTTTCTAATCGCCCAGCCAAGAGGTTCGTAAGTGAGCTCTTCCGACAAATGTATAAGCGAATCTTTGCCTTTTTGTATCATAAATATACTGTTGAACGGTTTGTCAAATATAAACGCGTCAGCGTTGCCGTTCAATACTTCTTGTACGCTCTCAGCTTCCGAACCAAACGTTTTTATTTTTGCGCTTTTAAATATTTTTCTGGCAGCTACCTCAGCGCTTACGCCAAATTTCGTAACTATCGTAAATGTATTTTTATCCAAATCTTTCCAACTTTTGCCTTTGTGTTTTTTGGCTACCAAAAGCGTTTGACCAACTGTCATATACGGTTCTATAAAATTCACTTTAAGATTTCTCTCTTGGAACATCGTCATGCCGGACATGATGATATCAATCTTACCGGTTAATAGCGATGGTATCAACCCGTCCCATTCCGTAGGAACCAATGTCAGTTTAACGCCCATAGCGTCCGCCATAGCTTTTGCCATATCCACATCAAAACCTATCACTTCGCCTTTTTTGCTCTTCATCTCAAAAGGTATGTATCCGGGCTCCAGTCCAACCACAAACTCGCCTTTTTCTAAAATAGCGTTTAACGTGGATTTTTTCCATAGATTAATGTCGTCCGCATGTATAAATGCGGCGAAAAACACAAATAGTGTTAGCAAAACTTTACGCATAATTTTCCTTTTATATTTATTTTCAATGACTTAAGACTTCTTGTAAAAATTTTCGAGCTCTTTGAGTTGTGGGGGATTTGAAAAAATCTTTCGGTACACCTTCTTCCACTATCTCGCCGTGATCCATAAATACAACTCTATCGCTGACTTCTTTGGCAAAACCCATCTCGTGAGTTACGCATACGATGGTAAAGTTTTCTTTAGCAAGTTCTCTCATAACATCAAGCACTTCGCCTATCATTTCAGGATCTAACGCTGAAGTCGGTTCGTCAAAAAGTATAATTTTTGGTTTCATAGCTAAAGATCTGGCTATCGCGACTCTTTGCTTTTGCCCGCCGGAAAGTTCATTCGGATAAACGTGCGCTTTATTCGCCAAACCCATTTTTTCAAGTAGTTTTATAGATTCTTTGTCAGCTTCGGAGTGCGAATATTTTTTAACTTTTCGCTGCGCTATGGAGATATTTTCAAGTATCGTTAAATGCGGAAAAAGATTAAAATGTTGAAATACCATACCCGTTTCGGCTCTGATTTCATTCAGGTTCGTTTTTTTAGAATAAATATCAAATCCGTCTACTATGATTTTACCGCTGTCTATATCCTCCAAACGATTAATGCAGCGTATAAGAGTCGATTTACCGCTGCCGCTTGGACCGCATATAACAACAATTTCTCCCTTCGCGACCTTGAAATCTATATTTTTCAAAGCATGAAAATCGCCGTAATATTTTTCCACGCCGCTTAGCTGGATTATGGTATCATCCATATTTACCCTTTTAAATAAAAACCAATTTTAACAATCTATCCCTAAAAGTAAGTTAATTTTAAAAAATGTAGTGGTATTTTTTCAAACTTTGCGGTAAAATTACGCTTTTTGAAAACAAGGAACGATTTTGGCAAGCAGATTTAAAAGACTTGGCGCTGATTTGTTGCTGCTATCTGTCGCTATCATATGGGGTTCTACATTTTTGATAGTGCAAGACGCCACAAAGCAAACGCCTGTTTATACATTTTTGTTTTGGCGTTTTTTGTTCGCTACTATTTTAATGGCATTTTTTGCTTTCAAACATTTTCGCCTTATGGACAAAAAAACTATTCTTGCCGGCTTTATCTTGGGTGCTTTTTTATTTTTAGGATACGCTTTTCAAACGTTTGCGCTCACCTACGCCTACTCCTCAACGGTCGGATTTATCACTGGACTTAATGTTGTGATTATTCCATTTGCCCTGTTTGTTATCTTTAGACAAAAAGCCTCCTTTTGTTCATGTGTCGGAGCTGTTATAGCCGCCTTTGGACTCTATTTTTTAAGCGTAAACGCACAAATTGGTATAAATAAAGGCGAATTTTACGCTCTTATTTGCGCTTTTATGTTTTCGTTTCAGATAGTTTTTACGGGATTTTATACAAAAAAACATGACACGTATTCGCTTGTTTTGGTACAGTTTTTTGCCGTTACTCTGTTTTGTTTTTTTGGAATTTTCGCTTTTGATAATCCTGTATTACCGCCGAAGTTTGATTATCTATTTATGAAAGCTATTATTATTACATCGGTTTTCGCGACAATTTTCGCTTTTTTTGTACAAACCGCTATGCAAAAATTTATATCATCGACAAAAACCGCCATTATCTTTACATGTGAACCAATAGCCGCCGGTATTACGGGATATTTTTTCGCAAATGAGGTATTTACATATATACAACTTGTCGGAGCGTTTTTAATAATAGCAGGAATGCTCACAGCGGAAATCGGAGACTATATCGTTAAAAAGTTTGGAACTCATATTTAGCTTTTTTGCGATTTTTACAATATATTTTGGCAAAAAATATGTTTTTGATTTGTGCTTTTTCTGGATTGCTTCACTTCATCTTCTTTCCGTCATTGCGAGGAGCATTAGCGACGAAACAATCCATTTTTACATGTAATTATACAAATTGTTCGCAATAACAAAGAAGTAGATTGTCGCGATGATTTCATCAGCTTGCAATGATGAAATGGAAAACACGAATTGCACAACGGCAGAACAATATGCATTAAGATTTAAGAACGAATGTTTGGGGAGTACTCCGTATGTACTGCAATGACAAAGAATTGTAATTTCGTCATGAGCTTGGAGCGTTAGCAACGAAGCAATCCAAAAAAACATTCCTAAAATTAAACTCCAAAATCATCTTACATGTAACATACAAACAAATAATATAAATCGCTTTTTAAAAAAATATGGCTTTGGTTTGTGTTTTTCCAGATTATCGCACTTCGTTCGCAATAATAGAGAAATATATATGTGATAGGTATAAAGTCGCTCTTATATGTAAAGATGGATTGCCGCGCTGATTTCATCAGCTCGCAATGACGGGAAAAACCTGCATGTGAAAAATATTATAAGTGATAAAGCTTTTATATGTAAATAGCTAAAGCTGCTTTTACATGTAGATGGATTTGTCGGTTTTTAATAATGCCCTCCCCTCTACATCAGCCAAAAGTGCAAAACGCTTACATGTAAAAATTGAGAGAGAAATTATATTGGCTTGGGATAAAAAATAAGATGTACAAATATTTTATATACAAAAGCGTAAAACGACAAAAACTCTACATGTAAAGATGAATTGCTTTACCGATTTGACTACGGAGAATAATTGCGTCGTTGCGAGGAGATAAATGGCAGATAATTATCTTTCGTCATTGCGAAGCGCTTAAAAAATGGCGTAAATATCCAAAATTTTGACAGCCATTACATTACATGTTTCCTGCGATAAGATAGTTGTCATCACAAATAAAACAGCAATTTGTGAATTGCAAACCGATATGAAGTGTTAAAAATATCAAATAATTCGTGTCGATTTCATTCATAATTCTTTTGGATTGCTATGTCGCCGCACTCCTCGCAATGATAGAGGGGAATATCCCCTCTCAATTTTTTAATGCAGCTAAAACGTTTATTTCTCAAACTTATATTCTGCGGCGGGATGGCGGTCGTTGAGTCTGTCTTGTCCAAATACTTTTTTGCGCAATGTTCCTTCGCTGTAAGAGGTTTTGAAACGTCCACGATTTTGTAATTCCGGAATCACAATCTGCCCAAAATCCTCCCAAGTGCCCGGAACTACCACGCGGCTTAAGTTTATGCCGTCAAGTTCGCCCTCGTCTATCCATTTTATAAGCTCGTCAGCTACTTGCGACCCATCGCCCACAATCGTATGATAGTGAGAGCTAAGCGCCTTCTCACGAAGCAAGTCGCGCACCGTAAGATGTTTTTGCGCGGCATATTCGGATGATGTTTGAATGTAATTACTAATACCGTAATCTATCGGCGTATCAAGGTCAAATTTTGAAAAATCAATACCTGTACTTCCTGCGAAATGCGTCAAATTCGCTTCGGGATTGGCGTATTTGATATATTCATCGTATTTTTCTTGCGCTACTTTTTGCGTCGCGCCGGCAACAGCGGCTAACCCCGCAAAAATTTTGACGTCTTCTGGTTTTCGTCCGGCATCTACTGCGGCTTGACGGATTTTGCGTGAAAGTTCGCGAGCGCGCTCTATCGTCGGCGCCGAGATAAACGCCGCTTCCGCGTGTTTGCCTGCGAATGTTCTGCCACGCGCACTTGCTCCGGCTTGGAATAACACGGGCGTTCGTTGAGGCGACGGGGAACTACCGTGTATCGCGTTTGACTGATAATATTTGCCATTGTGGCTAATCGCGCGCACTCGTTCGGGACGCGCGTAAATACGGTTTTTTCTGTCAACAACTACGGCATCGTCCGCCCAGCTTCCCTCCCAAAGTTTATACAATACCTCTAAAAACTCATCGGCTCTGTCGTATCGTTTGTCGTGTTCGTCCAATTGGTCGTAACCCAAACCTTTCGCACCACTGTCGGTATAACCTGTGACGATATTCCATCCAAGTCTGCCTTTTGTGAGATGGTCAAGACTTGAGACGCGACGCGCGAATGCGTAAGGATTTTCGGCTCGAACGGTAGCGGTGATTCCAAGTCCCAAATGTTCCGTAACAGCCGCCATCGCGCTCACCAATGTCCACGGATCGTTAGTCGGCAGTTGAACGCTCTCTTTTAAAGTAATATCAACATCGCCCCTGTAAACGTCATAGTAGCCGAAAATATCGGCTATAAAAATACCGTCAAAAAGATATCTCTCAAGTATTTTGGCACTATCCGTCCAATAATCAAGGTCGTTGAAAAATATGGAACGATCTTGCGGGTGCGTCCAAAGTCCATGCTGAATGTGTCCGATGCAATTCATCTGAAATGCGTTTAATAAAATCTGTTTTTTACTCATTGTATTTTCCTTTGTTTAAAATCAGCGCGAGCGCAAATAGCGCGCGATAGAATCGCCTATCAACTGCACAAAGCACACTAACGCTATCAATACAGCGATTACGATAATCATCACTTGTGTATCAAAACGCTGATAACCGTATCGCAAAGCCAAATCCCCAAGTCCGCCGGCACCCACCGCTCCTGCCATCGCCGAAGCGTTGATGATAGAGACCAATGTAACCGTAAAACCGCCTATAATACCGGGCAGAGCTTCCGGCAGCAACACATACCAAATGATATGTAGTTTGTTGCATCCCATCGCCTGTGCCGCCTCTATCAAGCCATTGTCAACTTCACGCAAACTTACCTCGGCAATTCGAGCGAAAAACGGCGACGCACTGATAGTCATCGGAACGATTGCCGCCCAAACGCCGATAGTCGTGCCGACGATAAACTTCGTAAATGGGATTAGCGCCACCAAAAGCACGATGAAAGGCGTTGCGCGAAAACCGTTGATAATCCATCCCAATACGGCGTTTAGTTTGGGCGCGGCTAAAAAGCCGTTCTTTTGTGTGATGACAAGCAGCACCGCGAGCGGTATTCCGACGAAAAATGTGATTGCGCCGGAGATACCGCTCATAACCAATGTGTCTAAAAAAGCGTTCGCATAACGCTCAAATGGAATAGTCAGGGAGAGGGACATAACCTATTACCTCCATATGATGAACTATGGCATTGTCGCCACGTGTGAGCGGCTCCAAATCCGGCAGCCGCGCTTCGCTTGGGATTGATACCAAAAGTCGCCCGAAAGCCCGCCCTTGTATGCGATCAACCCCGCCGTGAATTAATTGAACTTTTGTGTGAAGAACGCTCGCTATGCGCGCCAAATCAGGTTCAAGCGCGCCCTCGCCCGTATATTCAAGCGCTACTATTTGATTGTAGTTGGCATGTTCGGGTTTGTTTTTCAGCAAAATCTCTACCAAATCGTCAGGCAAATTTTGACGCAAATGCGCGAGCAGAGCGCGCGTAGCCTCGTGACGCGGCGCGCCGAATACGCGCCACACTTCGCCAAGCTCGGCTATCTCGCCTTTTTCTAAAACAAGCGTTCTGTCGGCGATTTCACGAATGACGCTCATTTCGTGCGTAATTAGAATTATCGTAATGCCAAGCTTTTTGTTAATGTCGCGCAATAATTGCAAAATGGAACTTGTCGTTTCGGGGTCTAAAGCACTTGTAGCCTCGTCGCACAACAGTATTTCAGGTTGCGTGGCAAGCGCTCTGGCTATGCCGACTCGCTGTTTTTGCCCGCCGCTTAGCCTGCTTGGGTACGTCTTGCTCTTTTCGCCAAGTCCTACAAGTTCTAATAGCGCGTTTGTTCGTGACTTAATATATTCGCGGCTTGCTCCGGCTACTTTTAAAGGCAACGCGATATTTTCAAACACGGTTTTGGCTGAAAGCAAATTAAAATGCTGAAATATCATACCAATCCGTCGCCTCAAAGCTACAAGCTCTTTTTCATTGAGTAAAGCAATATCTTCGCCATTTACCAAAACGCGTCCAAACGTTGGCTTTTCAAGGCGGTTTATCATACGCAAAAGACTTGATTTACCGGCACCGGAACGCCCGATAATACCGAATATCTCACCGCTTTTAATATCCAAACTCACGTTAGCAAGAGCCTTTACTTCACCCGTACTTGAGCGGTAGATTTTGCTCACCGCTTCAAGTTTTACTTCGCCGCGAATTATATCTTGGCTGATGTTGGCTGACTTTTGGGCGATATCAAAAATATCAGTTGAAAGCGCCATTTAAACCGCCTTATTGGTTTTGCCATGTAAGCGTGTAAAGACGCGGGTCGTTGTTAAAGCCTTTTTTAATCACTTCTATAACAGTCGGCGAATTTTGATATATCTCAACAAACTTGCGCAGTATCGGATCATCTTTTTTCGCTGTCGGAACTACAAAGCGAATGGTATATTTTTTATCTTCTATACCACCCCAAATCAATCCGCTTGAAGGATCAAACGTACCCGCAGCCACGATAAAATGCGGGTAACTCAACGCTAAATCCACTTCGCTTATCGTGCGTACCAGTTGAACGCCTTCTACTTCTGTGAAGCGCAGTTTTTTGGGATTATCCGTGATATCGTCAAGCGTCGACTTATCATGACCGCCGTCTTTTAGCTTGATAAGTCCCGCTTTTTGAAGCAGCAACAGTCCGCGTCCTTGATTTACTGGGTCGTTAGCGATAGCTACAACGCCTTTATCCGGTATCGTGTCAAATGTTTTGTGTTTGGCTGAGTAAAGTCCGATGTTTGAAAGCACACCCCAACCAATAGGTGTGAGTTTGTAGCCGTTTTTCTCAATCGCATTGTTCAAAAAAGGTTCGTGCTGATAATAATTCAAATCAATATCGCCCTTGTCGGTAGCCACGTTAATCGTCGTCCAGTCAGTGAACTCCACCACCTCTACTTCAATGCCGTATTTTTTCGCTTCTTTCGCCGCCGCTTCAATAGAATCCCCATAAGCGCCAGGCACGCTTCCGACTTTAATTTTATCGGCGGCAAGCGCGAAACTTGAAAGCGTCAAAAACGCTAATATAACTTTAAATATTGTCCTCATTTTTTTATCTCCTGTTTGTATTTTTATACCGATGTTCCAAAACATCGGCGTGTTTTTGATAACGCTGCGCGTTAAACCTCTTGTATCAATTTATATCGGCGTTTCCAAAATATCAGTGATTTGATACACGTTCATACGTTAAATCTCTTACGCTTCACCGTTGTGAACAAGCGATACGCCTCATTTTTTTCCGTCATCGCGAACTGCAAATCAGCGCAATCTTTACATGTAAGAACTTTTGCTTACATGTAATGTTTTTTATCATCTTAAGCATTGCAATCCGACAAATATGCAAGTGTTCCGCATCGCAAATCAGGGCAAAGCAGTTTGAAAAATCAAACAAGCCTTCGCTTTGTCTTTATCTGCAATCCACAAATTGATGCGTCGCTTTTTTTGCAAGTGACAAGGCTAAACGCATTGCAAAACCGATAAAATCAAACGATAACTCATATGCAAAAGCTTTTATCGCTTATGATATTCCTTACATGTAGCGTTGAATAACTTTATAGCTTGGCAATCCATCTCGCGTAAGCACTCCAAAACTTAAGTTATATGACAATTTCAACATCACTGTTATCGCCGCTTTTATTAATACAAATAAATCTCTCAAAACGTTAAATAACTCGCATTATCATTACTGATAATACCTATGAACTGGCATACCCGCCCGCTCCTCATAATGACAAAGCCGCTAAAGCTCCGAACATTGTTGCCATTCTCAAACCTCTCTCACACCCGCACTCCAATGATACGGCAACTCTTCGCCATTCAAGAGATTCGCACCTAAAGAGCGATATTTGTACGAGAGCGGATTGTGCGCGGCTAAAGTTCGCGCGTTTCTCCAGTGTCTATCTAATGCCAATGCGCTCGACGCCACCGACGCTCCGCCTGTTTCAAAGATTCTGCTTGCGGCGTCAAGCGATAAATTGATAACCACTCCTTGAGCCAGCGCTATCGTCCTCTCCGTTAACTCCAGCAAATCGTTATCCTCGCCGCCTGCGTTGATTACTGTATCCAATGTTTCCGCCACACCAATCACCGCTGTTTTCGCTCCGTACGCTGCAGAAGCTATCTGTCCGACAGTCTCCTGAACAAGCGAGTCATTACGAGGAAGTGCAGCCGGAGCGTGACTGAATGTGCGCGTTCGCTGACGTACCCACGCTATCGCGTCCTCTTTTGAGCGACGCGCGATACCGGCAAGCGAAGCCAAAAGCACCAATTGCAAATAAGCAGTCGCCCATGAACGTCCAGCCCTGCCGTAGCCGTCTCCCAAAATATCCTCCTCATTCACAAGAACATTGTTATATGTAGATGAGCCACTTGCGGTAAGTCTTTGTCCGAAGCCGTCCCAATCGTCCTTTTGCGTTAACCCTTCAGCATTCGCCGCGACCGCGACGCTCACACGTTTTCCATCCAAATCTGCCGCAACCGCTATATAGTCGGCATAAAGCGAACCGGTGCTGTAAAACTTTTCGCCGTTCAAACGCAAAGAACCGTCCTTTGCACGCGTAACCGCCGTTTGATAACGCTTTGACGCTCCAAAACCAAGCTCTGTTACAGCATTGCCGAAAAATTTACCCTTAACTGCACGTTTGAGCCAATTCTTAGCGTTATCAGAACCTTTAAGCGCATAAAGTCGCTGCTCCTCAACAAATATCAAGTGCGGACGAAACGATTGTGAAAGATTGGAATCCGCCGCCGCCAAATCAATCAACAATTCAAACTGCTCGCGAATAGTCGCGCCAAGCCCGCCAAACTCCTTAGGAACTCTAAGCGCGCCAAACCCCGCAACTAAAAGCTCTTTAACCTCATCATAAGCCAGTTCGCGTTTGTTTTCACGTTCTGCCGCGCTTGCCGCAATTTTCTCAAAAATCGGAGCGAAACGCTCTCTTAACGCCTCAATACTCATATAAACCTCCTTTAAATATTTAATCCGTACATGTCAATCATTCCAACGCAATAAAAGCCTTAATTTTTGTCAAATCCAAACTTTTGAAACGGACAAATCTATCAGTTTTTAAAAAGATAAATAATCCGTTCTGTTATAGCGGGCGTTATGCGGACAATTTGAAAAATACGCTAAATCACATCTGCAACAGATAAATCCGCGCCGTTCATCCTTGCAAATATTTCGCAATAAAAACCTCTGTCAATGACGAAATAAATCTCTCAAATCGTCAAATAATCCGTATTGCCGCTACTGATAACGCCTATTTGGGTTGGCGCGCCGCCTGCTTCCTCACAACAAGAAAGGCATAATCACAAACCAAATGACAATCTATCTTTACATGTAGAAACTCTCATATGTAAAGTTTTGTCGCGCAATATCCTTTAGCATATATGTTTTGCTATTGCAACCTACACGGTACAGCTTGATAATTTGGATGCATAAGCCGCAATATTACGATGCATTTCGCGCCTAAACCAAATACATTATCAAAGAACATGGCGTCGGGCACTGATTGGCGAAATGAAAAAGCTACGCTAAAATCCGCCCTTCACCATCTTTTGTACCAATTAGCCTAACATCAAAACTCATCGCCGCACCGCCTGTCTTTCGTATCTCGCCTGCCGCGTTTATCTTTGCCGCCACAGCCAAAATCGCCTCCGTTTGCTCCGCGCTCACACCCGCAAACCTCATCCTTATAAGCCGTTCGCTCGCATTTACGTCAAATTCGCGTTTAATAAAATCTGTGTGTAACCAAAAACTCATCGGCTTCAACCTTTACAAATTTTATCTGCTTTCTATCGTCAAAGTCATTTTTGATAAAACCACTTAGTAATGTCGCGCCTGTTGATTTAAGCGACGCATTGCTATTTTGACAAAACAGATTATCAAGACTGTAAGCAGAGTGCTCTTTTAAGACATGTAAAACTTTTAACTCTATGTCCGCTCGCTCAAACCATCTTTGTGTATATCTCAAAATCATGACAACGGAACTAAAAGACAAAAATGCCGCCGTCTTGATAAAAGCGATAAAAACAACTATTTTGCTCACTTCTCGCTCCTTTTTACTCTAATCTCTGCCGGAAAATTTTTCATCTGGCTTGAAACGTTCGATTAATTCGCCAAAACGCTCGCCGGACTCCTCTTCGATATACCGCTCAATCGCCTCTCTTGTTTGTAGATTTAAGATAAGCGAAGGTTCGGATTGAAAGCGAAAAAATGCCGAGCCGGCGTGCTCATTTACCGCTGCGGCAGGAAATAGCGCTTCAAGATGAGCGGCGTATTTGGGATCTTCCAAATAAAGTCTTGTCGCTTCCGTCGCACCATGACCGTGATTTAACCAATGCGCGTCAAACTGCGCTTTTATCCACTCCGCGTCAAATTCGCCCTTATGCGATTTCGCCGCTTTTACTAAAGCTGCGACTTGCACGGATACATTTTGCGCCCCTTGTCCTGCAATCGGGTCAAAAATAATAGCCGTATCGCCAAGTGCCGCGACCGGTACACCGCTTTTGGTAAAGCCGACCGCATTGCGCACAAGCGGCGTAACTGCGCCTTTCAACCATGAATACGGATCACTTTTGATAAGAGTAAATTTCGCGATCTCTTTCGCGTCCTGCGGAAAATAATCGCTGAAAATATCTTTAAAAATCTGTAAAGCGGACGCGGCGTCCACAGCCTGCTCAAACCTTTGCCGCCATTCGCTTTCGGGTTTTGCAAAGCCCAAGAGTATCCAGCTATGACCTACATCCTTGTGTAAAAAAGCGCCGGTAAATATCTCGCCTTGTTTTTGGTTAGAGGTAAAAAGATTGTGTTTCCAGCCGACTTTACTGCGATAGTCAAACGCCTTATCGTCAAAAGGCAATCCCGCGACATTGACCGTCAAAAGATATCGCTGCGGCTCGTTGTAGACGGTGCGACTGTCGTCAACTCCGAATAACTCCGACAAACCGCCTTTGCCTGTACCTATAAGAGTCAAATCGCTTTTCTTAGCAATCTCGTCAAGCCTGTCAAAGTCTATCTGCTCTACTTTGAACTTACCGCCTTTGTCTATAAAACGACCGATTCTATCGTCGGCGCGAATGCGCGGATCCACTCCTTGCGCCCTGAAGTAGCGAAAATCAACGTCAAAAGACAAAATCGGCTTTTTGTCAGCGTCGTATCCTCGCACCGAAAAACCGTCGGTAAAACTATCCTCGCCGTAAATATTTTCTACGATTTGCGCATCCGCCTCTTGCGAAGGTTTGCCAAAATAGATAGCGGTGCCGGTAGCAGGAACATTGTCACGTAAGGTTTTTCTGTCCTTATCGCTGTAAAGCGTTACGTCAAAACCTGCTTCCAGCAATCCCAAAGCTGCGCTTGAACCGGCTATTCCCGCGCCTATAACAGCAACTTTCCTTTTTGCATTAGACATAAAACTCTCCTTATGTAGTTTTTGCAGCGGCGCTGCGTTGTTTGTCATTAAATGATTAACAACAGGTCTTAGGCAATGTGAAAGTGTGATGCGAACGGAGATTTCCGAGTAAATTAAAATATGTCATTATTACCTCCTCAATGTAACTTGACTATTTTGATAAACATACTTAAGATATATTGTAAATGGAATATTATGCATATTTTTCTTAAATAACACTGAAATTGAAAATAATGTTTTGCTTTTTAGTGGACAGATGCGGAAAATAACGCCGTTAAAATCGAAATGTAAAAATATATGAAAAAATATTTTAAGTGTTTTATTTAGCGAGGAATTAATCGCTGCGCTATTAAATTAATATGGCAAAGCATAAAAGACTTTTAATGTGAGGCTTTTTCGCTTATTATAAACGCGGTATTTTTCTACATGTAAGATATTTTTTGCATGTATGTTTTATTATGAACCTGAAAACGACATGGCAATAGGCAAAAAGCGTTTATAAATCATCCAAAATCTTAAAGACAAATATAAATTTGCAAGTTTATAAATCCAATACGGCAATGTAAAATATTTTAAATTAGAATATCAAATTACATGCCGCCTTTATTTGCAATTTATTTGGACAGTATCGCTGATTTTGTCAACCTGCAATTATTTAAACGTTAAAACTTCCCTTGTATCCTCACCCAAAACTGACGTCCCGCTTCTTGTATTTGAATGCCTGTCGGCTGATTGTATCCCGCCACATCAACGGAGCCTTTATTTATAAATTCGCTGTACGCTTTATCAAAAATATTGTCCACGCCCAAAAACAGACTGATATTTTTGTTGATTTTCCAACTTCCATTGACTGAAATCACCGCGAAATCGCTGCTTTTTTTGATATCTTGTCCTATTATATTTCCCTCGCCCACAGCAACTCTGTGCTGAGGCGCAACATATCGAGCGATAATAGCGGCGGCTACGACGTCATTGTCATATCCAAACAAACCCCTCATTTCAAAAGGTGGCGTTTGAGCCAATGCTTTATCCTCACTTTTGTTTTTGCCGTAAGTATAAGCGGCTGCCAAACCTAATTTATAATTTTTTACAAATTCCCACTCGGCTTCGCCTTCAAAACCATAGCGTCTAGCATTTATATTTCTTGCGGTGCTATTGGAATAAATCAAAATAAAATCGTTGATTTGACTTGCAAATACATTAAACGAACCTCTTACGCCGTCATTTTTATACAAAATACCCGCGTCAAACTCTACATTGCTCTCTTTGTTTAACTCTTTATTTCTATTGCGTTCCCAAAAATCAGGCGCTCTTTGCGCAAGTCCAATGCCCGCAAAATAAGTAAAGCTTTTTTGATAATATTCGTATCGCAAAAACGCGGCGCCCAAATCAAACTCCTCTTTTTTACTCTTTGTACTGTTAGTAAAATAATCAATGCCGCTTCTATCATAGCGCAATCCCGTAACTAACAAATGTTTGTCGGTTAGCTCAATGTTAGCTTCGGCAAAAACGCCTATATCGTCTGCCTTTTGATTGGTAGCTCTATCCTTACTTTTATAAGCGTTAGCAGCCGCTTTGTCTATTCCGTTGCCGGATCTACTTCTATGTTTATCACCCAGCCAATCCGCGCCGACTTTAATATTAATCATATCCGTATCAAACTCCGCGTTCAAAGACGCGCTTTGCGTCGTGCGATCCGGATTTGAAGCCGTAAAATTACTTGCCGCAGGTTTTTGTCTTAGATTATAGTTATCCATCACATGATCGACATAGCTGTATCCGTACTGAAAATTTATTTTTTTAAAAGTGTCGCTTATATCATCTTTTGAAAGCCTAACTCTATAAGCGTCTCTGTCAAATTTTGAACCGTCCATTGTTCTGTCCGCATATGCCGCTTCGCCTCGCGATCTATCGTATGTAAACTCTATAAGACTATACTCATCAGGCGTCAAACCGATTTGCGCCATTTGAGAATTTCGTTCAAACCGCGAATGTATCTCCTGCCCTTCGCCATCTTTATAATCATCTTGCTTGTTATATACGCCATTGACTCTTATGTAGCCTTGATTTATCCCAGCGGTAACGTCCGCAAATGTGTCAAATCTACCAAAACTTCCAACGGTAATTCCAGCTTCCCCGTTGGCTCCCGCTTTTTCAAAATAGCTATCGTATCTTAAAAACTGCACTGAACCCGCGATTACGCCCGGATATATTACTGTTTGCGGACCCTTTGTTATCACCACTCTATCATAGGAACTTGGAAAAATATACGCTGTGGGAGGATCCATACGACCGCCGCAGCCGCCGTATAAAAAATCATCGTTCGCAGTGATGGCAAGACGCGAACCTCCAAGCCCGCGAAACAGCGGATCGCCCGAACTGCCGCCTTTTCTTGTGACGCTAAAATTTGGAATACTTTTTAAAAGTTCCGCGCCATCAGATGAAGGAATAGGTTGAATAGTGGATTTGGGATTTATATGAACATAAGAGCTCTTATCTTGCGGCGCTATCACGGTAATGCCTTCCAGTTTTACACTCTCATTATCCGTTTGAGCTAAAGCCAAATTAGCAAAAGACGCGACTATAGCGCATATTAAAATATAATTTTTCAATATTTATTGTTCCTTCTTAAACAAATTCTGGCAATAATATCAGAAATGGTATAAAATAGAACTTAATAATAGTTATCAATGAGAATAATTTTCTATGAAAATATTTTAGGATTTATTAAGACGCTTAAGCTTACGAGCAAAATTGATTTTATCGTTATTTTATAAATTTGCTTCACTTTATAAACCGTTACCGCGGCGCAGTACAAGTTTCGCTTTTGTCAGAAAAAAAGCAAATGAAGCGACCAAGATAATTGAAGCGCCCGAAGTCAAATCTAACATGTAAGAAAGAGCAAGCCCCGTCAGTGTAAATACAATGGATAATACGGATGAAAGTATCATCATTCGCGACAACCTTACGCAAAACTTTTCAGCGATGTAAGGAGGAATGCTTAAAAGCGCCACAACCAAAATAAGCCCCACCGCGCGAATGCAAGCCACTATGCAAAGCGCTGTTATAATAAGTAAGAGCGTGTAAAAAAATCTGGTGTTTAACCCTTGAAGTTTTGAAAACTCCATATCAAAACTGATAGCTAAAAACTCTTTATAAAAAATGGCGATAATTGCTATTATTAGGATACATGTAACGCTCATCAGCCATAAATCGCCGCTTGAAACGCTTAAAATTGCGCCGAATAAAAAACTTGTTAAATCGGTATTGTAGCCTTTGCTCATATCGGCGAATATAATACCAACAGCCATTCCAAATGCCCAGATAGCGCCTATTACAGCGTCCGCTCTTTCTTTGTTGACATAAGTTAAAAACGCTATAACGACAGCTAGTGCTATAGAAAATCCCAACGCGCCAAAAAGAGGCGATATACTCAAAAACAATGCCAGTCCAAGTCCGCCGTAAGCTCCATGCGCTATGCCTCCCGCGATAAAAACCATACGGTTTACCACCACTAAACTTCCAACAATTCCGCACGCTATGCTAACTAATATTCCGGCTATTAAAGCATTTTGCACAAATCCAAAGGACAAAGCCTCTATCACGATTTGCCTTTAAATATTCTATCGTGTTTTTTCGGTTCGTGATTGTGCGTGCAAGTGTTTGCCATCAGTATGTCAACGGGACAATTATGCGTGCTGTTTGATTGTAATTTTTCAAAAAACGCCTCTTTGGTGAGAGCTGAAGGTTCGTGCATAAAAAGCGTACGGCTAAGATAAGCTATTTTTGTCGCGTACCCCAAAACCACATCGACATCGTGGCTTACCACAATGACGCCTTTATCTTTATTCAGTGATTTTAAAATATTATAAATTTGCACTTGTCCTTGCATATCAACGCTGGCAGTAGGTTCGTCCAATATCAACAATTCCGCCTCACATGTAAGCGCGCGAGCGATAAAAACTTTTTGCCGTTGACCTATTGACAACTCGCCTATTTTTTTATGCGCGTAATTTTGCATGTCAACTTTCTCAAGCGCTTCAAACGCTTTTTTTTTATCATCTTTTTTGTAAAAACCAAAAATATTGTTTTTCAATCTTCCCATAAGCGCGACGTCTAAAACGCTTATGGGAAATTCGCCGTTTGGCATAGTATTTTGCGGAACGTAACCAAAATTTCGAGAAAACAGCTCTATCTTTCCGCTCGTTTGCTTTAAAAGCCCCAAAATAAGCTTTAAAAGCGTGCTTTTTCCGCCGCCGTTTGGTCCCACAAGAGCTAAAAAATCGTTGCTGTCGTACTCAAAATTCACATTTTCCAATATGTTCTCTTTATCGTACGCAAAAGACAGATCGCGAACTCGCACCATTTTCATATATTAAAATCCCAACAACATATCTGCCAATTCATTCAAATTTTCACTTAAATCTTTTTTCATAGGATCAACTTTAATGAGTTTCGCCCCTATTTCATCGGCTATTATTTTAGCGTTTTTTTCTGAAACCTGAGGTTCGACCAAAAGAGCTTTTATGTTTTTAGCTTTAGCTTTTTTCACTATCTCTATAAGCTCGGCGGCTTTTGGCTCTTTGCCCTCAACTTCAACAAATATCTGCTCCAAATCGTACCTCTTGGCAAAATAACCCCACGAAGGATGAAATACAAAAAAACTTCTATTTTTCAAAGCGCTAAGTTTTTTAGAAAGATTTGCATCCAATTCGTTCAACTCTTTAGTGAAATTCTCATAATTTTTCGCATAAAGCGCGGCGTTTTGCGGATATTTCAAAGAAAGCGCATCGGCTATGGTTTTGGATTGAACTTTAACTAAAGTAGGATCAAGCCAAATATGCGGGTCAAGCTCATCATGCTCATCATGTTTGTCTTCATCGTGATTTGCATTGTGGTTATGCTCCGCATCATGTTCATGATGGTCTGCATGCTCATGATGTTCATCGTGATGATGATTGAGTAGCTCTATCTTTTCGATCCCGTCTCCCGTATCGATTATATTCATTTTAGGCGAAGCGGCGGCAAATCTATCGAGCCATACTCTTTCAAATGGCAAACCAACAGCGAAATATATATCCGATTTCGCTAAAAACTTCATTTGGCTGGGCTTTGGTTCATAAGTTTCATGGTTGGCATTCGGACTAACCATAACTAAAATATCTACCGTATCGCCTGCGATTTTCTCCACCATATACTGTTGCGGCAAGATACTAACAGTAACCGCTGGTTTTGCGCAGAGCGTAAATACGCCAAAACATATAAAAAGCATTGTACGAAACATCGCTAAACTCCTTTTGTTGTGCAACTTAGTTGCAAAATTTTTGAAAAAACATAATATATAAATGCAACTTAGTTGCAGCTTAATAAGAATTTCGCTATCATTCTTACATGTAAAGGAAAAATATGAGCTACGGTATAAAAAAGCTATTTAAAGACAAAAATATCAAATTTACAACTGCCAGAGAGATGATACTTGATATCTTAAGTCAAGCAAAAAGTCCTTTGAGTTATGAACAAATTCGTTCTAAAATGAACATAGATATGGATAAGGCGACATTTTATAGAAATATATCGCTGTTTGAAGAAGCGAATATCGTTCAAAAATTTGAATCCGACGAGAGAAAATGGTATTTTGAATTTTTTAAAAAAACTCACGCTCATTTTGTTTGCGAAAGCTGCCATAGCGTTACATGTATAGATTTTGAAATTAATTCCGATATTGAGGAGCATCAGATTAAAAATATCATCTTAAAAGGTATCTGTAAAAGATGCAAATAACCGTTAATGTGTTAAAATACTCAAAAATCAGGAAATGACATGACAAAAATATCTATCGCTCTAATTTTTATATTAATTGGCATTCTATTTTCAGGCTGCACAAATATCTCCGCCAATAATCAAAACATAGATATAAGCGGGCAGCTTACATATGAATACACAAAATCACTGTAAAAATTTGCACTTTAACATTAAATTTTAGGTTCGTAATCTTCGCAAGCCATATATTTTTCCAAAAGCTCATCTTTTATTTTAGCAGGTCGTCCATTTGCAACATTTAAATATATCCACACGGTTTTTGCCCTTGCCAAAAGAGTTTTGTCACTTTTTCTAAAAAATGCATATTCACGATTGGAACTGGAGCGTTTTATAGAACTTATCCATGTCTGTACAATAAGTTCTTCTCCCAAAAATGCGGGACTCAAATACTCTATATAGTGTGATCTAGCCACCCAAGTACCGCCTATTTTGTCATAAAATTCAGCAGTAAATCCCAACGAATCCGAATGCGCCGTAGCCGCGTCTTGCATCCATTGGACATAAACTACATTATTTACATGCATATTCGTATCAATCGCGCTTTGCGAAACTACTATCTTGTATTCATAAACTATTTGCGACATAAATCTCCTCCAAGTGAAAAAATGAGTTTAGCAAATTTGGCAAAAGTTGTAAAGAGAAAATCCAACATTAAGACTTTTTAACATAAAATATCTATTTGGTTCATATACTTATTGTGATAAAAGGTTTATTATGGAAATAAATAAGCTGCTTTCTATCGGTTTTACTATTGTCATTCTTGCTCTATTTGTTCTATCGATATATTATACAAGCAACAGGCTGCGAGTTTATTTTGGACTTAAATCTATATGTTGCCGATTCATTTGCGTAACGCTCACCGTTATTGGCACCATGACAGCTATGATGTTGGCAGCAAGATCGTCAAGCGCATTTGTTGGAGCTCTTAGTATAATTGGCGGATATATTTTAATATTTTATATTTATGTATTTGTTTTATTTGCTCTAATTCACGTTATCAGTCTGAAATGGAATCTGCCCTTAAGATGGTGCGCAGCAGGAACAGTTGCATTTGCGTTTATGCTAACCATGGCTGGCTCCTTTAGAGCCAACTCCTTTGCAGTCAATGAGATCAGGATTAAACTTCCAAAGCTTACAAAAGAAATCTCCGTAATGCTTATCTCGGATGTACATCTTGGCTGGCATCGCGGGCGGGAATATCTTGAAAAAATAGTCAATGAAACCAATCTTATAAAACCTGATATAATACTTATTGCGGGCGATATAGCAGACTCCAACGTGGCTTTAAATCCAGATACTTTTGAACCGCTTGCGAAATTTATCGCGCCCGTTTATTTTGTAATCGGCAATCATGAAACATACATAGATACCAAATTGGCGTTAGAGCTGATAGAACGATACGGCGTACACATTCTTCATAACAAGATAGTCTATGAAAATGGTGTCCAAATAGTCGGACTTGACTATATGAATGCAGATGAAAACACTTTTGATATGCACTTATCAAACGATACGCGAACAATTAAATCAATTTTAGCAAATCTAACACTAAAATCGAATATGCCAACACTGTTAATGCACCACAGTCCGATAGGTATAAAATATGTTAAATCTAAGGGGATTGACCTGATGTTATCGGGTCACACTCACGCTGGTCAGGTATTTCCTTTTACTCTGCTTGTGAATATTATTTTTCCATTCAATCGCGGTCTTTACCAAGAAGATAAAATGCAGGTTTTTGTTACTCAGGGCGCGGGAACTTATATGGTGCGATCTAGATTGGGTTCAAGTAACGAGATAAATCTACTGCGGCTAATGCCAAATTAAGAAATCCAATAAAGGCATTGTTTTTCGTTATTCCCGCATGACAAATTTCCAAAAAAGCGCGCATCATGAGGAAAGGTGGGAATCCATTTTATTACGATTGCTTTCATGTAGTTTATATCTTAATTGTATAGAGTGTTATTGTTGCCTTTTCCGCGTTCATTTATGTTTGCTGTTATCATTCAATTATCGTGAAAGCAAATTCGTGTATTAATTATACGAGAAAATTTATGAGAATTACGACTAACACGGTTGTTTGATTACCACATATAACTAAGTCTGGAAGGTTGGTCAAAACTGATCTTTAATCTGCCGCTTTTGATAATTTCAAGCAGCAATGGGCTCAGATTGACTTCCGTAAGGTTGTTGCCGCCAAGCTTAATCCAGCGCAATTCAGACATATTGGCTATTAAATCGGGTAGTTTAGTTAGCTCGTTGGCGCATAGATCAAGAGACCATAAATTAGCTAGAGCGCCGATTGATTCTGACAGTTTAGTTAAATGGTTAAAATGAAGTCCAAGATTATTCAGTTTTGTCAAAGAGCCGATTGATTCTGGCAGTTCAGTTAGCGCGTTAGCGCCTAGATCAAGATTTATTAGGTTTGTCAAAACGCCGATTGATTCTGGAAATTCGACTATCCTATTGGAAAAAAGATCTAGATCGGTCAGACTTGTAAGTTTGCTCATTGATTGCGGAAGTTCCGTTAATCTATTATGCGAAACGCTCATATATGTTAATTTTGATAGATTACCTATCGACTCAGGCAGTTTAGTTAAATTAGCGGAGACGATAAGCCTTTGCAAATTAACAAGCGCGCCGATTGATTCTGGCAGTTCAGTTATCTTGCCGTTGATAATATAAAGCGTCGTTAATCTCGGCAATATCTGTTTATCGCGCGGAAAACCATTTACGCACTCGCCCGCATTGTCAAAAACCGCCTGCGCAATATTATTGTTATCCGCCCATTCTATCAGTTCGCCCGCCCAATCTTTTGTACCCATTCATTTCTCCAATGCGATAGTTATTTATTCCAATCTTTACATACATTTATCCACTTTTTGTTGTGTGTGTATTTTTGCATATCATCTATAGTTAGTTCAATCGCGCTGTTTGTGCTGTCGTATGCGAGGAAAACGGTTGTGAAGCGTTTTTCAATGATATGTCAAGGTAAATATCTATATCGTCGTTTACACCAAAAGGACAAATACCCGCCAACTTTATATCCAATGTTTGTCAAAACTTCGTCCGCGGATAGCATTTTGGTTTTTGCACCAAATTCTGCTCTGTATTTGGCGTTGTCTATCTTTGCGTCTCCTGCCATAACGATAAGAATATATCTATCTGCCAGTTTCAAAGACAAAGTTTTCGCTATCCTTTTAACTTCGCAGTTAAGAGCTTTTGCTGCAAGCTCTAGAGTTGCGCTTGAAACTTCAAGCTCTATTATCTCATCTTCCAAACCAAACTGCCTGAAAAACTCTTTTACCTTTTGCAGCGACATATCAACCTCCAAAACTAAAAAATGAGTTTAGTAGATGTATTAAAAGTTGTAAAGAGAAAATATATGGAATGGATGGATGAAAAAGCTATCCCCTCTTTTTAAAAAACGATATAAATTTTGAAATATAAAGATAAATTTTTGATTTCAATCCGCCTTTTTGCTTCGTCAGATACTCTACTATATCGTAATTGCCGAACATGGAAGCAAACATCACGGCTCTCATGCCAAAGCCGTTATCTTCATCGATATTTGCGCTGTTTCGGACTAAAAGCTTTACGATGTCAAGATAACCTTTGAAGCAGACTCCGGCAAGCGGAGTCTGTCCTCGGTCGTTTCTCAGGTTTACATCTGCTCCCGTATTGATGAGCATTTCAACCGTATCTGCGTTGCCGTTATATGCGGCGAGCATCAAGAGGGTATTTCCTTTGTGGTCTTTAAGATTTATCGGCAGTTTTGCTTTCAGCATACTCTCAAGTTCTTTTGTCTGCCCGTGCCTTGCAAAATCAAGAGCTATGGCAAGCAGCTCTTCGTATCGCTTTATATTCGCCGCATCATCCAAAGACATTTTTAAATTCCAAGCGCATTTTTGACGCCATTTGCGTAAAGAGAGTCAACTTTTTCAAACAAAGCTATTTGTCTATTTACTATCTCTCGCGGAACACCGCTCATGGATTCTGCTATATTGCTAAACAGCTGCTTTTTTTGTTCGCTGCTCATAAGATTAAACAGTGCGCGTGCCTGTGAAAAGTCGTCGTTATCTTCTCTATGGTCGTATCTGTTTGCGTAACCATCTAATTCAAGAGGCGGCTCAAGAACGCTTTTATCTTCCACAAAACCGCCGAAACTGTTTGGTTCGTAATAAGCATCCGTCGGCTCTTTCATCTCATGATTTAAACTGCCGTCCAAGTAGTAAGTATTTACATCTACTATCGGTCTATTTACGGGCAGTGATTCGTAATACGTCCCCACTCTGTATCTATGGGCGTCTGCGTATGAAAATATGCGCGCTTGAAGCATTTTGTCGGGCGAAAAGCTGATACCTGGCACTACATTTGACGGGCTGAATGACGATTGCTCTATCTCATTAAAATAGTTTTTAGGATTTTCGTTCAAAACCAACTCGCCGACGTCTATCAGCGGATACTCTTTGTGAGACCACACTTTTGTCAAATCAAACGGATTGAAATCAACTTTTTTAGCCTCTTCTTCGCTCATTATCTGAATCTGAAATTTCCATCTTGGAAAATCCTTTTTCTCTATACTCTCAAAAAGGTCTCGCTGGTTGCTCTCTCTATCTTTTGCTATCACAGCTTCGGCTTCTTTATTTGTAAGATTTTGAATGCCCTGCAAAGTTTTAAAGTGAAATTTGACCCAAACCCTCTCATTATTAGCATTTATAAGGCTGTATGTATGCGAGCCGAATCCATGCATATGTCTGTAACTTTTCGGGATTCCTCTATCAGACATAAGAATCGTTACTTGATGGATACTCTCCGGCGACAAAGACCAAAAATCCCACGCGGCGGTATTACTTCTGAGATTTGAGTGCGGATGTCTTTTTTGCGTATGTATGAAATCGGGAAATTTATAAGCGTCTCTGACGAAAAAGACGGGCGTATTATTGCCAACCAAATCCCAATTTCCCTCTTTTGTGTAAAATTTGATAGCAAATCCTCTCACATCTCTTTCGGCATCTGCCGCACCTCGCTCCCCAGCAACGGTTGAAAATCTAATCAAAATTCTGGTTTTCTCGCCTTTTTGCAAAACTTTCGCTTTTGTATATTTTGAAATATCATGAGTTATAGTAAGCTCTCCGTATGCGCCGCTGCCTTTTGCATGGACTACTCTTTCAGGCACTCTTTCTCTGTTTTGATGGGCAAGTTTTTCGAGAAGCTGATAATCTTGCACCAAAAGAGGACCTCTTGCGCCTGCGGTCAATGAATTTTGATTGTCCGCAACTTTACTGCCTGCCGTTGTTGTTATAAACTTTTTCATAAAATCCTCCAATATATAATAATTATTTCTAGAAGATAATTATTATTAAATGATTCTATTACTTATTTTCTTATATAAATGTTAATTCATATTTTTTTATGCGAGAATCATAAAAACTTGAGTGTAATTTTAAAAATGCTTGACTGTTTTTTAATATTATAATGCATTATATAAAAAATATAAAGATTACTAACAAGCCGATTGTTAAATTCGGCTTGTTATATAAATTGTAGATTGAACTATTTTTCCAAAGCGGCTTTTGCTTTGACAACTACTGCGCTAAAAGCTTCAGCATCATTCATAGCTAAATGCGCTAAAATCTTTCTATCAAGCTCAATGTTTGCTTTGCTTAAGCCATTAATAAATCTTGAATAACTGATATCGTTTAGTCTGCACGCGGCGTTAATTCTTGTTATCCAAAGTCTCCTAAAATCTCGCTTTTTAGCGCGTCTATCGCGATATGCGTAAACTAAACTTCTCTCTAATTGCTCTTTTGCTTTTCTAAAGTGTTTTCTGCGTCCGCTAAAAAAACCGCGCGCTAACTTTAAAACTTTTTTATGCCGTTTGCGTCTAACAACGCCTGTTTTTACTCTTGCCATTTTATCGTCTCCTTAACCTTTTGGTGCCTCTAGTTTGAGGACTTGCCCTATCTCAAATAGGGGGATTTGCAAAAATTGAATGATTTAAAATCAAAAACTCTAAAATAAATTAGCTTTGGCAAAGCATTATTTTGACAGATTTCTCATTAGTGCTATCAACATATTTCGCCTCTTTCAACCCACGCATACGTTTTGTAGGTTTTTTAGTCAAAATATGGCTTCTAAAAGCAGCTCCTCGCTTAATGCGATTTTTAGCAGCTTTGAAGCGTTTTGCCGCTCCGCGTACCGTTTTCATTTTCGGCATGCTAAACTCCTTGCGTAATTATCCTGAAAAGCTGGTATTGCAGCCATTTTTCAAAGGGGATAATTTTAGCTTAAATTTTCTTAAGTAGCGGTAAAAGTAGTAATTTCAACGATTAATCTTTATATGCTATTAAATTGAAAAATGCTTCGTAGGTTCGACTATATGGCTTTAACGCTTTGACAAAGCTTTTTTGTTGCATAAATATTATTTAAAAAGTTCTCTTACCAACTCTCTGACTTTATCGTCGCCATTAATAAATTTACCAAATCCGATATTACCTCTGGCATCGTATACCGCTTCGCCTTTGAGAGTGCCTTTTTCAAAAACTTTTATATTGGCGTATATCATATACACAGCTAAATCCCAAGACCAATTTGCCGTATAGTTAGCCACAAGATAACAATCCCCAACATCATCATATGCTTGTTTGAGCGTAACTTGATACTCCTTTTCCTTAAGCGTATCTACAAACACTTGCAAAAAGCTGCCTTTAACAAGTTTGTTTTCCGTGATGCAAACCTCTTTTTCCTCAACGTCCGTCACAGGCGTTATAATCTGTTTTGTACTACAGCCGCTTAGACTTAAAACCACTATCCCAAAAGTCAAAAAACTTAAAAACTTTTTCACATTTACCCCTATGAAATATTTTGTTTAGTATATCATAAGTTTTTGAGGTATGTAATAAATTTATAATAAAAAATATATAGACACTTTCGATCTGAAAGTATATGTAATTTAAGTTTTAATCGCGATTTGCTTTACATAAAAAGACTTTATGAGTTTACTTCTTCGGCACGGTCAGCATATTTACATATCGTCCTTCAAAGTTTGGTTCATGGTCTCTATCGGCAATGTCGTTCATCAAACCCCAAACATTATTAAGGACAGCTACTCCAGCGTCAGGATTTGACATTTCGCGTCCTTTTAAAAAAACGCGGAAACGTACATGTTTGCCTGATTGGATAAACTCTCTTGCTTGTTTGATTTTGTAACTTATGTCATTTTGAGCGATCTTGACAGATAGTTTTATCTCTTTTATCTCTATAATTTTTTGTTTCTTTTTGGCTTCTTTTTGTTTCTTTTCTTGTTGATATTTAAACTTGCCATAATCCATTATTTTACATACGGGCGGATTGGCATTCGGCGAAATAAGCACCAAATCAAGTCCAAGCTCATCAGCTTTTCTTAACGCTTCATTTCGACTTATGATACCGTACTGCGTGCCGTCATCTCCAACACAACGAACTTCGTTCGCTCTTATTTGCTGATTTAGCAATATATCTTTTTCTTTCTCTCTACTCAAAAATGTACCCCATCTATTTTCTCCTTTATAAATTGGAATAATTTCTCTTTCGTTAAATTATACTGTTTTCTTTCTCGTCTATCTCTTAAGGCGACACTTTTTGTATTAATTTCCTCATCTCCTATAACCAAAATTATCGGAACTTTCTGTTTTTCAGCCGTTCTGATACGCTTATTTAGGCTCTCGTTTTTGCTTGAAATCTCAACATCTATCTCTAAAGCCAAAAGTTCGTTTGCCAACTCTTTAGAATAATCCAAATGAGCGTCTCCTATAGGAACAATAACTACCGCCGTAGGAGCGATAAAAAGCGGAAACTCTCCGCCTGTATGTTCGGTTAAAATTCCTATAAATCTCTCAAATGACCCTAAAATCGCGCGATGTATCATGACAGGACGCGCTTTTTCATTATTATTATCTATATACGATAAATCAAAACGCTCCGGCAGATTGAAGTCTACTTGTATTGTTCCGCACTGCCATTTTCTCTTTAGTGCATCCGTTATCTTTATATCTATTTTAGGACCGTAAAATGCGCCGCCGCCTTCGTCTATGCCATATTTCAATCCATTTTCATCAAGCGCGTCTTTAAGCCCTTTTGTAGCTTTTTCCCATATAGCGTCGTCGCCTATCGCTTTGGTCGGCTTTGTTGAAATCTCCATCTCGTAAGTAAAATCAAAACTTTTCATTATCTTGTCAACAAAATTTAAAATCTCCAAAATATTCTCTTTTATCTGATCGGGTCTGCAAAATATATGAGCGTCATCCTGCGTAAATTCGCGTACTCTGAAAAGTCCGTGCAAAACGCCGCTTTTTTCGTGTCTATGTACTACTCCATATTCAAAAAATTTCAAAGGCAAGTCGCGATAACTTCTTACATCATTTTGAAAAACTTTGATATGTCCTAAGCAATTCATAGGTTTTATGCCATATTCGGTCTCGTCTATGGTCGTAAAATACATATTTTCGCCGTAGTTTTGATAGTGTCCGCTTGTTTTCCACGCGTCTGATTTTAAAAGCTCAGGTCCTCTTACAGGCTGATAACCTCTACTTCTATGCGCTTTAAAAAGCAAACTCTCAAGTTTACTTCTAAGTTTAGCGCCGTTTGGCAACCATATAGGTAACCCTCCTCCGACCTCATCGTCAAACGTAAACAGTTTAAGCTCAGTTCCGAGTTTTCTATGGTCTCTCTTTTTCGCTTCCTCTATCATAGCGATATGTTCTACTAAACTTTGCTTATCTGCAAACGCCGTTCCGTAAATGCGCGTTAACATCTCTTTTTTTTCGTCCCCACCAAGATACGCGCCTGAAACTCTTGTAAGTTTGAAAAATTTCAGATATTTTGTGTTTGGCACATGCGGTCCGCGACACAAATCCTCAAAGTCGCCTTGCGTATAGGTAGTAACTGTACCGTCAGGAATTCTTAGTAACACTTCTTGTTTTAAATCGTCGTCTTTAAATTTTTTAATTATCTCTTGTTTTGTGTAAGCATTTTTTATAATCGGAAGCTTTTCATTTGCGATTTTTTGCATCTCTTGTTCTATGGCTTTTAGGTCTTCTTCGCCTATTTTCGCTCCAACTCTAAAATCGTAATAAAATCCGTCTTCTATCACCGGTCCTACAAAAAATTTCGCTTCAGGGTACAATCTTTTTATCGCGTGTGCCATCAAATGAGCGGTGGAATGACGAATAATCTCAAGCGCATCGGCTAAATTATCAAAATATATATCTTTGGCATTTTGCGGTTTTTGCGGAGCGGTTTGCGTATCTACTATAATATCGTCTGCTTTGTAAGCTAAAATATCTTCTCTCACTTGTAAAATTTTCCTTTACCAAACGAACTTCCAAACCAACGGAAGAACATAAAATTTGAAACTGATTTCACGCTTTGTCTAATTTTTATTAAGGCGCAAAACCTACATATGCATTACATGTAATAAATGGTGGCCACGAGAGGACTTGAACCTCCGACCACTACCATGTCAAGGTAGTGCTCTACCAACTGAGCTACGCGACCAAAAAACTTGCAATAGCACTATATTATTGCTCAAATACATTTTAAGGCAAAGATTATACCCAACGAAATCTTTCGTTTGACTTTAATTTTTTATCTGCTAACCAACAAACATATCTTACTGGTTAGCAGATAAATTTATTGCCCATTATTGTATTTGGCGTTAAACTCTTCATCGCTCATTGTAAGATATAAGATGAACTCAATAAAAGCTATAATAGCCGGGATAAACGTCCAAAAGAAAAGTAGATATATAATACCTTGTCCTGCTTGACCAAGATAAAATTTATGTGCTCCAAAACCGCCGAGAAAAACTGCAAACAATGCGGCAGTTACCCTTATTTTACCTCCTTGATTGGATGGTACTTGGTGTTGTCTAACACCGCATTTGGGACAAATTTCAGCTTTTAACTTTATAATATTGCCGCATTCGCTGCAAAACTTTTCGTCGATTCCTTTTGTGATATCGCTCACATTTATTCCTTAAATATAAATTTTAAAGTATTAGTATAACATAAAAACTATTTTTATTATTAAATCTGTTTGAAAAAAGCAGATAATTTGATTGATAAAAAATTTAAGCCTATTATTATCAACACTCTTATATAATCCAACTCTTACTTTTTTACGGACAGATGGGTGAGCTGGCTGAAACCACACCCCTGCTAAGGGTGCAAGTCTTAATCGGGCTTCGAGGGTTCGAATCCCTCTCTGTCCGCCATAAAACAACTTCATCTCTGAAATTCGCTATCGTATAAAATTTTATCTTTTAGCAGTAGCACTTTATAATTTTTGTATTTCTACTATAAAAATATAGAAAATTTAAACTTGCACTTACTCAAGCAAATCAAAAACATAAAGCTGCTTGATGATAATAGATATATGTTTCACAATAAGCTCTAACGGTATAAAATGGTGACTTGATTAGAAAAATATAGGGCAAAGCGAGATGGCTCTTTACTTACAAATCACTTGTGATAATAAAGAAGTAAGATAAATGAAACATGTTCTTCAAGAAAAGTGCAAAAACAAGTAGTATATAACTAAAATCTTGCTTGCTAATATAATGGCGAATTTGGCTCGAAAAAATTTGGAGAGTACCGTAAAACAAGCAAAAATACTGCAATACTAAAAACGGTTTGTAGTTAATAGTAGATATTTTTCAGTATATTGTCACCAACAAATATTTTGTAAAAAATTAGAAGTATTTATTCCTAATTTTGTGGGTTATTTGCAGAATTATTATGGCTACTAAAAACACTTCAAAGGATATTGGCTGAGTAATATCTTCACATGTATATTGAAAATTAGTATTATAAAGAAAAATCATTATTGCTAGCCATAGAAACTTTTTCTTTCTCATGATTTTTTTATATTCTTTTTTCACATTCATTTCTTTGCCCTACCTTTGCTTTTAAAATTTTTTTTGAAAATATTTAATTATACTAATATTTATTTATTTTGTCAATTCCAAAGTGATTTGTATTTCAAAATTTTCTTCATAGAAAAACTGATTATTTTTAATACAAAAAATATTGTGCCGTGCAAGAGAAAAACAAATTTATGCGGATAATAAGGTCTAAACAATGCAAAAAATACATCAATAAATAATTAAAACTAAAGTTGAGAGATTGAAAAATATAAAGAGATTAAATCAACTAGAGTAAATAATTATATGGCTGATTATAAAAATCGGATTATTTTTCATATACAAGACAAAGCAGTAAAAGTTGTATACAAACCGAACAAGTAAGACATTATTACTTTTTTTGCCATCATTTTATATTGTTACTTAAAGTTAATTTTTAAAAGTTTGTCTGAATATAAGCTAGATTATTGTAATTTTACAGTTTTGGCTGTTTTCAGTGCAATCATGCCTCATTTCTATTTTGCTTTAATAGCCTTGTCCTGTCTTTCAAAAATCATCTTTACCGCTATCATAACAACTGCTAAATCTATCATCACATCGGCAAAATTGAATACGGCGAAGTTAAACCAATAATGCCACGCAAAGTAGTCCACAACGCCACCATACAAAAATCTATCAAGCACATTTGAACATCCGGCACCAAAAAGTATACCTACGGCAACAGCATGCCGCTCAAAAAAACTTTTCTCTCTATATATAAACACTAAAAGCAACAAAATAATAGCTATTTGTATAAATTTCAGCCATTCTCCCAAAAACGCAAACATAGAGAATGCTACGCCTTTATTTATCACCAAGTAGAGTGAAAAAACTTCGCCATGCCACTCAAACCCACTTAGAAAAAATGATTTAATAATTCTATCCAATATAAAAATAATCATTACAAAAGCAGTTGCTTTTAATACAAATTTAGCCATTTAACACTCTTTTAAAAAAAACTTCAGCTTGCTCCATAGCACTATTCATATTTTTTTCATCTTTTGCCTCTAAAAGTATACGCAAAAGATTTTCCGTTCCCGAATATCTTATAAGAGCTCTTATATTCTTGGCTTTAAATTCGCTCAAAAGTTCATTGTATCCCACTATCTCATTAAGCGGTATCTTTTTAGCAATGTGCAGATTGACAAGTTTTTGTGGGTAAAGCTCAAATGGATTTAATTTATCATCATTCTTTTTTGACTCATTTAGAAGATGTGCCATAAGTTGCAAAGCAGCTACAAGTCCGTCACCGGTTTTGGCAAAATTTGAAAAGATAATATGTCCGCTCTGTTCGCCTCCAAAATTTGAACCAAGCTCTTTTAATTTTTCCAAGACATATTTATCGCCTACATTGCAGCGTACAAGTTTAATGTTTTTGGTTTTCAAAAAATCCTCTAAAGCTTGATTGCTCATATCAGTTGCCACTACATAGTCGCTTTTTAATAAAGAGTTAGTTTTCAGATAGTTAGCCAAAATACCTAAAAGCTTATCTCCCTCTACAACTTTACCTTTTTCATTTACTACAACAAGCCTGTCAGCGTCTCCGTCAAACGCAAAACCTATATCAGCGCGAAATTTCACAACCTCCTCACCAAGCTTTTGCGGATGTAAAGCACCACATGAAAGATTTATATTGCTTCCGTTAGGCTCATCATTTATTACAAAAACATCGGCTCCAAGTTCGCTAAAAATCGTAGGAGCCACTTTATATGCCGCGCCATTTGCAGTATCAAGCACAACTCTTGTACCGTGAAGCGTCAAATTTTTTGGAAAAGAGTTCTTAATATGTACAATATATCGCCCAATAACATCATCTATTCTTTTGGAAGTACCGATTTCAAGCTCTGTTTTTTGATTTTTAGCTATCAATGCTTCATCATCATAGATACTCTCTATCGTTTTCTCATCTTTTATATCAATCTTATGTCCTGTATGATCAAAAAACTTTATGCCATTATCAAAATAACTATTGTGTGATGCGCTTATCATTATGCCTGCATCGCAACGCATATCTTCTGTCAAAAAAGCGATTGCGGGCGTAGGCATAGGACCTATTTGCACCACATCATACCCGACTGCAGTTAATCCGGATACTATCGCATTTTCTATCATGTAACCGCTGCGACGCGTATCTTTACCAACCAAGATTTTATTTGTAATAGAATTTTTTCTAAAAAATATCCCGGCAGCCATCGCAAGTCTCATAGCAGTATATGCATCCAACTTTGCACCCGCTTTACCTCGTACGCCATCCGTTCCGAAGAGTTTCATCATCCGTCCTTGATAAGTTTTTTGCGTATTTTAGCAAATAAACGGTAAGATTTACTCAAAGGTCTACAAAAGTCTAAAAAATAATTAATTTTCACTTAAATTAAGTTTTGTATAATTTTTAATTCTGTATAATCCAAGACTAAAATTTTATAAAAGGCATTTTACAATGGCAAATCACAAGTCAGCGGAAAAACGCGCGCGACAGACTAAAGTTAAAACAGATAGAAATAGATTTTATAAAACTCGTATTAGAAATCTTACGAAAACAGTACTATCCGCTGTTAGCGCAAACGACAAAGAGACTGCAAACACGGCTTTAAAAGCAGCTAACAAAAGTATTCACTCATATGTTAGTAAAGGCATTTTAACAAAAAATACAGCTGCAAGAAAAGTCAGCAGATTAGCTAAACTTGTTAATTCTTTAGAAATCAAAGCCGCTTAAAAGCGGTTTCCCCATTTATTAATTTAATGCTGCAAGACAAATTGCTCCCTTTTATAAATCGCTATGATGAAATATCCGCACTATTGGCATCTGCATCTTTAGACATTAAGAAGATGACCGAACTCTCCAAAGAGCAATCAACACTTGAGGATATTTATACCAAATCATGCGAATATATCACCGTATTTGAGAATATAAACAGCAATAAAGAACTTTTAGATGATATTGAACTTGGTGAATTAGCAAAAGAAGAACTGAAACTTTTAGAAAAAAAAATTGAAACGCTTGAAGACGAGATAAGAGTTTTACTGCTTCCCAGAGATCCAAATGACGATAAAAATATTTTCCTTGAAATCAGAGCCGGTACGGGTGGAGATGAAGCCGCGCTTTTTGTAGCAGACCTTTTTAAAGCATATATAAGATATGCTGAAAGTAAGCGATGGAAAATAGAGATAGTAAGTCAAAGTGAAGGCATTTTGGGAGGTTATAAAGAAATCATCGCTCTTATACAAGGCAAGGGTGCATATAGTCGCTTAAAATATGAAGGCGGTACCCATAGAGTGCAGAGGGTGCCGGAAACTGAATCTCAAGGCAGAGTTCACACTTCGGCTGTTACGGTTGCGGTTATGCCTGAAATTGACGAAGTTGACATACAAATAAATCCGAATGATCTGAAAATCGATGTTATGAGAAGCTCCGGTCACGGCGGTCAGTCCGTAAACACAACCGATAGTGCTGTTAGAATTACTCACTTACCCACAGGCATAGTAGTTGTCAATCAAGACGGTAAATCACAGCACAAAAATAAAGATGCCGCCATGAAAGTCTTGAGAGCAAGGCTTTATGAATTGCAAGAGGAAGAACGTCTCAAAAAAGAGACAGCTGATAGAAAATCTCAAGTTGGTTCAGGTGATAGAAGCGAACGCATACGTACTTACAACTTTCCGCAAAACCGCATAAGCGATCATAGAGTTGGGCTTACACTTTACAGGCTTGAGGCGATAATGGAAAACGGACTGTTTGATGAAGTGATAGACCCTATTGTCGCACATTTTCAAGCCGAACAGATAAAAAACGCGGGATTGTAACTACTGCAATTAAAATATTCCTAATTACATGTTGCAACAGTAAAAAACCAAAAGATAAATAATAACAGCAACCGCCAATGGAACGTCAAAGTAAAAATATCAGGTCTCTATTTAAAATATCCTATTTTCTCTTGTCGATATAAGCTACTCTTTTTTCACAAACGCTAAAACCCACATTTTAAAACAAGCATATATCATTATTATATATCCGCCAAATTTTACCAGTCCACTGATAAACCAGTCAAAGTTTACAAGATTAAATATTGAGAGTATATAATTAAAGTCGTGGTATCCGTCTATACCTAAAAACGAATTTTCTGCGCTAATATACAACCCTTCGTGAGCAGTAGAGATGTACCATGCAGCATATTGCATAGAAAAACCTACGAAAAATAACCCTATAAAATAGCCGAAGATATTGCCGTGCTTTTTGCTAATAAACCCCAATAAAAAAGGGAAAAGCAGTTGAAAAATAGTTCCGTTAATTACCATAATAAATTCCGGACAGTGCACTATATAGCAAACTCCGTGTCCTGCCTCATGTACCATGCCCAAAGTTTGGTTGAATATATATGAATAAAGCATAAAAAGCTTTTTTAAAAGAGTATCGCCATATAAAGGTTGGTCATATGGTTTATAAGCAATAAAAAGCAGTAATATAAATATAAAAAGAGTTGTTGTTACTCTTTTTGCCGAAGTCGTCATCTTGCGCCGCTCTTGTATATAGTGGCCGGGAGAGAGGGATTCGAACCCCCGGAGGCTCTCACCTCAACGGTTTTCAAGACCGCCGCTTTAAACCGCTCAGCCATCTCCCGAATAACAATTTTGAAAAACCTGCTCGGTTTTATCTTCATAATATGTACGGCGTTTAGTTTGTTTTCTCTTTTATTCAAATCCGCCGCCTATTTAGCATCGGATTAAAAACTAGAATCAACAAATACGCAACTTAATTCTCTTCCTTCTCCATCTTTTTGGAGGCGACACCCGGATTCGAACCGGGGATCAAGGCTTTGCAGGCCCGTGCCTTACCGCTTGGCTATGTCGCCGGATGATGGTGCCCGAGGCCGGACTTGAACCGGCACGAACAAAAAGTTCGAGGGATTTTAAGTCCCTTGCGTCTACCATTCCGCCACTCGGGCCAAAAATCCAAAATAACTGGAGCGGGAAACGAGGTTCGAACTCGCGACCCCAACCATGGCAAGGTTGTGCTCTACCACTGAGCTATTCCCGCTTATAAAAAAATAAGACGGAAAGTATAGCAAAAGTTTTTTGAAATGTAAAGTCATTCTAATCAAAATAGTAAAAAGACCTTTAAGTACATACGCTATAACCAAACATTTATATTTAATCTTAAATAACTTGCGCTAAACATTATCTCTTTATTGATTTTAATAAAACAATGATGAGCAAATTTTTGGTAGTGCTTAAAAATCATTACGCATCAAGGACTTGAAAATACAAATAATACCGGTAAACAATATTTGATATTTTTAGTTTAAATAGTAGTAAAATAGCAAAAATTTATGAAGACACTAAAAATATGGGATGTTTTTTACCTCTAACTTTTCTAATAAAAAGTACAAAAAGAGTTATAAGATGAGCTTATCACTAAAAAGAAAGTCAAAAAAGCGCATTAATCGTTACTTGAGAATGACAGGAAAAATAAACTATGTCCATTTACATACCAAAAAGGCTTTAAGGTATTCTTATCCCAATATTTTCGTTATAATAATATTTTATCTACATACAAAGGTTGATTATGCGCAGTGATATGATTAAAAAAGGCACAGACAGAACTCCGCACAGAAGTTTACTTAGAGCAGCAGGGCTTAAAGATGAAGATTTTGATAAGCCTTTTATTGGTGTAGCAAATTCATTTGTAGAGATAATCCCCGGACACTTTTTTTTGAATAAATATGCCGAGATTATCAAACAAGAGATAAGAGAAGCGGGCTGTATACCATTCGAGTTTAACACTATCGGCATAGACGACGGTATCGCTATGGCGCATGACGGTATGCTCTACTCGCTGCCAAGTCGCGAACTGATTGCCAACTCTATTGAGTCCATGATGAACGCGCATTGCTTGGATGCTCTGATTTGTATCCCAAACTGTGATAAAATAGTACCAGGCATGATAATGGGAGCACTAAGAGTTAATGTTCCGACTATCTTTGTAAGCGGCGGACCAATGAGTAAAGGACGCGACAAAGAAGGCAAGGCTTTAGATTTGAATTCCACTTTTGAGGCCGTCGGCAAATATAATAAAGGTGAAATAAGCGCAGAAGAGTTGCACGATATAGAGTGTCGCGCTTGCCCTGGCGGAGGGTCATGTTCAGGAATGTTCACAGCTAACTCCATGAATACACTAATGGAGGCAATGGGAATAGCTCTCAGCGGTAACGGTACTATACTGGCTTTGACAAAAGAGCGCGAAGAGCTTATACGAAAAGCTGCAAGAAGGATCTGTGAAATCGCACTTGATGAGAAATTTAAGATACGCAATATTTTGAATGAAAAAGCGATACGAAATGCGTTCGCTGTTGATATGGCTATGGGTGGCAGTTCAAATACAGTACTTCATATGTTAGCGATAGCCAAAGAAGCATGTGTAAATTTCAACATTAAAGATATAAATGAGATAAGTAAAAAAATCGCCCATATAGCAAAAGTCGCTCCATCTTTAGGCACTGTACATATGGAAGATGTAAATAGAGCCGGTGGCATGAATGCTATTATGAACGAAATATCCAAACTGGATAATGGTACGCTCTATCTTGACAATCTCACAATTACCGGTGAAAGTATAGGGGAACGCATCAAAAACGCTAAGATAAAAGATACATCCGTTATACACACACTTGATAATGCTTATTCAAAAGTAGGCGGACTTGCGATACTATTCGGCAATCTGGCATATGAGGGCTGCGTTATAAAAACTGCGGGCATTATAGGCAATAAAAGCTTTAAGGGTAAAGCTATATGCTTTGATTCGCAGCAAGAAGCAATAAATGGTATTACAGATGGCAAAGTTCAAAAAGGCAATGTTGTAGTTTTGCGATACGAAGGACCAAAAGGCGGACCGGGAATGCAAGAAATGTTAGTACCTACTTCATTGATTGTCGGTATGGGATTGGGGGCTGATGTCGCACTCATAACTGATGGTAGATTTTCAGGTGCAACAAGAGGTCTTAGTATAGGACATGTAAGTCCGGAAGCGGCAGAGGGCGGTATTATCGGTCTTTTAAAAGATGGCGATATTATAGAAATAGATGTAGATAAATACACAATAAATGCTCTTTTAAGTGAAGAGGAAATAGCTGTACGCCGCACTGATTTCAAACCTAAAGTTAAAAATATCACAAGCAGTTGGTTAAAACAATATAGACAATTAGTCTCAAATGCCAGTAACGGCGCAGTTTTAAAAATCGATTGATGGAGCTTGCGACGGAAAATACCGTCGTCAGTGTTCGTGTGGTTTATGTGTTTGTTCTATTCCAAATTTGAGCTGAACCGATATAAGCGTTATTATTGTTATCCTCAAATCCAATATATATTAAAATACTCTTTTAATTCTCCATCTATAATATTTACTTTACGGAGAGTAAAACAATGAAAAAATTTAGAAAAATATCAAAGATTCAAACGTTGGCTACAATGTATCATCGTAGCTTTAATTGCCAATATATCTAAGCTCATGCAACAGACTAAAACATGTGAAGTTTTTTGATATTTTATTTGCTTCATTACTTATTACATAAAATTTCTCTGTCGATCTTTTTTATCATTTGAAAATTTAGCGTGGATGAATTTTGTATAAAGATAGATAAATATACATGGTTCTCCCAAATTTTACAAAAAATTCATCAAAAAAGAGACTGGCATACAGACGCCAAAATTCCATTAACAAGATGTATTTGCCTTTGTATAAATTCATCTAGTTATCAAAACTCATCAGTTGAGATATATTTTTCTTGTTTTTTACGCGTGTTGTCCGCAAAGCTATTTATTGAAAAATCCATCATTATAAGCTTTAAATTTAAACTTCAAATTTTTTCCAGCAGATTAGCTAAATTTCTTCAAGACAGTAAAAATCTTTATTTTTTCTTTGCGCACAATAGACAAATAAAAGAAGTTGTAATTTATCTTATTATGAAAGTATCCAAACGTATCTTTTTTAAGTTTGAGTATTTTATACACAATATTTAACGGATTAATTTTAAAATTACTTTGAAAAAGCCCGATAATTCGGGCTTTTATGCATATCTATTTTAAGGAACGAATAATTTTTACAGCTTCTACCATATTTTTCAAAGACGGTGTAACTTCTTCCCATTTTCTTGTCTTTAGTCCGCAATCAGGATTTATCCAGAGCTTCTCTTTGGGAAAAATCTCTAAAAGAGCCTTTATCTGGACAGTCATCTCTTCTATACTTGGAATTCTTGGGGAGTGGATATCGTAAATACCGGGACCTATTTCTTGACCATAATCTGTCTCTTTAAAAATCTTCAATATTTTGTTGCCTGCTCTGGCTGTTTCTATAGAAATCACATCGGCATCCATAGCCTCAATTGTTTTAATGATATCATTAAAATTACTATAACACATATGCGTGTGAATCTGCACGCTTTCCTTTGCGCCGCTTGTTGCAAGCTTGAAAGATTCTACTGCCCATGTTTCATAATTTCTCTTTTTACTTTCGCGTAAAGGATATCCTTCTTTAAAAGCGGCTTCATCTACCTGTATTATTTTAATACCGGCATTTTGCAAATCCTCTATCTCGTTGTGCAAAACAAAAGCGAGCTGTTTAGCTGTCTGTTCTCTTGGTATATCATTTCGCACAAAAGACCAGTTAAGTATCGTAACAGGACCTGTAAGCATACCTTTTACAACTTTATCCGTCAAAGACTGTGCGTAAGTTATCCACTTGAGAGTCATCGGATTTATTCTTGTGATATCACCAAAAAGCAACGGCGGCTTCACGCATCTGCTGCCATAACTTTGCACCCAGCCATTTTGTGTAAATGCATACCCTTCAAGCTGTTCGCCAAAATATTCCACCATATCATTTCGCTCAAATTCTCCGTGCACCAATATATCAAGTCCTATCGTTTCTTGAATTTTGATACACTCTTTAATAAGATTTTTAATACCCTCTTCATAGAGTTCAAGCGAAATTTCACCTTTTTTAAAAGCACTTCTCAAATTTCTAAGTTCGCTTGTCTGAGGAAAAGAGCCTATCGTAGTAGTAGCAAGCGGCTGATAATTTAAAGCTTTTTTTTGTATTTTAATGCGCTCTTTAAATGAAAGGCTTCTTGATATATTGGTAAAAGATTTTAGTTTTTCGCTAAGAGCACTGTTGTGTATCTTTGGTGAATTTTTTCTTGATATATTAGCTTTTTCATTAGTTTCTATCTTAAATTTTTCGCTGTTATTTAGAACTTGATTGTTAAACAGTTTTGTTATTAACACAATTTCATCTAATTTTTCAAGCGAGAATGAAAGCCATTCTTTAATATCTGTATCTATCTTATTTTCGTAGCACAATGAGTATGGAACGTGTAAGAGCGAACAAGAAGTTGAAACTATCACGCGCTCTTTGCTAACTGTTTTGGTTATCTCTTCTAAAAATCCTGCAACGCTTTTGATATCGCTTATCCATATATTTCTGCCATCAACTACGCCTGCTATCAAATGTTTATCGTTTATGCTTTTTAGATTTTCAATATTTTCTTTACCGTGCACAAAATCAAGTCCTATACCCCAAATATCCGTATCAGCCAAAATTTCTATACTCTCTTTGTCTACATAATCAAAATACGTTTGAACTATAAGTTTGAGTTTGGGTGAAATTTTTGAAAGTTTTTCGTATGTTAGCCTTAGCAATGTCTTTTGCTCTTCAGTCAAATCCATAACGACAATCGGTTCGTCAAATTGCACAAACACTTCGTCATCTAATGCTGCGATAGTATTTAACAACTCTTCGTAAATACCAAGCACTTTCTCAAAATGTTCATATGGGTTACTCTCATCTACGCTTTTTGACAAACTCAAAAATGTCAGTAAACCTATGATATTGATTTTTGGAGTTATTCCTAAAGTTTTCGCCTCTTTATATTCATGTACAATTTTTGATGGATTAAGAAAAAATCGTGTACTCTTAGATAATTCGGGAACAATGTAATGATAATTTGTGTTAAACCACTTTGTCATCTCCATAGCAGTATGCGTTTTATCGCCTCTTGCCATAGCAAAATATAGTGTCAGATCATCTTTGATGTCAGCAAATCTTTGAGGTATAGCGCCTAACATAACTATCATATCAAGCATAGTGTCATACAGACTAAAATCGTTCACGCTTACCAAATCTACACTGCTTTGATGCTTGAGGCGCTTTAAACGCAACTCCTCCGCGCTTTTTAAAAGCTCGCCTTTATTTATTTTGCCCGTCCAAAAAGCCTCAAGAGCAAACTTTAGTTCTCTTTGCTTCCCAATTCTGGGAAAACCTATGATACTATTTTTTGGCATATATGTCCTTTTTATTGAAATCTTACGACGCACTGCAAATTATATGTGCCTCTCTTCATCCTTTAAAATTAGCCGTGATATTAACAATAGTTTGCTTTGCATAAAATAAACTCTTTTCCAAAAAAGCAATTTTTTTAATTGTTCATTTTTGTAAAAACACTATTTTTTAACTCTTTGTATGATCTTGCGATGCCGCTTTGTAAGACAAGGGGTCGCTTTTATTTTTGGCGATACTTAATAGAACAACCAATGTATATCGTGGAGAAGTACTACACCGGTAAATAAATGCCGGTCGCAAAAGCGTGTCAACAAAGTTTTACAAACATACCGGTGCCGCTACATTAATGGATCTACTTAATAAATCACTACGTATAGTTGCTGATTTTTGTTGTTTGGATATTTTTAAGCTTTAGTCTTGAGCTGTTTTTTCCATTCTTTTTCAAATTTTTTGCGTTTTAGATATGATAATTTTTCTATAAAAAGATGTCCTCGCAAATGGTCGATCTCGTGCTGTACGGCAACAGACATAAACCCGCTATAATCTTTTATATACTCATTGCCGTTACGGTCGAAAAAGCGTACTTTTACGTTCTCAAATCGCTCTATCTCTTCATATATACTAGGTACACTAAGGCAGCCTTCTTGAAACAGTATCGTTCCGCTGCCTTCTACAATTTGCGGATTTATCAGTTCCATTAAATCCTCTTTTTTCTGTTCATTATCTTCATTGATAGGATTGATAACAAGTACATTAAGTGGTATGCCAACTTGTATCGCAGCAAGTCCTACACCGTTATATTCAATCATTGTCTCATACATCTCATCCAGCAGTACATGAAGTTTCTCATCAAAAGATATGACATCTTTGGAAATTTCACGAAGTTTCGGATTGGGGTAAATCAAAATCTCTTTAATCATTACTTGAAACTTTTCTCCAAAACTTTATCTATAAGTCCGTACTCTTTTGCCTCATATGAACTCATAAAAAAATCTCTATCGGTATCTTTAGCTATTTTTGCCACTTTTTGACTTGTGTTTTTTGCCAAGATATCATTTAACGTCTCTTTAATCCTCAAAATCTCTTTTGCTTGTATCTCTATATCGGTAGCTTGTCCTTGCGCGCCACCTAAGGGTTGATGTATCATAATTCTGGCGTTTGGAAGCGCAAATCTCTTGCCTTTTGCGCCGCAACTTAGTAAAAACGCTCCCATAGACGCCGCTTGTCCTATACAAATAGTAACGATATCGGGCTTAATATAGTTCATAGTATCGTATATGCTAAGTCCGCTTGTGACAACGCCGCCCGGAGAATTTATATAAAGATATATATCTTTTTCAGGGTCTTCCGCTTCCAAAAATAACATTTGAGCGACGATAGACGACGCGACATCATCATGTATCTCGCCGCTTAACATAACTATCCTGTCTTTTAAAAGTCTGGAATATATATCGTAACTGCGCTCGCCGCGTCCGGTTTTTTCAATGACAACAGGAATATAGTAACTCATTATTTTCCTTTATTTGCTCTATCAAATAGCGTCTGAAACAACCTGTCCTCAATCATAGCCATCTTAACGGCAGGTAAAACGCCTTGTTTTTTATAATTTTCAAGATGCGCTTTTGGTTCTTGTCCGTATTGTAACGCCTCATAATACAACATCTGCGTAACCTCTTGGTCTGTTACGCCGACACTGTTCAAAATCGCCAATTCATTTACAATAAATGTGAGTCTTACGCTATCTTCGGCGTCTTTTCTAAATGTCTCTCTTTTATCCCGCGCTTTTTGAGGGTCTTTCTTGTACTCTTCCAAATCCTCTTTGCCGATATTGACAAACGCGTTTCTAAAATGGATATCCATCTCTTGCTCTACAATGCTTTCAGGCAAATCAAAAGTAAATTTTTTAACTATCGCTTCAACAAATTTTGGTTTTAACTCTTCATGATAAAGTTTTGAGGTTTTTTCATTTTTTATCTGCTCTTTGATTTTATCTTCCAATAACTCTTTCGTAGGCTTTTCCTCATTTGGCAAAAACTTTTTCAAAAGTTCTTCGCTAACTTCTTTTGGTATATCTTTCTCTTTTATCTCATGAAGTGTTACTTTAAAAACCGCTTCTTTGCCCGCTAAATCTTTATTGCCGTAATTTTCCGGAAAAGTAACTTTTATATCCTTTTGTCCGCCGGCTTTTAAACCTATTAATCCGTCTTCAAATCCGTCTATAAAACTTTTGCTACCGATTTCAAGAGTATGATTTTTAGCCTCTCCTCCCTCAAAAGCGACATCGTCAATAAAGCCTTCAAAATCAATCAAGGCAAAATCGCCTTTTTTTAAAGCTCGCTTGCTCTCCATCGTTTTCAAAGGAGCGATCGTCTCTAAAAGCTTCGACACTCTTTCGTCAATCTCGCTCTTTGTAACTTTTGGCATTTCAAATTCCGGAATACACTCTTCATATCCGTTAAGTTCCATTTGCGGTTTAAAAGATATTTTCAACTCCACGTCTATCTCGTTCTCTTTTTTATCAAATTTTGAGAATGTCGGCTCTCCGATTACGCTGCTTTCTCCAAGTCCCAACTCTTTTATTGCAATATCGTATAACTCTTTTACGGCTTCTTGCTCGGCGTCTACTTTTACTTTGTCGCCGTATCTGGCTTTTAAAACTAAAGTCGGAACTTTGCCTTTTCTAAAACCGTCAATGCGAGCATCTTTTGCTAATGTTTTTAAGATTTTATTCTCTTTTTGCTCTATAATTTCATTGCTTATCGTTGCCGTTGCGGACGCATTCGCGCCATTAACTTTAACTACTTTAACTTCCATAGATTTCCTCTTACGTAATAAAAATTTTCTTGTGAATATATCAAAGTTTTCTTTAATAACTCATTTATACCACTTTTATATATTTACATATAAACAATTTTTTAGTAAAATCTAATTTTCACCAATTTCTTAAAAGCGATAAAATGGAAACATCAAAACAACAAGAGTTTGAACAAGCAATTAAAAAAATATTAGAATTAGTCGGCGAAAATACCGATAGAGAGGGGCTTTTAAAAACGCCAATGCGCGTTGCGAAAGCATTTGAATTTATGACGGAAGGTTACGCGCTTGATCCAAAAGCCGTTCTAAACGACGCGCTTTTCCAAAGTTCAAACAATGAAATGGTTCTAATCCGCGATATTGAGTTTTATTCTATGTGCGAACATCATCTTTTGCCAATTATCGGACGAGCACATGTAGCTTATATACCAAATGGCAAAGTTGTGGGACTTTCAAAAATTCCGCGAATGGTCAATATTTTCGCCCGCCGTCTTCAAATACAAGAACAGCTAACCGAACAGATAGCTTGCGCTATAGACGATGTGATAAAGCCAAAAGGGGTCGGTGTAGTGATCGAGGCAAGACACATGTGTGTGGAGATGAGAGGCGTTGAAAAGATAAACTCTACCACTACAACTTCGGCATTGCGCGGTATATTTATCAAAAATACGGACACAAGAAAAGAGTTTTTTTCGCTTATAAACGCCGGCACGTATAAAAGATATTAGACTTTTGAACTTAAAAATCGTTAAATATTTTGGCAGCAAATAAAACTAATCGCTTACATGTAAGCCGTAAAAACATATATGGAACCACTATTGATAATAAAATATAACAAAAATCGTTCAATTACTGAAAATTTTAATTTTATTTTAATCAATCTTTATTTATTATACTATCGTTAAAAAGACAAAAAATATCCGAATTAAAAAAGAAATTTTTTTAGGAGAATTTAATTATGAGCATTTATCTTGACAACAACGCTACGACTATGGTTGACCCTAAAGTATTTACCGAGATGGAACCGTTTTTTGTAGAAATTTATGGCAACCCAAACTCTTTGCATACATTCGGCAGCGCAACTCATCCAGCTTTGCGTAAAGCTATAGACCAATTATACGCGGGCTTCAATGCCGGTAATGAAGACGATATAGTCGTAACTTCCTGCGCAACAGAGAGTACAAATTGGGTTATTAAAGGGGTCTATTTTGATCACATATTAAATAAAAGTAAAAATCATATTATAACGAGCAGCGTAGAACATCCTGCTACCATTATGTCCTGTAAATTTTTGGAAACTCTTGGCGTAAAAGTCACTTATCTGCCCGTAAACAGTGAGGGCGTGGTGGAGATTGAGAGTTTAAAGAAGGCTATAAACGATAAAACGGCTCTGGTTTCGATTATGTGGGCAAATAATGAAACGGGAATGATTTTCCCTATAAAAGAGTTAGCGCAAATAGCCCACGAAAACGGCGCGTTATTCCATACAGACGCTGTTCAAGCAGTGGGCAAAATTGCCGTTGACGTTAGAGACGCGGATGTTGATTTTATGAGTTTTTCCGCACATAAATTTCACGGACCAAAAGGCGTTGGCGGTCTTTATATTAAAAAAGATTGCAGAGTAACAAGCCTTTTACACGGCGGCGAACATATGGGCGGACTTAGAAGCGGAACATTAAATGTTGCGGGCATAGTCGGTATGGGTAAAGCGTTGGAACTTGCGAATGAATATATGGATTTTGAAAAAAGCGAAGTTAGAAGATTGCGCGATAAACTAGAAAGCGCGCTTCTGTCAATACCAGACGTATTGGTTGTGGGAAAGAGAGAACATCGCGTCCCAAATACGATTTTAGCGAGCATTAAAGGCGTTGAGGGCGAAGCGATGCTTTGGGATTTAAACAAACAAGGAATTGCGGCGAGCACGGGAAGTGCGTGTGCCAGCGAAACTTTAGAGTCAAATCCCGTTTTAGAAGCGATAGGAACCAATAAAGAGTTAGCTCATACTGCCGTTAGATTTAGTTTGAGCAGATTTACAACGGAAAAAGAGATAGATTTCGCGATAGACGTCGTTACAAAAGCCATAAAACGTCTGCGTGATATTTCAAGCTCATTTTCTTACGCTCCTTCGTGGCATAAAAATAGATTATAAAAGGATAATAAAATGGCAAAGTCTGATTTGATAGGCGGATCTATCTGGGAAGAATATAGTAAAAAAGTAGCCGAACTTATGGATAACCCGAAGCATAGAGGCGAGATAACCGAAGAAGAGGCGAACGCTCAAAACTTAAAACTTATAGTCGCCGATTTTGGAGCTGAAAGCTGCGGCGACGCCGTTAGATTATATTGGGCGGTTGATCCTAAAACGGATATTATAAAAAACGCGAAATTTAAAAGTTTTGGCTGTGGAACGGCAATAGCGAGTTCTGACACTATGGCGGAACTTTGCATAGGAAAAACAGTAGATGAAGCGGTAAAAATAACAAATCTTGACGTAGAGTTCGCTATGCGAGATACGCCTGATATTCCAGCGGTTCCTCCGCAAAAAATGCACTGTTCGGTTATGGCGTATGATGTCATAAAAGCTGCTGCCGCGCAATATAAAGGCGTGGACGCGAATAGTTTTGAGGATGAGATAATTGTCTGTGAATGCGCCAGAGTAAGCCTTGGAACGATAAAAGAGGTTATACGATTGAATGACCTTAAGAGCGTTGAGGATATTACAAGATATACAAAAGCCGGCGCGTTTTGCAAATCCTGTATCAAGCCAGGCGGTCACGAAGCCAGAGAGTATTATCTGGTTGATATATTAAAGGAGGTAAGAGCTGAAATGGAATATGAGAAATTGGCAAAAAGCGCGCAACCAAGCGCTGTAGATTTTGTAAATATGAGCGCAATACAAAAATTTAAAGAGATTGATAAGATACTGGACGCTGATATAAGACCTATGCTTGTTATGGATGGCGGCGATATGGAAGTGATAGATATCAAAGAGGATGGCGAAAATATAGATGTTTACATCAGATATCTCGGCGCTTGTAGCGGCTGCGCCAGCGGAGCTACTGGAACGCTGTTTGCGATAGAATCTATTTTGCAAGAAAAACTTTATTCGAATATTAGAGTCTTACCGATTTAAATAACGCACATGTACGGCATATTGCTTTACATATGCGTTACTATCAGATAATATTCCCTATATCTTAATTTTCAACAAAATAGGTGTGTGTTGATATGTAGTTTACTCGCGATACTTTATCTTGCTATCTGTTTATACTACTTTGGTATCATATGATTTTTAAAAGGACAAATTCGTGAAAAAAGTAATATTTATCATTTTTATAGGATTATTTATTGTCGGATGCGCAATACCACGTAACGGACAAGCATCAAACGCCGATATACTTGAAAATTCATCATGGACGCTTGTGGGCATTTCAAATGAGAGTTTAAATCTCAAAAAGGCGCCCACTATTCAATTTTTACAAAATAGAGCGTCGGGCTTTAACAGCGTGAATAATTTTAACGCAAACTACAAATTATCGAATAATAATCTCATATTCTCAGATATGGTATCGACGCGTATGGCAGCTCTATCTTTTGAGCTTTCAAAGATAGAAGAGAGATTTACAAACACTCTTTTGAGCACAGATTTTTTTGAATTGAAAGACGACTTTTTGACTATTTACGGAGCAAACGATTCACTTATTTTTAAAAAAATAAAATGATTTAGCAAATGGCTAAAACTGCTTACATGTATTAATATAAATCGCTCATTTTTGACAGCTTATATAAACAATAGACAAAATTCATAACAAATATAGAAAAACTTATTTACAAAATATAATTTTTTATCAACTTTATGCTATTTTTCTGCTAAAATACCACAAAATTGCAAAAATAAATTAAATCAAAGCGTAAAGGATTAACAGTGTTCAGTGTTTCAAACAACAGTATCTTAATTTTGTCTAAGTTGAAATCTTTTTTTCTTTATATTTTAATCCCTCTTTTTTTAATAAGTTGCGCGGCTCCAAATGTTCCGATTAACTACTCCGTCTCATTTTACGATAGCGAACTTAATATAAATAAATCCATTGAATTGCAAGCGAATGAAGAAATTAACGTCGCTTCACTTGCCAAACGGTTTAATATTATTGCTCCTTTATACACAGCTAACAGTTCTGCGGATATTATGACGGACACTGCGTATGAGACGTACAAATTAATAGATGATATCAACTTTTACGCTATTCCGAATGTCAAAGAGATACGAAATCAAATTGAACTAAACACCGTTAGGTACGATTTGACAGGCAAATATATTCTTATAAACGATATAGCGTTGAACAAAAACGAGGCTGGTTTTGATGTTTTTGGCTGGAAACCAATAGGCAGTAACTCCTCTAAAAATTTTAATTTACACTTCAGCGGTGTTTTTAATGGAAATCATCACAAAATAGACGGTTTATGGATAGATAGGCAAAATAGCGATTATGTAGGTCTTTTTAGCATCATTAGCGACGCTCAAATAAAAAATCTAGGCGTTAAAACAACTGATAAAGATATAAAAGGACGCGACTATGTCGGCATTATTGTCGGACTTATACATAGCGGTTCTATAGAAAACAGTTATTCTATCGGAAATATTAACGCTCATCGTAATGTCGGCGGCATAAGCGGTTTTATTCGCGAAGGTTTTGTAAAAAATAGTTATTTTAATGGGAATCTCAACGGTACTCGACATGTAGGCGGTTTAAACGGATGGGTTGATGTTGACTCTTTAATAACAAACAGTTATTCTAATGGAAATGTTAGCGGAGAACTTTATATTGGCGGTATCGCGGGATATGTCTTGGGCGGTTTTGTGACAAACAGTTATTCTGCTGCAAATATCAATGGAAGCGAATATATAGGAGGTATCGTTGGTACTGCCGATAACGGTTTGGTAAAAAATAGTTACGTTAAGGGCAACATCATTGGGGCCGGCAAATATATCGGCGGTATAGCCGGATACGCCAATGATTCGATAATCCAAAGTAACGCCGCTATTAATCCGTCTATCGCGGGAAATAGCGAAGTAAACCGTATAGTCGGTATCATCGATAATAGCGCAGTATTAAATAATTTTGTCAGAAAGGAGCTAAGTTTAGGATTTTCCGATTTGTCAAACGGCAATGGATATTCCGGCGTTGAAAAAAGCGATAATGACTTTTTGCTGAAAAATACTTATGAAAATAGATCTGGTTTGGGATGGGTTTTTGGAAGCGATAACGACAATCCCTGGGTTTGGAATGCGTTTGAAGATTACCCATATCCGACATTGTATTGGCAAACGCAAAAACCGTAAAACAGTGCTTTTAACTTGTTATTTTAAACCAAGATTGATATCAAGTTATCTACATGTGGCTTTATATTTTAAAGTAAAATGATAGCCTAAAGCTGACATGTAAGAATATATTTTAGCGGCAATTAATAACCTATTAATCTTAGTTTTGCAAAATATGCGAAACGGCAATGTTTTTTATGATATAATAAATTGAAAATAAATTTAATATGGAGTGAATGATGAAAAAAATATCATTAATTTTAAGTTGTTTACTGTTGGCGTCTACTGCTGTTTACGCAACGCCTTGCGAAGAGGTTATGCAAATGATAGCCGAAAAAATCAAAGGAAACGGCGTCAAAGAGTTTACACTTGAAGCTATAGACAAAGGCGCGCCTACCGATAAAAAAATAGTCGGCGTTTGCGCGGAAGGCACTAAAGACATAATATACTATAAGGGTAAACCTGCAGAAGCAGCTTCCGAAACAACTGTTGTTGTCTCTCCTGAAGATACACAGCAAGAAGTTTCTGAAACCAAACAAGATACTCCGGACACAACGGCAGAATAACAAAAATAGCGCTCTTGGTCTTAAGGTCAAGAGCAACTTTTATTTAGTAACAAAATCGCCTTATATGTAAGAGCTGGCATCGCGTTAATTTCAAACTACAAAACCGTTAATATCAAAACTATTTTTGCAGATTGCCTCGCTTCGTTCGCAATAATGGAAAATAAATTGTGCCATTGTGAGAAGCGTTAGTGATATGGCAATCCAGAAGTACGAAATATTTTATATGTAGGGACTGGATGTATAAGTTTGAGGTTTTCGTCATTGCGAGAAACAAAGTGACGAAGCAATCCACATATAAAATATTCCTAAAATCATCTTGCATGTAATAATGATGACATAAATAATACAAATAGCTCTTTTTAGAAAATATGGCTTTGATTTGTGTTTTTACGAATTGCCGCGTTGATTTCATTGATTTATAATGACAAAAAACTATATTTAAAAAAGTTGAGTTTTCAATTCTTGATATGTATAATCTTAAAGCAAAAAATCTGGTTTTGTTTTTAGCTCTTACATGTAAGTTTTTTCATAAAACAAGTAAATTTTTGTTCATATTGACTTATTAAATCCTATCTCTCACATATAAAATTGCATTTTTAGATTGCCATGTCACTAACGCTCCTCGCAATGACGAAAGAGAGATATTATTAAAAACCAACAAATCCTCTTCTATATTTAAGGATAACTTACGTTTGTTGCCATAAAAACTTTCATCGTTTATGATACTTTTCACATATAGGCTTTTCTGTCATTGTGAACTGCATTTTTCACTTTGTCATTGTAAGTTAGCAAGCGCGGTAATCCATCTTTATATATGTAAGATAGTATAAAGTCACTTTTACATGTAAAGATGGATTGCTTCACTGATTTCATCAACTTGTGATAATAAAAGCTTGCATATATATCACGTTTATCACTTATAAAACCCAAAAAAATTAAATCCTTCTCTGTCCAGCAAACTCTTTGAAAACTTTAATTCACGTTTTAAATAAATAGCTTATAGACGGTCGTCAAAACGAACCCGTTATCTGTTTTTTAATCAATCGTATTGTTTATTTTGCTTTCTTAGGCGCAATTGATTTGATAATAACATAAAATAGAGGTACAAAAAATATAGCTAACGCTGTAGCGCTTAACGTTCCGCCTACTATACCCGTTCCTATTGACGTTCTGCTGTTAGCTCCGGCTCCTGCGGATACGGCAAGCGGCAAAACTCCCGCTATAAACGCTAACGAAGTCATGAGTATCGGTCTTAATCTTAAAGACGCTCCTTCGATGGCGGCTGCAAACAAGGGCTTTCCTTTACTGTAAGCGTTTTCCACAAACTCCACTATTAAAATCGCGTTTTTGGAAGCCAATCCTATAGTCGTTAAAAGCGCCACTTGAAAATATACGTCATTATCGAGCCCTCTAAAATATGCCGCGCTTACTGTGCCTATTATGCCAAGAGGAATTACCATTAAAACAGAAAACGGTATAGACCAACTCTCGTAAAGAGCAGCTAAACATAAAAATACTATCAAAACGGATATACTATAAAGTTGAAAAGATTGCCCGCCTGCTAAACGTTCTTGAAACGAAAGACCACTCCACGAATGCACAGTTCCTCTTGAGTTTTCAAGGGCGATTTTATCCATCTCATCCATAGCCGCACCCGAACTCGTTCCAAAAGCGGCGGCGCCTTGCAACTCATATGAAGCAAGTCCGTTATATCTTGTAAGACTATCCGAACCAAACTCCCATTTTGTATCTGAAAATACCGAAAAGGGTGTCATTTTACCATCTTTATTTCTAACGCTCCAAAGATATAAATCTTCGGGTTTTGAACGAAATTGCATATCGCCTTGCATATAAACTCTTTTTACTCTGGCTCTGTCTATAAAATCGTTTATATAAACCCCAGACCATGCCGCGCTTAAAGTTTTGTCTATATCGTTTAACGTCAATCCAGAAGCAAACGCTTTTCCTTCATCGTATAATACTCTTAACTGCGGATTTTCTTCCGCATTTTCCGCCCTTATGGACGATATTTTGCTATTTGTCTCGGCTTCTTGCATTATAGCATCTCTAACTACTCTTAACTCGTCTCTGCTAACGGATGCATCCGCTTGTATTTGCATTTCAAAACCGTCCGTTTGTCCCAATCCTTGAATAACTGGCGGATTCATAGCGATAACTTTGGCGTCTCTGATGAAATATTCTGAACTGCTGTCGGCGAATGTTTTAGATACTCTTTCTGCGATAACGTCGGCTCTATTATAATCCCCTTTTCTCTCGTCCCAGCCTTTTAAAGACACGAATGCCATACCGCCGTTTTGTCCGCTGCCTCCAAATCTAAAACCCGCTATAGTAAAAACAGCATTTGTATTATTCGCTTCTTGCATCATAAAATAATCTTTTACTTTATCGGCAACTTCGGCGGTTCTTGTGCTTGACGCACCAATTGGCAGCGTAAATTGCACCATAATGCCGGCTTGATCTTCTTTTGGTAAAAAACTGGTGGGAAGATTAATGAAAATAACCGACAAAACGGCTATTATTGCGATATATCCGCAAATCCAGCGAACAGGTCTGTTTAAAACATTAAGTATACTATTTTTATAATTTTGCGTGAATTTATCAAATTTTTCGTGAAACCACGCCATGAAACCCTTTTTTTTGACATTTTCATCGTACGGTTTTAGTATTGAGGCGCAAAGAGCGGGCGTTAGCGTTAGCGCGACAACAACCGAAAGAAGCATAGATGAGACTATGGTTATGGAAAATTGTTTGTAGATTACTCCGGTTGAGCCGCCAAAAAAAGACATTGGCAAAAATACAACCGATAAAACTGTGGCGATACCTATAAGCGCGCTTGTTATCTCTCCCATAGATACGATTGTAGCCTCTTTTGGAGGAAGTTTTTTCTCTCTCATGTTTCTTTCTACATTTTCCACAACTACAATAGCGTCGTCAACTAACAAACCTATAGATAACACCATAGCAAACATTGTTAGCGTGTTTATCGTATATCCGAAAATATTTAATACCGCGAATGTTCCAAGAAGTACTACAGGAACAGCAACAGCCGGAATAATCGTAGCTCTCCAACTCTTTAAAAACAGATACATTACAAGCACAACTAACAAGATAGCTTCAAAAAGCGTTTTAACAACCTCTTTTATCGAGGATTCTATAAAAAGAGTAGTGTCTCTTGGATAGGCTATCTTAAAACCTTCGGGTAAGTTATGCTCATATTGCGCTAACAACTTTTTGACATCGTTAGCCGTTTGCACGGCGTTTGCTCCGGAAGCTAACTGTATAGCTATGCCAGAAGAGGGATATCCGTTTAATTTTGTGATTGTCCCATAATTTTGGCTTCCAAGTTCCACTCTGGCAACATCTTTTAAATATATAACCGAACCGTCTTTGTTACTTTTTACTATAATATTTTTAAACTCTTCCGCGGTGCGAAGTTTTGACCTCGCGACAACAACCGTATTTAACTCTTGATCGCTCTCAAACGGACGTTCGCCAATTTTTCCAGCCGACACTTGCGCGTTTTGTAAATTTACAGCAGATTCTATATCCGAAGGCATTAAACCGTAAGCTTCCAGTTTTAGAGGATTAAGCCATATTCTCATAGCGTATTGTCCGCCGAAAACTTGCACTCCGCCAACTCCGTCTAATCTGGAGATAGCGTCTTGCAAATTACTCACAAGATAATCGGCTACATCTATCCCTTCAACACGATTTAACGAATCATATATGCTAGCCATCATCAAAAAATCTGTCTGCGCTTTTACGACCGTAACGCCTTGTCTTCTCACGTCTTCAGGCAAACGCGAAAGTACTTGACTGACTTTATTTTGCACTTGCACTTGCGCAATATCGGGATTTACCCCTTGCTCAAAAGAGACCGATATTCTCGAAGAGCCCGAACTGCTTGAAGTTGAAGAAAAATACAAAAGTCCGTCTAATCCGACCAATTGTTGCTCTATAACTTGCGTTACGCTATTTTCAACCGCCTCAGCAGACGCTCCGTTGTATGTTGAGCTGATATTTATGCGAGGAGGCGCGATGTCCGGATACTGCTCAACAGAGAGCGTATACACGGAAACTGATCCAATTATCATAATAACCAAAGATATAACCCACGCAAAAATCGGTCTGTTTACAAAAAATCGCGCTAACATCTATCTATTCACCGATATATTTGTCTGTAACATCTACGGCTGTTACTTTGCTTCGGCTGTTGATTTTATTAAGTCCTTCGATAATAATCTTATCCGTATTTTCCACTCCGCCAGTAACAAGCCATTTATTGCCTATAACCCTTTTTGTCTCAATGATTTTCGTCACAGTACTGTTGTCTTTATTTACGATTGTTATTATAGGGTTTGCGCGCGAATCTCTGGAAACCGCTTGCTGAGGCACCAAAAAAGCTTTTGTGCTCACAGCCTCCTCTATCACCGCCCTTACGTACATTCCGGGCAATAAAACACTGTTTGGATTTGGAAATTCGGCTCTTAAGGTTACGGTTGAAGTGCCCTCGTCTACCGCAATCTCTTGTAATTTTAAAACCCCTTTGTGCTCATAAAACGAATCGTCAAGCAGTTTCAATCTTACTTCCATGCTACCTTTTTGTACATGTTGTTCATTTAAAAGTTTTTTTAAAGCAAGCAATTGATTGCTTGATTGCGACAGATCCACATACATCGTATCTATAAAGCGAATTGTACTCAAAGGTTCGTTTTGCAAAGCGGTTACCAAAGCGCCTTCCGTTACGCTCGAAATACCTATAATTCCTGAAATTGCGGCTGAAATCTTTGTTTTTTGCAAATCAATTTTCGCTTTATTTAACGCCGCCTCTTTTTCGCCGACAAACGCTTCAGCTTGCAAATATGCGGCTACTATATCGTCATGCTCTTGTTTTGAAATACCTTCAAATTTTATAAGTTCGTCATATCTGGCTTTTTTAAGTTTTAATGCCTCAAAGTTAGCTTTAGCGCTTTGAAGCGAAGCGTTTGCGCCGTCATATGCGCTTTTGTAAACGTCGGGGTTAATTTCGTAAAGAATATCTCCTTTTTTAACTTTTTGACCCTCTTTAAACACCACTTTTTTAACAATGCCGCTAACTTCCGGTCTAACTTCAGCAATTACGGATGCTTTGGTTCTGCCGGACAACTCTTGTTCTAAGGGAATAGTTTGCTCTTTTAATAAAACTATGCCAACCTCAACTGGCTTGCTTTCTACAACAACATTATTGTTTTGACATCCTAAAAAAATAACGGCAATAATAAAAAAAAGTAAATTACGACTATTCAATACGATCTCCATCCTGAAAAAGAGTTTATAATGTTATCCTACATGTGTTAATCAAGTGTAGAAAATTTATCCGCTAAATATAAAAATAGATTTTACTTTTTTTTGCGCTAAAAACAATAAATTTATTTTTTAGATAAAAAATTTTCCAATGCGATTTTATGCCATCATACCGCTTAAAAATATATTTTTGATTACATAACCGCGATAATCAAACAACTATTTTAAATTTATAAAACTCAAAGGCAACGGCAACTCTTTTGCGCGTACCACTTTTATACAAGCTTGCAAATCATCGATAGATTTTCCCGTAACCCTCACAACGTCGCCCCTTATAGACGCTTGTACTTTTAAGTTTTCATCTTTGATGGTTTTTACGATTAACTTCGCGTCTTCGCCGCTTATACTATCTACGATATTGTATATTATGCGTACATTTCCTTTGCTCGCATCCTCTTTTTTGCTCTCTTTAAGCACGCTTGCGGATAGGTTGCGTTTGATAATTTTGCCAAGCAGCAAGTCGTATATCGCATCAGCTTTCGCATCGCTTGAAGTGATAACGGTGAGAGTTTTAGCCTTTTCGTTATAGTCCAACTCCGCCGTTACACCTTTAAAATCAAATCTGCTCGCTATCTCTTTTTTAGCTTGCTCCAACGCATTTTTAAACTCTTGTGCATTTAATTCCGCGCTTATATCAAAACTATGTTCTTTTGCCGCCATTTATCTACCCTCTTTTATGAATATTTTTATATTTTTATAAACCGCTTTTATCAATCTTTTTCTAGCTTCCACGCTTCCCCATGCTACATGTGGAGTTATAATGTATCTCTCTTTTTGTTTTAAATTTGCCAAATACGAATCTTTTTGCATCGGTTCAACTTCTAAAACATCAGACGCGGCATATATTTTCTTGTTCTCTATCGCATCTTTTAAATCTTTCTCATTAACAATGCCGCCACGCCCCACGTTTATAATAATAGCGTCTTGCTTCATAAGGTCAAGTTCTTGTTCGCTTATAAGATTTTTCGTATTTTCATTTAAAGGCGCATGAATGGATATTATATCCGATATTTTCAAAAGTTCTTTCAGCAGTAAAGCGGGGTACTTCTCTTCCCTTTGCACTCCCGAAGTTGAGTAATACGCTACTTTCATTCCAAAAGCGCGCGCTATTTTAGCAGTTTGTCTGCCTATCGCTCCAAGTCCTATAATTCCCCATCTTTTACCATAAAGCTCAAAAAAAGGCTTATCCAGATTTGTAAAAATCTCGCTTTTTTGCCATTCGCCGCTTTTTACATATTGTTCGTAAAAACCAAGTCTGCCAACAAGCGACAAAGCTAAAGCGAACGTGTGTTGCGCGACGGATCTTGTAGAGTATCCCTCGACGTTTTTTACGATTACGCCAAACTCTTTTGCCGCTTGCAAATCCACATTGTTCATACCCGTAGCAGTCAATGCTATAAGTTTTAAATTGGGCAATTTTCCCAAAAGCTCGCGGTCAAAAATAACTTTGTTTGTTATAACTATGTCAGCGTCTTTAACTCTTTCAAACTTCTCGTCGTCTTGCGTAGTTTGGTATACGTTAAATTCGCCGAGTTTATAAAAAATGGACAAATCCGCGTCTTTGCCTAAAGTTTGTGCATCCAGTAGCGCTATTTTCATTTTATTTTATAATGTGTCCCACAAATTTGGCATAATTATTTAATATCTGCCCTCCGCGTCTAAACCCAAGTCCGCACCCCTCATAAGCGAAAAATACTCCGGCTTGATAAGAATTGCCCAAAGAGTCTTTTGGAAAATCTATATATTCTTGATAAATAGGTACGAAATTTTCGTATTCTCCGTCAGTTTTTTCTGCAACTTTTCCATCAGCCTCAAAAATAGTCGTATTAGCGCCCTCTCTGCCAAAGCTATGTTTTTTTACATGCTTTACATGTAGAGGTTCAAATGAAGTTTCAAGCAGTAAAGAATGATTTGGATACAAATCCCATAAAATTTTCATCATAGCTTTACTTTGAAACAAAAGCGTATACGCCGGATTTAACACTATAGCTTTTTGATTTTGAACAATATCCTTTAGTATTAAAGCGAGATTTGGCTCTTTAATGGCGATATCTTCCCACGGAATAAGTTTGAACCAAAATTCAAAATTATTGTCATTTTTAAATATCCCCTCTTCTTCCGAAAAATTAACTTCGTCCACATAAGCAAAGTCTGTGTTAAATCCCGCTTCATTAGCCGCGCTTTGTAAAAATTTGGTCGTTACCTCATCCTCCAAACTTCCCGCCACAGAACTAAATAGTATTTTCCAGCCTTCGTAATAATTGGCAAAATCATCCGTAGAGCTATGCAAAACAACTAAGCGGCGAAAATTTTCTTTCAAAGCTTCATATATGTTATTAAACTGCGAAGCTTCATCAAGATTATTTTTTTTAAGTATAGCCCATTGTATGATGGAACTCTCATAAAGCGACGTGGGCGTATCGGCGTTAAACTCTATCAATTTTATAGGTTTGTCATCTATTCCGCCCGCCAAGTCAAATCTGCCGTACAAATGCCAATGAACGTCATTTTCCCACGAATTTTTAATTAACTCCACAAGATTAAACGGAATGCCGATTTCATGAAAAAGATTATTATCGATTACATATTGCGCCGCGTTTATGTACATGTCATATAGTTCATTTGCCGCGTTATAATACGCTTCCGCCTCGCTTTCACTAATCTCCACAAGCTCGTCGCTAATATACGGCGTATCATCAAGATCCGTATGCCAATAGCAATCAATCGACTCTAAATACTCTTTGGTTAACGGTTGTAATTTTAAAAGTTTTACCATTTCAACCGCCAACAGAACCGCTGCTTGAGCTTTTACTTCCGCCTCCGAAAAATCCGCCGCTTTTTGAGGAGGAACTTTTCGCATTTGTGGGGTTTGCTTTATTGAAACTGTCTGCACTTCTTGAATAAGTTTGCGGTGTTTTGTAAGATGCTTGTCTTTGTTGCTGATAGTTTGCATTTCCAAATAGTTTATTTCCTATCCAACTTCCTATTATCGCACCCGCCGCGCTTGAGAGTATAACCGAACCTAGTGATGGCATACCGCTTGAGATTTGCGGATCTGTCAAAGAGGATGTACCGCTGTCTATCTTGTCGGATTCAATTTTAAGCAAAGCGTTTATCTCATCTTCGCTTAGCATTTTCTCAACCCCGTTTTTATCCTTCAAAACTACTCTTGTAACGCTGCTGGGATACTCTTCTAATATTTTGTAACTCCCATCAGCTCCCTCTTCTATTATGACAAAAGCGCCCTGTTTTTGCTCTTGTACGCTGTTTTCGCTGCTCTCGCACCCTAAAATACCAAAAACAGCAATCGCCCCTATACCGCCGGCTATAGCATAGTCGGAAATTTTTCTTATGTGTTTCATGTTTTACCTTCTGTAATTTTTATATAAATCTCTCTATTTTCTCTTTTTTGATATATAAAACACCTTCGTCTTCTTGTATGTCAATACCTGATGCTGCTGACTCTTTTATATTTGAAATAATTTTCTTCTTCTCTTTTTTTGAAAAGCCTTTCGCCCTCAAATAGCTTTTTAGCTCACGCCAATCCGAGAAATCACTGCTTTCTTGATTTGTCTCGGAAATATTCTCATCTTTTTTGGCATGCCACTTCCCCATTCGCTCTTCAAAATTTGCCTCTATCGTAACTTTTTCGGCGTCATTCACAGGTTTCGCCAACAATGAACGGTTAGCAAGCGTTAATATCGCTTTTAACTGTTCATCACGCTCTTTATAGATAGTCTCCAACGCTACTCTTTGTTCGATTAAAAGCTGCTCTTTCTCTTTTATGAGCCGCTCTTTTTCTTTATTAAGCTCGGAATTAGTCGCTTTCAGTTCCTCTATCTGAGTAATTAAAAGATTGATATACCGCTCGTCGGGTACTACAACTCTTTTATGGATATTCGCATTTTTAACAAGTGATGGCGGCTTGATCGGCTCGTCATCTAAAAGTATGTATCTTTCATCTTTTTCCTGTACACTTTTCAAAGAACCACGCCTAATACGGTTGTAAATAGCCTCTTTTGTTATCCCAAGTTCTAAAGCGGCACTGGTTACTGTTAGTTTTCTCATGGCACTAACCTTTTTGTTTGTTTGCGTGTTATTATAGCAAAACCGCATAAAATAGCTCTAAAAAGAACTAACAAATAACGTTAAACATGTATAGTTGAGTTTATCAGCGCACAACTAACAGTTAGTTAGGCATATATTTATAATTTTTACTTTGATATTATATGTAAAATAATAAAAAAATCAGTTTTTGCTGCTATTTTTTAAGTTATTTACCAATATATCGTATGTTAAAATACCGCATTTTCTTATAGGGGCTGCAAATATGAATAATGAAAGTTTAAATATCCAAAATACACCATTTGAGTTTAGAGGTAATGCTTCGGATTTTTTCCAAATCTGGTTTGTTAATACAATTTTTACCGTTATAACGTTCGGTATCTACGGAGCGTGGGCTAAAGTAAGAAATAACCGCTATATATACAGCAATACTTTTCTTGGTAATCACCCTTTTGAATACACTGCAAATCCTGTTAAAATATTAATAGGCAGATTAATAGTAGTGGGAATATATGCGGCATTTTTTATAGCGAGTGAATTAATGTTTATTGGAGCCGCTGCGATAATTTTTATCATATTCATATTTTTAATACCGCTTATTATAAGGCAATCTTTGATTTTTAATGCGAAATATACAAGATTTCACGGGCTTAACTTTAGGTATAGAGCCTCTGTCGGTGATTTTTACAAGTTTTTTTTATTTCATACTTTTTTAAATCTTATAACGATAGGTATCATATTTCCGTATACTCACAGTGAATTTAAAAAACTCGTTATTAATCATACCTATTATGGAAATAGTAATTTCTATTTCCAAAGTCAAGCACCACAATTCTTTTTTATATATTATGTAAAGATAATGCTTCTATATGTCGTTCTTTTTGTTGTTGTGGTACTGTCTACCGTTGCATTACTTGCAATAACACGGACTGGAATAGAAGAGCTTAATAATGGCGGAGTATTAATTATTCTTGGGACGATTAGTCTTATGCTTTACTTTGGAGTTATTATTTTTTCATTTATATTGCGAGGTTCATTTGAGGCATGGATAGGAAGGGTCGTTTACAATAACACATCAATTAAAGAGTATAGAATGCTGAACGAATGGAACGCATTTAAACTCTCATGGATATACTTAAGCAATTTTTTTGTCATAATAGTCTCGCTTGGCTTATTATATCCATGGACAAAAATTAGGACCGTCAAATATAAACTTGAAAATATAGGTTTTGAAAATCTTAATCTCAATACTTTCGACGGACAAATAGAGCAGGATAGGAGCGCTGTCGGAGAAGAGGCAGCAGACTTTTTTGATTTTGATATAGGCTTTTAATATAAATTAAGGTTTTTGATTTTGCAAAATTTTAAAGCATACTATTTTGATGGTAAATCATCTGCGCCAAAAAGTGTTACTTTGGAGCTGTATGATAATTTTGTGCGAATACAAGAGTTTAACCTCTCGTATCTGTTTAAAGATATTGAAGTAAAAGCAAAATTGAAAAATACTCCTCAAAGCATAAACTTTTCGGATGGTTCATACTGTGAGCTTGATGCCGGAGACTCTTTCTTTCTGCCAAACAATAATAATGATAAATTTATCCTGAAAATGGAATCAAAAATGAGATATGCTCTCGTCTCATTTATCGTGTTATGTGCATTTATCACATTTTGTTTAACTTATGGTACCACAATGCTGGCGGATACATTAGCTCCGAAAATTCCACAAAACATAGTAGAAAATATAAGCAAACAAACTCTTGAATTCCTGGACAGGCATTATATGTCGGAATCAAACTTGAGCATAGAGAAGCAGGATTTTATAAAAAAACGTTTCGACGATATTTTAAATAAAAATTCCAATTTTAAGCTCCATTTTCGTAGCTCCGAAATTTTAGGTGCCAATGCGTTTGCACTGCCAAACGGAGATATTATTCTTCTTGATGATTTGATAGAACTTGATAAAGACCCTGAGTTTAGAGGTGTTATCGGAGTTTTAGCCCATGAGAGCGGGCACGTGGTTCATATGCATGGCATTAAATTATTGATAAAATCTTCTGTTTCGTCTGCGCTTGTGGGCTATTTTTGGGGAGATTTTTCCGGATTTTTAACAACATTTACAACAGTTATTATTGAGGCTAAATACTCTCGTAACTATGAAAATGAAGCAGACTCATATGCTGTAAAAACGATAAAAGAAAATAATATATCCACGCAATATATGGCAAATATATTTGACGAAATAGTCAAAAAATCACATGAAAAATTAGGCAATGCAACGATGGAGCATTCAATACTAAGTTCACATCCGGCGATAGAAGAGAGAATAGAGAATTTCAGAGAAAATGCGAAGTAGCCAAGACTTCCTTGGCTACTTTGTGTGATTAGAGTCTTGACTCATATCTGCGTAACATATAAAGTTTTTTAAGCATTTTTTTACGAGCACTGATTTTCTGTTTTTTACGTTTTTCAGTTTTCGTTTCAAAATGTTTTCTAGCTCTAACTTCAGTAACAACTAAGTTTCTGTCGACTTGCTTTTTAAACTTTCTGTACGCTTCTTCAAAAGACTCATTCGGATGAACCTTGATTCCAGGCATCCTTATCACCGCCTTTCGTTAAAATTCCGCTAAAAGCGTAAGGCGGCATTGTATCAAAAAGCACGATAAATTGCAACTATGTTTTTATTCTTGGAAAAATTGACGAAAATATATCATTTTTTATTGACTTTTTACGCCAAAAAGATTATACTTGAGTTTACAAATCAAGTAAAAGGTAGTCAGTGGCTGTCATTCTTTTGAAAAATATGGATTTTCAAAATAATATCACAATACAACAAAAGCAGATTCTAAAATATGCTCTCTCTAACGGTTTTAGTATACACGCCACAGAGATAGATAATTCTTCAAATGAGGTACTTTTGGAGGAGAGAAAAAGTTTAAAAGGATTTTTGCGTTCTTTGAAACCAAACGATACCGTACTTATATATGATCTTTGGTCGCTTACGCACAAAGTGGACGAGCTCGTGAAAATATTTGAGTGTTTATTACGCCGTAATATCGCGCTTCATATCTGCAACAAACATTTTATCATAACAAGACAGACACCACTCTTTGATGTTTTGGAACTTTTGGCAAAACAACGCGAATTAAATCTGAATCCGGCAAAAGAAGCTCGCGCAGGACGTCCGAAAGGCAGAATGTCAAGGTCAAAATTCGATGATAATAGAACGCAAATAGTGGATATGCTTGAGGCAGGTATATCGGTAAATTGTATTGCTGCAAAGCTTGGATTTAGTCGCAGTTCTTTAAAGGATTATATAAATTCAAGAGAATTAAAAGAGTTAGCGGCAATTAAAAAAACGCTGCCCAAACACGACAATAAAAAAATAAATAAATTAACAGTGCACCAAAACAGTGAAAACCCGTCAAAAGAGTGCGCTTTAATAGCACAAATTTAAAGGATACCTATGACATACAGGAAAATGCGCTATATAGGATTTAGCATCATAACTTTGGTAAGTTTAATATTACCATGGATAACCATAAACGGCAAACATTTTTTCTTGCTTAGTTTTGACAAAAAACAGTTGCAGCTATTTTTCACTACATTCAATATGTCGGAACTCTGGCCTATGCTTTTTTTGCTTATCATTTTGTTTATGGGAATATTTTTTATAACCACACTTGGCGGACGCGTCTGGTGTGGTTGGGCATGTCCTCAGACAATATTTAGAATCGTGTACCGCGATTTACTTCAAACAAAAATATTCAGGCTTTATAAAAATATAGACAATAAACAAAAACCAATTTCTAAAGGCAAATATATACAAAAAATCCTTGCTTTTTTAATATTCGCACTATTTGCAATAGCAGCAGCAGCAGATTTGTTGTGGTATTTTGTTCCGCCGGAAGATTTTTTCGCGTATATAAAAGAACCCTCCGAGCATAATCTTTTGTTTGTCATATGGTTTATATTTACCACACTCATAATGGCGGCGGCAGTTTTTTTAAAAGAGAAATTCTGTACCTATGTATGTCCGTATGTAAGAATCCAATCCACAATGCTTGACAATGATACCGTACAGACAATTTACGATCCAATCAGAGGAGGCGAAATATACGACGCGCATAAACAAAAAACAGATGGTAAAAGAGGCGATGGCGAGTGTACAAGATGTGATGCATGTATTAAAGTCTGTCCTACACACATAGATATAAGAGCAGGAATGCAATTAGAATGCATCAACTGCCTTGAGTGTTCTGATGCATGTGAAAAAATTATGATGCGATTAGGACTTCCGTCGCTTATAAATTGGACAAGTCCCAATGCGATACAAAGCAGAGGAAAAGTTAAATTTATCCGTTTTAGAACCATCGCTTATCCAATCGTAATTGCAATAGCTTTAGTAGGACTTTTGTTTATGACTACGACAAAAAAGAGTATGATTTTAAACATTAATCGCAATACGGAACTATTTCACATATCAAAAGATTTACAGAGCGTTGAAAACACATATAAATTCAAATTTGAAAATATAGACTCCAAAGAGCATATGTTCTATTTTGAAGTGTTAAATCCCGACATAACTATAAAAACACCTGCGGAACCGTTTAGGCTTAGAGCAGGCGAAGTAAAAATCAAAGTAGTGATACTCACTGCCGACATTAATTCATCCTTGAAAGCTCAAAATGGTAAGCCATTTCCCGTGATGATAAGGGCTTTTGCAACAGATGATAAAGAGAAGATATTTATAGAAAAAGAGGCTACATTTATCTATCCCGATAAAGAGAGTATTAGATAGTTTTTATTATGGTGCAACTGCCTCATTGCACCATAAATTTACAATCAGTTTACATTTAAGGATTAATATTACTATTATAGATTCTCATAGGAGGCAACTATGAATTTTGGTAAGACAATTATTATGGCTTTGTTGTTCGTTGTTATGTTTTCTATTCCTGCTAATGCATGGGGCAAAAAAGAGCAGGGTTTTTTATTGGGAGCGGCTACCGCTGTAACACTACCGCATCTAATTAATCACAGGCACTACGAACCTGCAAGATATTACAGCGGACACTATCGAAACCGAGACATCTTATATGCTCGTCCCGATGAGCCGACAATCATAAACATAGAACGAGATGCACCGGAAATTATATATATAGAGAATGTAAAAAATGATGATAATATTCTGATGCATAGAAGGGTTAGAACTCATAACTATCTAAACAATAGACAAGCTGACCGTATCATAATTCAGCAGAGAGTAATCATCATCGATAGATAAATATTTCGGCGCATAATACGCCGAAATATTCTATAAACTCGATATCTTTCAAAAATATCTCATGAAAATTATCCCATTTGAAAAATGGACAAAATACCAACTTTTCAGGACAATTACGCAAACGGTATGCCGAGCGTGACAAAACGCTTCAAAGCTGCTAAAATTGCATCAAACTGGAAAGCTGCTTTGAGGAAATATTCTATTAAAAACATAGAAATAAATTAAATTTTATGTCATAAGGTTGAGAAGTAAAATCAGCGCAGCTTTGTTAAGTATTTACAAAGTTCTTTTTCTGTAGTTCTAGGCCAAATTATCGTGCCGTCTGTTTTTTTAAGCGTCATCATAGAACATACTGCATCTGTATATAGCAACAGTTCACCGCTTGAATTGTACCAATACTGATTATAAAAACGATCCTCTATTAAAAATAGTCCGTTAGAAAGCGGTTCTATAGAGCCGTTATATTTTAGTGCAGCTATCAACTTACCTTTTTTGTTGATAAGATTCCAGCTTTTTCCGCGTTTCACTGCCGCTACATCGTTTATATTAAAATCCACCGCACCATCAAATTCGGCTTTTATTACCATTTCACCTTTTTCGTTGATATAGCCCAATTTACCGTTCTTTTGCACAATCGCCAAACCACGCGCGAAATTTGCAGCATAATCAAACTGCGGCTGTATGACCGTATTGCCTTTTGTATCAATAAAACCATACTTGCCATCTTTTTTGACAGCTGCTAAGAAATTATCGGCAAACCCATACACAAAGTCAAATTCATTTTTAGTTATCCATGCGCCTTTTTCATTAATAAAACCCCACCTGTTATTCTTTTTAACTCTCGCCAGCGCGCTCTCATCAAACGAGTAGACATCTTCAAACTGTGCCCTTATGACTACAACGCCTTTTGTATTAATAAAACCCCACTCATCTTCCCATCTCACGGGAGCCAAACCATTTTCAGCAAAACTTTTCGCTTCCGTAAATTGAGGCTCTATCGCAATTAGTCCGTCATCACTTATATATCCCCAATGGTTATTTAACTTCACGGCTGCCAAAAAATTAGCAGAAAAACCCTCAGCATCGTCAAATTTCGTATCTACAATACTCTCGCCTCTGAAATTGATAAAAACACTCTTATAGCCGCTGCCGACAAGAGCTAAACCTATAGATGAAAATTGGTTTACATAATCAAATACAGGATCAATCGCTATCTCACCTTTAGAGTTTAAAAAACCGCATTCTATTAAACAAAATCTGCTCATTTCATTTGCAAACATATTCTCTTTAGCTGTACATATAGTAGACGAAATGAATAATATCATTACTAAAAACAGCCGCTTCATGTGTTCTCCTGCAAATTTTGTGCAATATTATATCAAACAACTCTTTAAAATAAACAATTTTCAAGCTCTATAAATAAAATGTTTGAATTTTTTATATTATTAAATTCTTTTGTTTACACTGCTTTTAAAATCCCTCATTCATTACTCTATAAAGATACTCCGTTTCATCATCATCTAAAAATAGTGTCTTTTTTGTATCAAAAAGTTGTTTTAATTTGCCTATATATAGACCCGTATTATGTATGCATATTGTATGCGCGGGCAAGTATGCGCGGGCAAGTGCTATATTCTCATCTTTAATCCTCTCCTCACATAAAAAACATTGCTTTAAAGAGTGCAGTCTGCCTTCGAAATGCAAAAGTTCAAGATATGCCTCTACGGCAACTCTCTTAGGATTTTGTTTGTACCACTTGTCGGCAGAACTATTGAGTAAGTTAAAGTAAAATCTATCTATATTTTCCACATCTTTTAAATGCTCATAAAAAAGTTTAATGAAGCTTTGCCAAAAGTAGAAACGATCTCTGTCAAGATTCCATTTTTGCGCTAAATGTATGACATTTCTTAGTTGTGCGAGGTTGGAACGGGTGGAAAATTGCGTTTCAAAATCTATTAAATAACCCGTATTTATTACGGAGTGACGCGCCCCGTAAAATCTATAAGCGATTCTCAGTTTATCTTCGGAAAGTATGCTGACAATCAAATCCTCATCTTTGACTCTGTTGATATGTACGATAAAACCCTGCACTTTTATCCCTTTAATATATGCATTTATTTTAGCAAACATTAGCTAAGATAAAATAGAAAAAAGGAGTTCGTATGGATTTTATACTATCTTGCATAGAAGCAAATCGTGAAATATATCGACTTTTAAATAATGAAAAGAATTTATGCGAAAAATGTAAAAAGGGATTTGGCGGAGATGTCAGCTTGAAAGCTGATTTGATGGCGGAGGCGATTTTTATAAAATATTTGAGTCAATTTGGGCAAATTTACAGCGAAGAGAGCGGGTTTATAGGGGATGGCAAAAATATTGTCATTGTTGACCCGATAGACGGAAGTAAAAATTTCGCTTCAAATATTCCATATTTTGGCTCTTCGGCAGCCTTAAAAAAAGATGGAAACATTATCAGTGGCGTTGTTGCAAATTTTGCCGCCGGACATATGTATATAAAAGATGGGAGTCGTTTTGAGCGGAGATTTTTTCTTCAAGACAAAATAGAAAAAATAACATCCAACCCGCTTCAAGGTATTGGTATTTTTGAAAAAGCTCATCAATCTCAAAATATTAGTCGTAAACTATGCCAAGCTTCATTTAAATATAGAACCATGGGCGCATTAGCACTCTCTTTGGCACTATCTCATGAAGTAGATTTTGTGCTTTTCCGCGGCAGCACGAGAGAGTTTGACATAGCGGCCGGATGGTACATGAGTGAGGATTTGTATAGGTTCAAAGCTAAAAACATACTGCTTGTAAGTAAAGATAAGGGAATATTTGATAAAATTCATAATTTTATAGCGGAGTTATCTATATGAAATTTACGGAACTTTTCAAAAGCCGCAGAGTCCAGCCTACACAAGCAGAGACGCCAAGCTATTGGATAAAATGCGAATCATGCGGCGCATTAATGTATAAAAAAGAGATTATACTCCAATCTTACGTCTGCCCAAAATGCGGATTTCACATGCGTATCAGCGCAAATGAACGTGTAGAACTTTTAGCCGATAAAAATAGTTTTATATCTTACGATGAGAATCTTTGTGCTGTCGACCCGCTAAAATTTGTGGATAAAAAGTCATATAAAAAGCGCATAGAGGAAGCGAATGCAAAAACGGGACGCAACTCCGCCATTATCAGTGGCGAATGCACTATAAATGGTATTGCTATACAGCTTGCAGTGTTTGATTTTAGCTTTATGGGTGGGAGTTTAGGCTCTGTGGAAGGCGAAATGATAGTGCGAGCCGTAAATCGCGCAATCAAGAAAAAACAAGGTGTTGTCATAGTAAGCGCTAGCGGCGGAGCCAGAATGCAAGAGAGTACATTCTCTTTAATGCAAATGGCGAAAACATCAGCGGTTTTAACAAAACTCTCCGAAGCAAAACTACCGTATATATCCGTTTTAACAGACCCGACAATGGGCGGTGTGAGTGCGTCATTCGCATGGCTTGGGGATATAGTTATGGCGGAACCCGGCGCACTTATAGGATTTGCGGGACAAAGAGTTATCAAGCAAACGATAGGTTCGGAACTACCGGAAGGCTTCCAAAAAGCTGAGTTTTTACTAGAACACGGACTTATTGATATGATAGTCAAAAGGGGTGACTTAAAGCGTACGATATGCGATCTGTTAAAATATTTTTTGCCTGATTTAAAGGCGGAGCTTGAACGCTAGACTCTTTGCTTTAATAGATATCGCGACTATGGAAAAAAACGCTAAAACGCTCTCGTGGATCATAGAGACAGTGCGCAATCTTGGCGCGACAATAGTGGAGTACAGAAATAAAACAGGTAGTTTTGAAGAGAAAAAAGACGATATTTTAATGATAAAAGAGAGTTTAGATGCATCCTTAATTGTAAATGACGATATATTGTTAGCGCCATTTTGCGATGGACTGCATTTAGGACAGGACGACCTTTTGAAGTATGCAAACAGTACTGCAAAGAGTGTGGAATGCGTACGTGAAATTATCGGCGGCAAGATACTTGGTATTTCAACGCACAATGAAAAAGAGATTTTGGAAGCAAATAGCACAAGCGTTGATTATATCGGGCTTGGCGCATATAGAAGAACCTATACAAAAAATACCAATAATATTTTAGGAGAGAGACTCTCAACGCTTGCTTTGCTATCAAAAAAGCCCGTAGCGGCAATAGGCGGTGTAAAACTTAATGACCGCATAGCTAACGTAGCATATCTTGTAATAGGTGCGGGACTTTATGAAGATTAGCGTCTACTCCATAGAAAAATGCGCGTCTACAAGTATAAAACAGTTAAACAGTGAATTTATAAAGATGTGCTCCAAATTTGCCAAAGTAGAAGAGATAACACTTTTCAATGCATCCATAGCGCAAGCACAAAGCAAAGGCGCAAATGCAGCAAAAAGCACATATTCGCTCATTTATGAACCATATCTCAAGGGTTATACTATTGCGCTTGATGAAAAGGGTGAAGAGATAACAAGCATGCAGTTTAGTACTCTTTTCGAAAACAGTGCGGATATAAGATTTTTTATAGGCGGCGCATATGGCTTTGAGGAGCAGTTTTTGCATCGCACTAAAAGAGTTATAAGCTTAAGTAGACTAACATACGCGCATAAAATAGCAAAGGTAATATTGCTTGAACAGATATATCGCGGATTGTGTATCAAAAATAACCATCCGTATCATAAGGAATAAAATACCAAAGGACAGCGATGAAAAAAAATGATATTGAGTTTTTTAAAGAGTTGCTTTTAAGCCGCAAGGAACAGGTATTGAAAAACATAGACGGCGCGGCTAAAGAGATAAGGGATATGGATATATCGGATGCGCGAGATGACGCGGATTTGGCGAATTTAAATATAAGCAGTTTTATAGGTCAAGCGTTAAGCGTACAACAATCAAAAGAGTTATTTGAAATAGAATACGCGTTAGGTAAAATAGAGAATGGTACTTACGGCATATGCGAAATGTGCGAAGAGGAGATAAGCATTCAGCGCCTTAAAATCAAATCACACGCAAAATACTGCATAATTTGCCGCGAAATAGTTGAACAGACAAAGAATAAGAGGAGTTTATAATGGGTATAAAAGCATATCTGTTTTTTTCATTTTTACTGCTGGCGATTGTTGGAATTTATACCTACTCTATCGTTCCAAGTGAAAATACATATTATACGTTGACAATGTTCGGATACTCCTTGAAACTTCCCGTAGCTGTGTGGTTTATCGTTCCGGCATTCATACTGCTGGTAGCTTCCGTAGCACATATGGTATTTTACTCTGTTAAAAATTTCTTTATAAAAAGATTGATGAAAAAAGATTATGAAGCATTGATTACTGAGATAAAATACACACTTCTTGGTGAAGAAAAAGAGTTTGAATACAAATCGGATCCTTTTAAGGTGCTGTCTATCGCCCTCAAAAGAATGAAATTTAACCCTAAAAGCGAAGACACCAAAACGGGCGAGAAAGAAATTGATGATATTTATGAGATTTTAGAAAAAATAAGAAATGGCGAATATGTAGATTTGAAAAAATTCCGTCTCAGAAGCGATAATGAATTATTAAACCAAAATCGCCTGAATTTCGCTAAAGATGATAAAAAGTCCATAAGCGAAATTTTAAAACACTGCCCGACACTGGATAGTGAAGCTTGCAAAAAAGCTTTTGACGCGCTTTTAAATCAAGCCTCATACGCAGATATTAAAATTTACAAATATAAACTCACAAACAAAATGGTTTTGGACTTACTCAAAAGATTCGCCGACAAAGAGGATAAATTCACATTAAGCATTGAGGAAATTAAAGAACTTTTGGAAACTAACGACTTAGATGCAAATGGATTTTTGACTACTGCTAAAACGCTTAAAAATGTGCTTGAGCCGGATACTCTTTTAAAATTATATGATAATTTACAGCTTAAAAATCACGATGCGGCATTTTCGTATTTATATATTCTCTTTGAATTAAGACTCATCGATAAAGCCAGAGAATTTTTGGACGGCACTGATGAAGGTGATTTTGAGAAATTTAAAATTCTTCTATTTTTACGTGATAATGGAAAATTTATAGATACTGACTATTTTATTTGTAATGCGCGAGATTGATTTTGGTCAAAGTTTAACAGCTTTGGCACCATTGGCCGGTTTTACCGACCTGCCTTTTCGTACTATCTGCAAAAGATTCGGCGTAGATTTAACATTTTCAGAGATGATTAGCGCAAACGCTTTGGCTTATGACTCCAAAAAAACATTTCATATGTTAAAAAAAGCACCTGAAGAGGATACATATATTGTCCAGATCGCCGGAAGCGATATAAAAAATATCATCAAAGCCATACAAATTTTAAATGATATAGACGGTATAACAGGGATTGATTTAAATTGTGGTTGTCCCGTGCCAAAGATTGTCGCGCAAGATGCCGGTTCATCGCTTTTGCGAGATTTAACACATTTGGCAAAAATTGTAGAAACCATAAAAAAGTACTCCGCCAAACGTTACACATCAGTCAAAACCCGCATCGGATTTGATGAAAAAACACCGGAGGTTATCGCTAAAACTATTGAGGCGGCAGGAGCTGATTTTGTTAGTATTCACGGCAGAACCAGAAGTGGCGGATATAAAGCAGAAGTTGATTATGAAGCTATTAAAATTGCAAAAGAGGCAGTTAAAATCCCTGTTTTTGCAAATGGAGATATCACAACTTATGAAAATGCGCGCAAAGTTCAAGAGTTTACAAAATGCGAAGGAGTAATGATAGGGCGCGGAGCTGTAGGCAACCCTTGGATATTTCACTGTCTTAAACACAACATAGCACAGGTATCAAAAGAAAAAATTCGCGAAATAGTGCTTGAACACTTTGATTTAATGATGGATTTTTATGGCGATATCGGCGTTAATATCTTCAGAAAACATTTGCATGCTTACTCAAAGTCTTTCCCAAATGCAACTGCATTCCGTTATCTAATAAATCAGATAGAAAGTACAGATAGAGTAAAAGAGGAGATTGAACGGTTTTTTCGTTAAATTTCAGAAGATCTGCACAACAGCAGTAATATGTCAAACAATTGATGACAATAATGAAGCCAATCGCTTTTGGAATACAAACGAAACAAATAGTGTATGATCAAATAAAAAATGCGCGGCGATGCTCCGCAAAATTCTTTTGACTCTTGCATAGTATATATTCTAAAAACTACAAATTTGGATAAATATAATCTCCCAATTTCATGACGTGAATATTGACTATGTCGTAAAATACAGGTGAATTTTAGATAACAATCATATGGTCTATACTGCTTATATCGATAAAATTTAATTGTTATTACAGAAAATATGGCATGACTATTAATTTTGTAGTATAATTTTTAAAGTCAAAAAAGGAGAACCTATGCAACAGACAGAAGCGATAAAAGCCTCAACAGAGTGGAAAAAGAGAAGTATTGTTAAAGACTTTACGGGTTCGGTGATTGAGCGCATAAGCAAAGAATGGATGCTTATAACTTCAGGTGTTAAGAGCGATTATAATACCATGACGGCTTCATGGGGAAGCGTGGGGTATCTATGGGAACGCAGTGTTGTATTTATATTTGTCAGACCCACGAGACACACTTACAGTTTTATGGGAAAAAATGAACATTTTACCTTAACATTTTTTGATAAACAGCTAAAAAGCAGCGTCCACAAAATTTGCGGCAGCAAATCCGGACGCGATATAGACAAAGCCAAAGAAGCCGAGATAACACCTATCTATTTTGACGACGATGTTATAAGTTTTGAAGAGGCAAAAGAGATAATTGTCTGTAAAAAAATCTATATCAGCGATTTTAAGCCCGAAAACTTTGCAGACAAAAATATTGACAACCTCTATCCCGCTAAAGATTATCACAGAATTTATATTGGTGAGATAGAAAAATTTTATCAAAAATAACCCATTAACAGGATAAATAGATTTTTGACAAAGTCAATTTTCCTGTAAAAAAATATTTTGACGTTGAATATAAAAAATGTAAAAGTCGAGCAAATTGCAGCATAATGATTTTTATCACCATAAAATAAATCGGTTGATTTCAAGAACAATAAAGGAAAACAAGCGCATATTAAACAAATTTAAAACTAATACCTTGTACTCTTTCCTAAGAAAAATATGATAAAATCATCGCCACATACTCATTTAAAGGTTACAAAAATGGACAGAAAACATATCTACAATCCAAGTTCCAACGAAACTCTCAATGAGCGCAGGATTTTTAGCGGCAATCCTCATGGTATTCTGAATTTTACAAAAGCAAAATACACTTGGGCACTGAAACTTTGGGACGTTATGGAGGCAAACACTTGGTTTCCGCGAGAGGTTGATACTACAAACGATGTTGTAGATTACAATAAAAATCTGACAGCTTCAGAGAGAAGAATGTACGATTTGGTTTGGTCACAGTTGATTAGTATGGACAGCTTTCAAACTAACAACTTAGCCGACAATATCAACCCTTATATAACCGCACCTGAGATAAACGCCTGTCTTGCAAGGCAAGCTTATGAAGAAGCAAATCACTCAAAGTCTTATGCTGTTATGGCGGAAGCCATTTGCGACAATACAGACCTTATCTATGAGATGGAAAAACACGATGATGTTTTGCGTAAAAAGAACGACTATATTTCCGGTATTTACGAGCAATTGGCGGGAGATGTAACGGAAGAAAAAATAGTGCTTGCAATGTTTGCAAATCAGATATTAGAGGGGCTTTATTTTTACGCAGGATTTGCCTCTATATACTCCTTGGCAAGAGCGGGGAAAATGCTTGGCAGTGCACAAATGATAAGATTTATCCAGCGAGACGAGATAACTCACCTGCTGCTTTTTCAAAATATGATAAACAGTGTCCAAAAAGAACGTCCTGATATCTTTACAATAGAATTGAAAGATAGAATATATGATATGTTTAAAACCGCCGGCGCACTTGAGATAGAGTGGGGAAAATATATCACACAAAATCAAATTATGGGATTTACGGATGATATCATTGAACAATATATACAATACCTGATAGACGAACGACTCAAAGCAGTTGGTTTCGAGAAGCTTTATAATTCTAAACATCCTATTAAATGGGTAGATGATTTTTCACGTTTTAACGACCAAAAAACAAATTTCTTTGAGGGAAATGTCAGTAACTATAGCAAAGGAAGCTTGTCTTTTGATGATTTTTAAGGACTTAAGCTATGAGTGAGTTTGCCTCAAAGCTAAAAATCCAAAAGTGTCAAACAATGGCTGATAAGATAGCCGATAAAGTACCGCTAAATAAGACTTTGTATGACGCTTTTGTAAACATAGACAGGGAAATATTTATCTCCAAAGGTCTCAAACAGCATGCCTACAGGTTGGATGCGCTGCCGCTCTCACAAGACCAATGGATAAGCTCTCCTTTGACAGTCGCAAAAATGACTTTGGCATTAGACATAGATAAGAGTGTGGATTCTATATTGGAGATTGGCTGTGGAAGCGGTTATCAAGCGGCAATTTTATCAAAACTTATAAGAAGAGTTTTTACTATAGAGAGAATAGAATCTCTCCTATTAGACGCTAAAAAATGTTTTAAAACACTTGGGATTTCAAATATACACGCAAGATTTGACGATGGTCAAAGGGGTTGGCGAGATTACGCTCCATATGATAGGATACTGCTCTCAGCATCTATCGAAAAGGTACCGGACATACTATTTGAACAACTAAGAGATGGCGGTATACTTGTAGCTCCTATGGAAGTATCTTCAAAATCCCCGCAAAAATCTTCCGAAAGTATCCAGCAGTTGATCACGCAATTTACAAAAACAAAAAGCGGCATAAGAGTAAAGACATTGGAAGAGTGCTTATTTGTACCCATCATAGACGGTACAAACAAGGGATAAATCCTCTCTGCGCCTTCTTTGCTTTAAATAGTAACGATTTATATAGTCTAAATTGTAAAGATTAACCCAACAATATGCCATAACAAAAGATTTTGAAGCCAATGAACACACTGGAAATGAAAATATTTTAGAGAATACAGGCGGAATGAATATTTGATAATAACGCCTTTTTTACGAGTAGAATTAAATTTGGCACTTGTTAAAAGAGAAAAGTTGCGGATAAAGCTCTTGGATATACAAAAAAAATTGGAAACAACCTAAGACTAAAATCGATATCTTTTAAATGTGTTAATATCATTTATAACCAAAATAATCCTCAATTTCATCAACAAATATCTTACTTTTCACTTTTTCACAAAAATTAACACTTTTTTACCTAACATTAAGTACCAAAGTTATAGAATTTTTTACTTTTATAAA
>JAISGD010000013.1 GCA_031263195.1 Campylobacteraceae bacterium | reverse complement strand
GGACAATCTTCATTGATAATAAAATAATATTTATTGCCAAATTCTCCCGGTTCGTGATAAATGATTGTTCCATAGCATAAACTTATAAAGATACAAATAAGTAATGATATCTTTTTCATACTGCACCACCAAGTTATAAATAGTTTATTATATTTTAATATTACTTAAAATAATGTTAAGTATATTTAGGATGTACTTTTATTTTTTTATTGTATTTGTAATAAAAAAATATATGAAAAAGTAATTTCTATATACTGTTAACTCCTGTTGGTATTGTTCATAGGAGTATTTACTCTTGGCGGTAGAGAAATTTGGAAAGAGGTAAGTTTGTCGTCATAATAGTAGCTTATGAGATATGAGTTTCTATTCTCATAAATCCTGAAAAGAGTTACATTGTCAAACAGTTTGTCAACTTTTACGCGTTCGACAGCTTGATAGTTGAGCGGTACAGTCTCTCTCACTTGACTCTCTACGCGAAACAGTGCGCCGTCATTGACAAAATAAGTGACATACGGCGAAGTCATAGCGTGAATGGAGTTTTTTGTATGTAAGTAAAATATATCAAAATCGCCGTTTCGATTTATCGTAGCATTGGCATAAACGTTTGTCTGCAAAAAGAGGTCATTATAAAACAGACGACGTACTTTGTCGGTACGCTCATCATCGCTGTATTTGCGCTCATAAAAACCGTTGCTTATCGTAACGACATTGATACTTTGGTACATGTAAATAGCCATCAGTGCAAATATAGCGATAGATATGATTACCTCTAAAAGCGTAAAAGCTCTTTTCACATTTCGACTTTCATTTCGTAACCTACGATATTCGAAACATTAAATGACGCGCTGATTTTGTTAATGACAAAGCTTATCTGAGATATATCGTCTATCGTCCGGTTAATATCCATATCGGCTAATTTGATATTTGTTATCTCTTCGCTTATGCAGTTTAACTCCTCTTGTTTTAAAAGTTCTATGAGATCGTCGTCTCTGATGCTAAATTTTGTCTTTAAGATATCGTACATATTTGTATCTTTGTCATTGCAAACATTTGTATCCAGCAGTAAAACTGAAAAATAGCCGGATGATGCGCTTTTGGATTTCGCATAAGATATAAGTTTTGCGTTATTGGCACTGGTCTTTAGAAGTCCGATACCTACCGTTACAATGATGATAACGCAAATTAAAATTTCAATGATGGTGAAAGCTCTATTCATCTTTGATACCTATCCTGATAGCTTCCTCTAACGATATATCTCCTCCGCACAAAAGTTGTTTTAGTTTGGCAGAGAGAAAAACCATACCTTTTTCCTTTGCGTAAGCGCGAATCTGATAATCATTTGTAGTGGTTTTTAGTATCGTTTTGATATCGTTATTCATCACGAGCAGTTCCCCGACTGCTTGTCTGCCTATATAACCTGTATAATTGCAGTGTTTGCAGCCGGCAGCCCTATATATCTTCGTGTCGCGCGCAACGGAGAGTTTGTCGGCAAACTCTTCCGCTATCTCGTCTTCTTCTTTGCAATGAGGGCATAAAAGCCGCACCAATCTCTGAGCTAAAACAGCCAATAGCGTTGAGGAGATCAGAAAAGGTTCTATCTTCATATCTACAAGCCTTGTTATCGCAGAAGTAGCATTGTTCGTATGAAGCGTAGAGAAAACAAGATGTCCTGTAAGCGCAGCTTGCGTGGCTATGGAGGCGGTCTCGTTGTCTCGTATCTCGCCTACCATTATAATATCAGGATCCTGTCTTAGAATAGAGCGTAAACCAGCTGCAAAAGTAAGTCCGACTTTATTGTTAACCTGTATCTGGTTTACATTGCCTGTTTTATATTCGACGGGGTCTTCTATCGTGATGATATTTTTATCAGGCGAGGCTAACTTTTGCAAAAATGAGTGAAGCGTGGTTGATTTGCCGCTGCCGGTTGGTCCGGTTACCAAAATGATACCGTATGAGTGGTTTAAAATATTGTTCAGTTCGTCAATAAGCTCCCCGCTAAATCCAAGCTCTGATAAAGACGGGATAGTTTCGGAATTCATCAATATCCTCATAACGACTCTCTCACCGTAATACGTCGGCAGTATGGAGACACGGATATCCAATGTGCGTCCGGCTATCTTTATCTGCGTTCTGCCGTCTTGAGGAATACGTTTTTCAGATATATCAAGGTTGGAGATAACTTTTATACGGCTAATGACAAGATTGAGTATATTTTTCTCAAGTTCGATATGCTTTGTCAAAACACCATCGATTCTAAAGCGCACGTCGCCTTTAAATTCGTGCATCTCTACATGTATATCCGATGAGCGTTTTTTGATAGCTTGATAGAAGAGTGAATTTACGAATTTTATTATCGGCGCGGACTCTTCTGAGGTCAATATATCGCCGGAATTTCGCAAAAATTCACTCAGGCTCATATCTTCACCGCTAGCCTCTTCTTCAGCGTTTTTATCTATCGTATCCAGCTCTCTATCTGTACGCAACTCCAAAAATTTATTAAAAAGCTTATCGTAAGACTCTTCATCTAAAAAGACTATAGGATATTCGTCTTTGAGTTTTGAGAGATACTCAAATGCGCTCTCCATGTAATTCTCATTGACGCATGTGTGAAGAATATCGCCGATTTTGGAAAAAAGGACATAATTTTTCAACGCTACCGACAAATCCTCAACTTCATACGGCTCAAGATTTATATCGTGAATCTGCTCTATATTCATTTTATTAACGCTTACCTTTTTGAAATTTTATTCCAATACTCAATACTGCCGACAGCAGATGTATCGCTATTATATGTTTTTGTTTTTGTCTCTTCCGGTTTGGTTTCTTCTTTTGCCCCTTCTTTTTTCATTGTATCTTCAGCGGCTTGACGTGAAAGCTCTGTTTGCAACTCTTTACTGTAAGCGTCCTGTATCATATCAAGCTCAACAAGCTGACTTCTTAAAGCTGATAAATTGTCGCTGGATTCCACAATATAAGGCGTGAGAACAATAACGATATTCAACTGGTCATCTATATTAGCTTTATGCGTAAACAATCTTCCTATCAGAGGGATATCGCCAAGTAACGGTATCTTGGAATCATTCTCGGTTTTTTTGTTGCGAATAAGTCCGCCCACAATAACGCTCTCACCGTGCTTAACAATGGCTCTTGTCGTAACTTCACGCTTTGTAGTAGTTGGCATACTGCTGCCGCTACCGCTACCGTCTATCACATCTTCTACTTTGGCTTCTATTTGAAGCGTTACTTTACCGTCATTTGAGATACGAGGTTTTACCTGCAAAGTTAAACCTATATCCTCTCTTGAGTAAGTATTGCGTGTTAAATCGGTCGTACTGTCCGAATTGGTAGCGCTTGTAATAATGGACTGCGTTTGGCCGACATATATTTTGGATTCCATATTATTTAAGCATAAAACGGAAGGTTCGGATACGATATTTGCCGCACCGTTTGTCTTGAGAAAATCTATCGCCGCGCCGAACGCTAAGCCTGATTTGATATTGCCGATCTCAAGCGCGCCACTAAGAACAGATGAAAGCGCAAGTGATGGTCCGCCCATATTCATGGCAAATGTATAAAGTCCGTCAGAAGTAGCGCGTCCGCCCTCAAGTCCGTATCTCACGCCTACACGCTGCGATGCACTCTCGCTTATCTCTATGATTTTTGCTTTGACAAATACTTGCTTTTGCTCTTTATCAAGATCGTTTACAATGCCTTTGATAATCTCATAATCCCTTTGCGATGCCAATATTATGATTGAGTTACTTGCTTCATCCAATGAAAGTACCGGTTTATTAGTATCGGCAGTGACTTTTGCCGTAGCATTACCGGCAATAGTAAGCTGGTTTGAAGAGACAAGCTCAGATACTATCTTGTGTATCTCTTTTGCCTCTGTGTTATTTAACTGTATTACTCGTGCAGACATCTGCATACTCTGCTGCTCTTTGTCAAGATTTGCCACAACATCTTTTAATCTGGCGATATTCTCTTTTGAGCCAACCGCAATAATACCGTTATCAGCTGTGTTTTGATATATTGCTACCCGTTCGCTTTCGACTTTTTCATTAAATATATCTTTGGAGATAGACTGCAAGATAGGAAAAATCTGCTCTATATCTACCTGCTCCAGTTTGATAAAAACAACTTCCGATGCGCCGTTTTTCTCTATCAAAGAGACCACCTTTTTTATAGTCTCTATATTTTTTGGAAAGTCTGTGATGATGAGCGTATTGCTTTCTCTTATCGTCGCTATTTTTGCCGCCAATGACAATAAATGTCTTATCTTAGCGGCGACTTCATCGACATTTGAACCTTTTATAGGGACTATCTGCGTTACCATCTGGGTATATTGATCGGCTCCATAGTTTAACACGGGCAGATTGTACTGCGCTACATCTCTATTGCGTACGACTTCCAGATATGTGCCGTGATCAACCATAGTGTAACCTTTAGATGCCAATACCGACTGCAAAATGAGCGGCAAATCCTTTTTCTTTACCGGTGTGGTAGATACAAATTCTACTTTGCCAGGAATAGCGTCTTGCAAAAGCACATTTTTGTTCAATATGTTAGAAACAAGCCGTATAAAGTCGGTTACCTCCAAATCTCTGAAGTTTATCTCCACGCTTTGGTTACTTGAGAGCGGCTTTATCATTGTCTCTTGAGCTCCAAGCAGAGCGCAGCCTACAATCAAAATACTTAATAGTATTCTACTAATAAATCTCATACTCGAAATCCTTTTTTTCATTATTTCTCATCACCTCAATCTTCACTCTCGTGTAAGTTTTGGCGTTATTGTATATCTCAAGCACGCTTGAATAGTTATCAAGCTTTATGCCGTTAAAACTCGTGATGATATCTCCCGCACGAAGACCGAGCTTCGCAAAAGGTGAATTTCTATTGACGCTAAGTACCCTAAAACCCTCTAACTTACCATTTTTCATAACCTCTTTAAACCCTATATTTTTAAAGACCGAATCGGGATTGTTCAAAAAACTGTCCAATTCGCTTTTTTGTATGACATTTGAGTACTCTTGACCGGTGGCATTCATTGAGGCCTCCCGCTCAAGTTTCATATCCCGTGCCAGCAAAGAAGCGCCCGTTGCGGCAAGCGACGGCGATATTTGTATTTGCGCCGCTGTATTTAGCGTACTTTTAGCAAATCCCAACCAAAGATCCGTTCCGCTATTATCTAAAAATATGCCGTCCGATTTTATCTCTTTAAGTCTATATTGCCCGAAACTATCGTCATTTTTGAGTATTTTGACTTCATTGTTCTCTTTGATGACTGCATATCCGTCTGTTCCTTCTGTCTCTTTATAAACGGCTATTAACTTTATATCGCTTGTCGATATGGCGGTTTGTGTGATAGTTTCACCTTTTGAAGCAAATGCGGAGGCATAAGAGTTAAGATTAATAAGTTTATCATCTTTCGTGGTATCTATACCGTTTTTTGGCAGATATATATAGATAGCTAAGCCTATAATTTTCGCAATGGCGAACAGGACGAGGATTTTAAAAACAAGACCGAGCACTCGGCTATTTAAACGATAGTTCATACACTAATCTCCCATCTATGTTTTTAAAATTAGCATTTAACATTGGGTATTTGCGCGAAGAGTTAGCCGACGGCTGTAACTCAAGATAAATTTTTTTGCTATAAAGATTGTAACTGCCTGATATACTGCCGATATCACCACTACTGTTTAAAAAAACTTTTGTCGGATAAAATGGTGTATACCATGCGCTTATTTCACTCATTGTCGGTATAAAATTGCGCATACTATTGGCCGGTATGACGGAAGTCAGTTCTATTTTGTTGTACAAAATACCAAAAAACGCTTCCGCTTTTTGTGTATGTGCTATCTCGCTTCCGCCGAAAGAAACGTCTATGTCTTCCAAATCCAATCCCGAAAAACTCTCTCTTATACTCTTCTCATTTAAAATAATACCGTTGCCAAAAAGCTTCTCCTCAAGAAGATAGTAGATATTTTCTTTCGGCAAAAAAGCTATTAACATTACGAAAAAAAGAGCAGCAAAGATAAGAAATTTTATAATTCTCATTTTTTTATCTCCATAACTATACGATAACTGTCTTCTCCCTCTGCGATAAAGTCCAGTTTTTTTATCTCAAAGGCTTCGGCAAGCGCTTTTCTGATAAAATCATTCGCTTGCTGGCGCGTCAAAGCCGCGCTTTTAACCTCAAACGCATTACCTTTATCGTTCACTTGCCCGAAAAGAGTATTTAACCTGTTTTCAAGAGCTTCTTTGCTCCACATTTTCTTTAACGCGCTCACTCTTTTAGCTTTCTCTTCAAACAACGAAACAGCTTTCGCTTCAAGCGGTAAAGCGGAACGCGCATGTGAGGCTTTGATGAAAACCGTAATAAACACCACAAAAATAATACCCATTAATATAAAAGGATTGATTCTATTCATAACGCATCTCTATAATAATATTTTTACCGTCATTTTTAGACGACACATCTTTAAAAAACTTATCATAATAACTCTTATACCGTCCCTCTTGAGTAATTTGAGCGCGAATAATCAAAGAGATTTTATTCTCATCGATTTTTATACTCTCAAAGCGTTCATTTTCACCAAGCGGTGTTCGAAACAGATAAGAAACGGCATTTCTAAAAGCGCTTTGCGCACTGTTTATCGCTTCATATTCTCCTATCATGGCGTTTAGCTGCAATGATGTGGACGGCAGCGAATAGGAAGTTAAAATTTTCTGCTCTTCTGCTTTGAAGTCATTTTTTATAGAGCTTGTGTACCATATATCTATAAATAAAATCAGTATCAAAAAAAGTAAAATATATACTATGCCCATTACGCCCTTTTTTTCGTAAAACCGGTTAAATTTGCCTATTTTTATTTTATGGGGGGAGAGTATATGAAAAGAGAGTATTTTAGATATCTCTTTGTGTTTTTGAGTTAGCGATAGAGGTACTTTTATCAGTTTCTCATTTTGATTAATAAGGGCTGATTTGGCGTCTATTTTTATCGCGGCAGAGTTATCTAAAAACTCTGTTTGAGCGAAATAGATGTTATCTATTTGAGATGATTTGACACCAAGTCGCTCCAACTCTTCCAAAATAGCCTTTGCGTCGTATGCGAAAAGTATAAATTTATCCCCATTTTTTATCGCTTTATAAGAGTAATTACCCTCTTTTACTATACCTTCAAAAAGTGATGGTGCATACTCCTTGGCTTGAAAGATATATTTGACAGGAAGCGCTTCTTTTCGCACCCAGTAAAAACGCGGTGAAAGTATGATATTTACCATTTGTGTCTCTTCCAGCAAATAAACAGGCGAAGTATCCACAAAAATAATCTTTGAGCGCTTATGCTGTCTTATGCTATTGAACCTGTCATAAAACTTATCCGCTGCCATAGCTATTTTTGTCGCCAATTCCATACTATTGAGTTTGTCATAAAATTTACTAAAAAACTGTTTCAATATAACTCACTTTTTTTGTTTTAATGTCATACATAAATGAGAACGTTTTTTGTTCATCCAAATATGAAAAATTTACCGTACAAATAACGCTCGGCGTGAAAAAACCGATATTTAAAGCTCTAAACGCTTCAGTTGCTTCACCGGAAAGCCTCAAGTCTTCATAAGAAGATATAAAGCCTTGTTCAGCAATATATGTGAAATTATACACTTTTTCCATTAAATTTAACAATGGCTTTTTAATGTAGTTAAAATCAACACTATCGCCGTAAAAACCTACAATCTCTTCCCATGGAACTTTATATATCGCAGCATCACCGCCTTTTGATACGTAATAATCAAGCAAGAAGTTAAACGCTTCGCGCGAATAGATACCGCCGTCTTCAAAACGTTCACTGTTTAAAGCGGCTTCGCTCATATAAGCCCGCTGGTTTTTATCTTTGTCTAATGCGTCTAAGAGTATCAGCAGAAAAAGATTCCCATTTGTAACACGATATTCATAAAGAACGCTTTGTAAAAAGTTGTATAAAACTTCATTGGTTGCGTTTTGCTGAGTTAAAATGGAGTTTATGTTTAGCGTAGAGGCGGCTGATTCGATGTCAATAAAGGTCTGTATATTTTCATCGCTTATCATAATAGGCAATCCGATAACGGTTGATAAGGACTCTTTATCATTAATATCTTTCGTATTTTCTTCCAAAATCTTCAATATATCAAGAAAACTTTTATTAAGCTGTGTAGCGATATTTATTTCATTGAGTTTTGTGAAATATTTTTGAGAAATAGTGACGCTTTTTAAAACCAGCAGCGATAATATCAATATCAACCCCACCGTTGTCAGCAGCGCTATCGCTCTTCTGTCCACATTTGCTCCTTATGAGATGCTGATAGAGAATATGGGCAGCAGCATAGAAGTGATAATAAGTCCGATTAATGCGCCCACGACAAGCATCAAAACAGGTTCCAGCAGAGATAAAAACAGAGCTATTTTATCTCTGTTTTCATCAAAATACAGTACTGATAGATTTTGCAGCACCAAAGAGACTTCGCTTGTCTCCTCGCCTAAAGTGACCGCTTGTACAAAAGAATTATTAAGTTTATAATCCGACTTTAAAAGCGCTGAAGAGAGACGCGAACCCTCAACTACCTTAAGTGAAGCTTTATCAAAAACTTCAGCTATGACGCTATTTTTTAAGATGCCAAATCCAAGTCTTACGGTTTTTACAAAAGGTACGCCGGATTTTATCAGTACGGAAGCTATATATGTAAATCTGCCAAGTTCGGATGACTCTATGATTTTCCCAAAAAACGGGATTTTAAGCATAAAAAGGTCATAAGCGTATTTTGCCTTTTTGTTAACTGCAAGCAAAGTTTTTATACCTGCGATTATCAAAACCAACCCCAAAATAGCGTAAAACCAATATTGCGAGAGCCAATCCCCAATAGCTATAATGATTTGCGTTATTTTGGGCAGCTCTTGATTCATCTGTTCAAATATAGAGCTGATTTTCGGCACTACGTAAGCTATCATAAAGCCCAACATAAAACCTGAGATTAGCAGTATAAACAGAGGATACGCAAAAGCGTTTTGTATCTGTTTGTTTAGTCTCTCCTGCTCTTTTAAAAAACGCGATAATTCCAATAATATCTCATCTAAAATACCGCTTTCCTCGGAAACTTTAATAGATTGTTTAAAAAATACAGGGAGCTTAAAAACGGTCTGATTCTCAAGCGCGAAATAGAAATTTTTACCTTCATCAAGAGATGTTTTGACGCTACTTAAAAAAAGAGTCATTTTTTTGTTATCGATATATTGATTTGAAGAGAGTTTTACAGCGTCTACTAAAGAGATACCTGACTTTAGATAAATGCTCATATCGCGGCAAAACCAAGCTAGTTCCCCGGAAGTAATTTTATATCGGCGTTTAAAGCTGATTTTGCTGAAGAGTGTAAGTTTTTCCTCTCGCAACTTTTTGTATATAATACCTGAGGCTTTCAATCTTTTTTTGGCTTCGTCAAGACTGCCAGCTTCTATTTTGGAACTGATTTTTGAGCCCGTTTTATCGATGCCGGAATATTTAAATATCAACTCCTACCGTCCTTTTGCTTCAAGCTGTTTTTTGTCCAAGTAATCTCTAGCCTCATCCAAAACGGCAAACACTTTTCCCTCTTCCATATAATTTTCCAGCAAATAAACTCTATTTTGATATTCCAATATTACTTTGTCGGCGCTGCCATTGGGATAGACGCTATAATCAAAACAAACTCTCTCCCTCTTGTACTCGTCTTTGTAGTAGTCATCATATATTATCCTCTCAAGCTGCTTACCATCATATCTGTAAGATGTCAGCTCAGACTCTCTGTCAAAAAGAGAAATGGTTTTATTTGTATCAACGCCGTCTATAAGCACATGACACTGTGAACAATCCTCAACGCACTTCAAAGAGACTTTTGCTTTGTATTTACCGATACTCTCTATCAAATAGAGATTCAACTTCTCAAGTTTTATCTCTTCTTCATAAGGGTCGTTTTCAAAAGCAAAATTTTGTATAAATAAACCGTATGTTATAACCAGTAAAAGCATTACCAGTAAAAGTTCAAACAGCGTAAAACCGCCTCTTCCTATTCTTGGCATTTACTAAAATATATATCTTCGTTTTCGTCTGTTCCCCCCTCGCGTCCGTCCGCACCTAATGAAACCAACTCAAAATCGCCTCCGCTTGGAATATATATAAACTCATTATTCCATGAGTCTTTGGGCGTAGTTTTACCGTCAAGATAACCGCCGTTAGGATATTTTTTATATTTGGTACTGTCAGGGTTCGTTAGAAGTGCTCCAAGCCCCTCATCCATAGTCGGAAAATTACCGAAGTCCATTTTAAACATTTTGATAGATTCGGAAATAGTCTTCATCTGAATGCAGACAAGTTTTTGTTTCGCCTGTTCCGATTTGCCTATAAGATTTGGTAAAACAAGTGTTGTGAGAAGCCCTAATATAATAATAACTACCATAAGTTCCATAAGCGAAAAAGCTTTTTTCAAACTATTCCTCCAGATAAAGATTAAAGATATAATTTTGTTATTATAACAGAAACTATATAAATAAAAAAGATAGTTTTTCAATTTTTGTCTAAAAAACTATGTTTATTTTAAGCGATTTTGATATTTATACATTTTACGAGACCGCTTAAAATTTTTATATTATAGCTAAATAATGTATAAAAAATTATAATATAAAGATAATAGATTAAAAAATTAAAATCAAAATATTTTTAAAAGATAAATTTTTAAAAAATAAAAAATAATATAATATCAATAAAAGAATTTCATGGTGAAAGTAAGGGGAATTGAACCAATGTAGAATAGCCGATAAACACAAGGCTATTCTTGAAGAGGTTACTCTTTGTTGCTCAGATTATTTCCTTATTATTCACTATCCATTCCTGAACTTCTATCAAACTCCACTGATAGCATGTATATAAGGTTTAGGTGCTTTTATTTTTGCTTACCATTGTACAACCGACCATCTTTAAAACTTTTTTATAGTTAAAATCTATCTTTTTCCATATATTTAATTCCTCTTGAACATATTTTGTCCACCGTTCTGCTATAGTATTTGCTGTGCTTTTAGATATTTTACTTCATTTTTAAGATAATGCGTCCATTTTCGGCTTTTCATCTTCCATTTTGGTCATAAGTTCAACATTATTTGTATATTCCTGACATGAGCATTCGAGAGCAATATTGTTTTTGGGCTAATAAAGTATCTTGCCTTAATAAGTGTTCTTGGCAATTGAACCATATTATTGCCTAGCAGTACTATTTCGCCTTCCTCATCGCTCTTTACCGTAACGCGCATCGTGATTGTCGCGCTTTTTTTCGTAACAGCCGCTTCTCTGATGGCTTTTTTAAGATTTTCGGTGGCTTCTTTCATAAAACCTCCCGCACCTAAACTTCTCAACGCATTGACAAATATGTCTATTTCGTTGTCAACGATTGTGACTCGTTCCGACATGTGTTTGTTCTTTCTTTTGGATTTGAATGTTAAAGCGTTTCATCGCCTATTCATAAGAGCAAGTTGTGAAAGGCTCATTTGTTCCTTTTAATTTACCACAGTCTTTGCCCGTGACGTGGTCTGTTATTCTGCCTTTTTGATTTCAAATCAGATAATGCTAAAACCTGTGCTGTTTTCGTTATGTAAAATCTTGCATACCGGATCATTTTCCATTCCTATTTCCAAATTGCTTCTTTTTTTGATTAGCTGTTTTCCCTATAAGCTTTGTAAATAATAAAAAGTATTTCTAAGATTGCCAAAGCAGCAGCGCTTCCGACATGTATCCAAATAAGAGCTAATATCCATACCCACGACTATGTAGCGGTATTTGTCATTTTCAATACAAGAAACACCACTAAAGTTGCGTCCATTGCACTGAAATTAAATTTAGTTTTCATTTTTCGTATTCTTTAACTCTTTGAAATTCTATCGATTAACATGTGAAAGGTAGAATTTTATATATAAGTATTGATAAGGAAAAAGATATGCTAAAAAGTTTTTCGAAATTTATTAAAAAATTAAATATTAAAAGCGGACATTTGATAACACTGCTTACATTGTATTTTGGTATTATCTTAAATCTCAGTTTATGGCGATTTGTTTTAAGTCACATTGAGCTTAACTTCGGCGGTATTTTGTTTTTATCCTCTTTTGTTCTTCTTATTTTAAGCTTACTTTATATCGTATTTAGCCTTATAGTGTTACCTTACATTACCAAGCCTTTAGTTTCAACTCTTTTGCTAATATCCGGCGGGGTTAATTTTTTAATGTTCCGTTTTGGAGCTTACATAGATGTGGATATGCTTCGCAATACTTTTGAAACAACCGCGAGAGAAGCGTCGGATTTTTTTACAGTTTCGTTTATTTTAGTATTTATATTAACGGGTATATTGCCTGCTTTGCTGCTGATTTTCTCAAATATCAAATATGACTCTTTACGAAAAGAGGTAAAAAGAAGGTCTGTTTTTAGCATAGTATTTTTGCTGTTAGCTGTGATATTAAGCCTTTTTGTATATAAAGATTATGCCTCTTTTATGCGTAATAACAGAGAATTTAGAAAACTTGTAAATCCCGGTAACTATATATACGCGGCTTTTAGATATGTGGAATCCATATATACAGTAGAAAAACAACTTGTGCATATTGACGAGGAAGCTGTTCACGCTCCTTACAAAGATGATCTTGTAACAGTAATTATTTTTATAGTGGGAGAGACGGCGAGAGCAAAAAGCTTTTCATTGTACGGTTATGAACAAGAGACCAATCCGCTGCTTGCCAAGCAAGATATTATAGCATTTCAAGAAGTTGGCGCATGCGGTACTTCTACGGCAATATCGGTACCTTGTATGTTCTCCGATAAAACGAGAAAAGACTTCAAAGTAGGCGAAGCAAAATATACTGAAAACCTTATAGACCTTGCCAAGCAATCAGGTTATGATATTATCTGGCTGGAAAATGACGACGGCTGCAAAGGCGTTTGCGAGCGCGTATATACGGAAAATATGAAAGAGACGGGTAATCAAGAGTATTGCGATGAGAGGTATTGCAAGGACGAGGTTTTGATATATGACTTAGAAGATAGGCTCAAAAAAATAAAAAAGGATACTTTTTTGATATTGCACACTATGGGTTCTCACGGACCCTCATATTATAGAAGATATCCGGATGAGTTTAAAAAATTTACCCCTACATGTGATACTGCGGATATACAAAAATGCTCTAAAGAGGAGATTGTCAATACTTATGATAATACTATCGCGTATACTGACTATATCATATCTTCCACTATAGATACGCTTAATAAATTTCCTTTTGAGAGCGGCGTTATGTACGTATCGGATCACGGAGAATCTTTAGGCGAAAATAATCTATATTTACACAGCCTGCCTTATCAAATCGCCCCCAAAGAACAGTTGCAAGTGCCGATGATTTTATGGATGTCTGAAAATATGAAAACATGGGATTATATCGATTACGATTGTGTCAAAAAAGAGGCTGGGACAAAAGTTTATTCGCATGATAATATTTTCCACTCCATCATAGGTTTGCTTGAGATTAAGAGTAAACTTTATGACAAAAATTATGATATTTTCAGCCCATGCAGAACAAAAGAATTAATAGAGTATAGCGAATAAATGGGTATAAAAAAACAAATTATTATCACTTTTTTGCTGCTTCTTTTAGTTATTTTGACGGAGCAATTTACTCCTTGGGATATCAAAATACAAAATCTGTTTTTTGACCTTAGTACATGTTCATGGATTTTAGATAAAGACGTAAATAATATATTGCATTTTCTTTTTTATAGCGGCATAAAAACATTATTAATAGGACTAAGCGTTTTGGTCGTAGCTTTGTTTGCTTACTCATTTAAAAATAAAAAGCTAAAGTCCTACAGATATTCATGCCTGCTATTTATACTTACAATGGTTTTAGTGCCCTTTATACTTGCAGGGGCTAAAAAATATACAAATGTCTATTGTCCTGCTCAACTGAACTATTACTGCGGCAGTAAACCTTATGCTAAAGCGTTAAGTCATTATCCTATAGACTTTGACAGTATGAGCGGTAAAGGCAGATGCTTCCCTGCGGGTCACGCAAGCGGCGGTTTTGCTCTTATGGCGTTATTCTTTTGCTTTAAAAGGAAAAAATATAAAATAACAGGTCTTATCATGGGATTAACTTTAGGTTGGACAATGGGTATATACCAGATATTACGAGGCGAACACTTCCTATCTCATACGCTTGTAACAATGCTTGGAGCGTGGCTAATAATATTATGTTTGGTATTTGCGCTAAATCGGATAAGAAAGAGGTTTGTCAGCTTCTTCGAATAAAAATAGTTATATTAAAATTTTTTTATCCTTTTGATTTTATTTAATACAAACATCGTTTAAAACTCATACCTACCCAAATGAAATACAATAATTTATCTTACGCTCATTCCTTCGTCGAGATATCTGATAATAGGATATATGAAAAACTCTATAATCCTTCTTTTGCCAACTTTTACTTCAGCCGTCACACTCATACCCGGTTCCAGATTTCTCTCTTTGCCATCCACAAAAAGAGTAAGTTTTTTAGGATTTAACTTTATCTCATAAACAGGCCCTAATTTTTCATCATCAAGTGCGTCATTTGATATAAAAAAGACTTCTGCATTAATAAGTCCATATTTTTGAAATGTAAATGTATCCACTTTAATAGAGGCATTCATGCCATTTGCCAAAAATCCTATATCTTGATTTAACACGGTAGCTCTAACAATAAGAGGAGCGTCTTCCGGAACTATCGTCAGCAATTTCTCAGCAGGAGTTACGACACCGCCCTCCGTATTTATAAGCAATTTGCCTACATAACCGTTAAGCGGGGATTTGATTTGCTGTTGTCTGTTTTGAAAACTTATGGCATTTATTTGAGATTCAAGTTCTCTTGACTCTCTTTGCTTTTCCACAAGCATTGTAAACCATTCCGACATCATACGCTGTATATAAACTTTCTCTTCCATTTCAATTTCGCCTAACCTATGGGTTATCTCTTCTATCTTCTGTTCGGATTGGAAAAGTTGTTCGGATAGATTTATGATATTTTTCTGCGTCTCGTCATACTCTCTTTTTGCTATGATGTCTAAAACCTTCTTCATTCTTGCCGCCGTATCCTGCTCCTTTTTAAGCATAGACTTCAAACGCACACTTTCGGATTTAGCGCTTGAAAGTTGTGATGAAGTCTGGTCTTTGCGCAAAGCAAACTGCATCTTACTCTCTTGCAAAAGTCCTCTTTGGTGCATATACAAACTGTTCTGCTCTTGTATGATATTAATAGGCGCACCATTATTTGGCATAAACGGCTTATCTTCCGTTAGGGCTTTAAGTCTTTCTACCTCAAGGGTCACTACCGTTAAATCTTTTGTTTTTGACTCAAGGCTTGTTTGCGTAATTGTCGGATCTATCTGCATTAATATCTGATCTTTGGCAACATAATCCCCCTCTTTAACAAGTATCTTTGACACTACTCCCGTCTCAATAGGTTGAAGTACTTTTATCTCTCCGCTTGGTATAATTTTACCGCGTGCACTAACTACTACATCTATTTTGCCAAAATACAGCCATAAAATACCAATAAATAAAATGCCTATTACAAGCCAAAGGATTATACGTCCAAGCGGATTTAGCGGTCTATCTTCTATTTCAACTAATAGAGGTTGAAATTCGTGCGAATCGTTTCTTTTTTTGATCATGGTTTTGCCTGTTGCATTGTCAAGTGATAATAGTAACCTTTTTTATCCATAAGCTCCACATGTGTGCCGGTCTCTACTATTTCGCCGTTTTCCATCACAATAATTTTACTGCAATCCCGTACAGCGCTTAATCTGTGAGCTACTATAAACATGGTTCGATTTTTCTTTATATTATTCAGGTTTTTTTGAATAATACTTTCGGACTCATAATCAAGCGCGGAAGTCGCTTCGTCAAATATAAGAATTTTTGGATTTGTAAGCAACGCTCTGGCTATGGCAATTCTTTGTTTTTGTCCGCCTGATAAAGCGGATCCTCTCTCACCTACAAATGTGTCATAACCTTCCGGAAGAGCTGTGATAAAATCATGAGCTCCAGCTATTATGGCAGTCTCTATAATCTTTTGCACAGAAACGCTTGGCATAGCAAAAGCTATATTCTCTTTTATCGTGCCGCTAAAGAGGTAATTCTCCTGCAAAACAACGCCTATATTGTGTCTAAGCCACGACGGGCTCATATGCCTTACATCTATACCATCAATATAAAGTGCGCCTTCATTTGGAATATAAAGCCTTTGGAGCAGTTTGGTTAAAGTGCTTTTCCCACTGCCGCTTCGTCCAACAACGCCTATACTTTCACCGGGTTTCACATGTAAGAAAAGTTTTTTTAACACAAGATGACCATCAGGCGTATATCTAAAAGATAATCCGTCAAACTTGATATCTCCGCCGATTGTTTGAAGAGTTATGGCTTTATCGTTTGCCATCTCAGTAGGAGAGTTAAGGATATCGCCCAACCTGTCAACGCTAAGTAATGCTTGCTGAAACTCGTTCCAAAGTCCCACAAGTCTCATGATAGGCCCGCTAAATTGTCCTGCAAACATTTGAAAAGCTATTAATTGCCCTACGCTTAAATTTCCCTCTATAACCTGACCAACTCCAAAATAAAGTATTGTAAGAGTCATAAGTTTTTGCAAAGCCCCGCTAATGCCAGAGAGATTATTTGATAGATTTGCCAATCTAAATCCGGAATTTACATACTTTGCGAGATAATCCTCCCATTTGTTTTGCATACTTCCTTCAATAGCCAACGATTTAACAGTTTGCATGCCTGTAACAGATTCTACAAGATAAGCGTTTGATTGCGCGCCCATTTGAAACTTTTCTTCAAGACGAGAACGAAGTTTGGGCGTTATAAAAAAGTACAAAAGCGCCACGACAAAGATAAAAGATATGGCAATCAGAGCTAATTTCACGCTGTACAGCATCATCATAGCCACAAACACGAAAGAAAACAACACATCGAGTATTACGGTAACAGATTTATTCGCTATAAAATCTCTTATCTGATCAAGTTTTCTAACTCTTGCGACTATATTTCCAACTTTTCTCTTTTCAAAATAGACCATAGGCAGCGAGATAAGATGCTTAAAGAGTTTTGAACCGAGCTTAGCGTCTATTTTGGACGTTGTGTGCGCAAAGATATAATTTCTTGAAAGATTCAAAAGCATATCAAAAATAATGACTATAGCAAATGCTATAGCTATAACGTTTAGTGTGCTTATGCTGTGATGCACCAAAACTTTATCAAGCACTACCTGTGTAAACAGCGGCGTCACAAGTCCGAATAGCTGAATAACAAACGAGGCTACAAGTATCTCTCCTACTATCTTCTTATAGTGCAGTATCTGAGCATAAAACCAAGCGAAACCAAACTTGATTTGATCGTTTAGCATTTTATGTTTTAAAACAATAAGTTTTGAGCTCATCTGCTCTTCAAATTCATAAAATTTCAAAATAAACGGCTCTTTTTTACCACCTTCAAAAATAAGAGCCTCTTGTTTCTCTTCATCTATTTTAAGGATAACAACATACCCGCCGTTTTTTCTTTTAGATATTGCCGGCAATGGATATTTCATAAGTTCTTTTAGTTTCAACTCTTTTATGCCGGCTTTAAAACCTCTCTCTTTTGCTATTTTTACCAAAACTTCGATAGACGGTTCACCCTCAAGCGCATACTCTCTAATGATTGATTGGGAATCTACGGCTATTTTGTTGAGCTGACCAACAACTTCCAATGCTATTAGAGCGCTGCGCATTTACCCTCTTTATCGTTCATGATTTCCCTTTTTTTGATATTCATGCTTAAAAGCTCATGCGCCTCTTTTAGAGAAATGTTGATTTTATGCCGATTGATTTGATCGTTCAGCAATGTGATTCTATCTAACTCGCCGGCGTTGTAAAGTAAAGTATCCGCTTGCACTAACTCGTCTGAAGATTGAACTCCTGAAGATACGCTGTCTAATCTGCTTTTAGCAAGAGAGATTTGAGAATTTACCAAAAATTGCTCCTTTTCATATGCTCTTTTGGCATCTTCGTAAGCTAATCTGCTTTGCGTAAGCTCAAGTCTTTTAATACTGATTCTTGAGTCGCTTCTAAATCCGTCAAACAACGGCAAAGAAAAACTTATGCCGAATCTATAACCATTTTTTCCCAAATCGTTCAAAGCTTCATTATAACTATCGCTTGAAGAACCGTACATGTCATATCTCGCATAAAAAGATATCGCGGGAAGATAGTTTGTTTTCTCAAGATTTAACTCTGCTTGTTTTTGAGATATAACAGACATCATCTGTTTTGCCGTAGCGCTATTTTCAAAGGCTATATTTTGATAATACTGGGCGCTTTCGTCGAGCGGTTGCAAAATATCATTTTCATCTATATTTATACCGCTTAAATATATAATTTGCGAGAAATAATTAGCCCTCTCCTCTTTTATGCCGGCTATCAAAGTTATGACATCAGCCAACTCCTTAGCATATTCCAAACTGCTCGTTTTTGCCAAATTTCCGGACTCATGAAGTCGTTTTGTCAAACCGTAAAGTTCTGTATATAACTCTTGAATCTTACCATAATATTCAAGCTGATAATTATTTGAACGAACTCTTGAATACGCTTCAAGCAATGACAGTAAACTTTCTTTCTCTTTAATGCATTTCGCGGCGCTTAATACATTCATATTCGCCTCAGCCGCTTTTAAAGAGTAATCAGTAGCACCAAAATGGTATATATCATACGTAAAATACAAAGATGCCGATATGTATCGTCCGTCTGATTGAGTCAGACTATCGTCGCCTACATAAGTCGGGGAGAACATATTTTCAAACTTCCTTGAACGCTCCAAATTGCTTACAAATCTCAAAGAGGGATAATAACCGGCGTTTGCAACATCAATATTCTCTTTGGCTATCATCACCTCTATCTCATTTTGCTTTAATTTTGGAGAAGTGTCCAAAAGTGCGCTTGAAAGCATATTAAAATCATAAATTTCCGCTACACCTTGCGCGATACAAAAAAAGGCCATACATGTTAAAAAGACTATCTTGTTGCTCATTATAACCTGCTAACTGTTTATTTAAAAAATACAAAAATGTATTTTGCCTTTTTTAATTTTAAAGCGACATTAAAAACTAACCAATAACTCTAAATTTATAATAAGAAAATGCTGCTATTGTACACTCCTATTACCCATTCCATCCTGAACTTACTATCTGCATAAGACTTTCATTATTTTTAATATCATCATGTGATGTTATTTGTATGCCATTATCATTAACATATGCATTTATATTCTGTATGATGAGTTCTATATCCAAGCTTGTAAGATAGCTTCCGTCATTTAATCTTATATTCTCTATGGAATCTACTGTTGCCGATATACTGTCGCTATTTGAGTAAGAGATGTTCAAAGTATTGCCTTTGACATATAGGCTTATATTGTCTTTATTTATACCTTCGTCAAATAAGATACTATTATTTCCTTTGCTGTCATTTATGATATCCCTTCCATCTCCTATACTAAAGAGATATGTGTCGTCTCCGTCTTCTCCGTATAGTATATCGTCATCTTTGCCGCCTACTATGATATCGTCTCCTTTTCCGGCGTATATGACATCGTTTCCTTCTCCTCCTTCTATAGTATCGCTTCCATCATCTGCATATATGATGTCATTTCCTAAATTGCCGTATATGGTATCGTCGCCGTTTTGTCCGAAAAGTATATCATTTCCTTCGTTTCCGTATATTGTGTCGTTTCCGTCTTTTCCGTAAATAATATCGTTTGCCTCTTTTCCGTAGATAGTATTATCACTGTTATCCCCATAAAGAATATCATTGGCTGGAGTTCCCACGATAGAGCCTTCCGGCGTCTCTTCGCCGTTATCATCTTCATTTTGCTTTTCAAGAAGTTCCAAGATAGATATGATCTCATCCTCAATCTCTATGTTTTCAACGGAAAAACCTATATCAGAGTAGTTTTTAATGACAAGAGTATCATTTAGATCTTCAAACTCTTTGCCTTCTTCTTTTATGGCTATAACAAGATCATTACCTATCTGCTTAACAATGAGGTCGTCTTCTGTGACATCTCCTACGATAAGTACTCTATCATTGCCTTGATAATCTTGCCACCACTCTTCTCCTCTTTTCTCTACTATTTCATCATGTCCATAACCTCTGCCAAATACATATACATCGTCTCCAAAACCACCGTCAAGGATATCGTCCCCTCCTCTACCGTCAAGAATATCATTTCCGCTGCCTGTTGTTATTTTATCATCGCCATCTTTTCCTATGGCAACTCTGTCTATATTGTCAATAAATGTTATATCGTCATCGCCATCTGTAAAAAGCAACTCTTCCATTTGAGAAGCGCTTAGAATAGAACCGTCCTCAAAATGAAATTTCTCAATTCTTGAATTTTCATCATAAAAGCCTTTGATGGTAAGTTTATCGTTCGAGTCTTTTAATGTTATGATTAAATCCAATCCGTCGTTTGAGAGTATCAAATCTTCTTTAGTGATTCCATTTGAAAAAAAGACGGTATCGGTGCCTGCATGAACGCTATATGGCGTCTCTATAGCTGTCCATCTGTCTATACCTTCGCTATCTTTTACAAATCCATAATTTATCTGCACGTCATAAGCGTAATCATATATGATATCTTCGCCGTATCCATAGCCAAATATATATAGATCGTCTCCTTTTCCGGCGTTCAAAAAGTCATTCCCTTTGCCGCCATCAAGCATATCATCTCCATCTTCTCCCAATACAGTATCGTCTCCTCCCAAACCATAAATCTCATCTTGACCGCTTCCTCCGATCAAGTAATCATCCCCATCTGTCCCCATAAGCGCTCCACCCTCTTCATATGCCCTTGCAACGCCTTCGTTTCCGGATACGACAAGCTCTCTTAAAGATAGAATCTCTTCGCTTTGTACAAACAGTATATTTTCTATAGTATTCTCTTGCTTATACCAATTTTGTATGGTTATAGTATTTTTGAACTCTTCAAACTCTTTACCCTCTTCATATATGCCTATATAAAGATTTGTATCGTTTTCATAAGAGTAAAACCTTAATGATTCTTTATTTATATTTGCCCCAAATATTATAGCGTCAACGCCGCTATCGTCTTTTATAACGTCATGGCCAAAATCTCCTTCAAACATGTATATGTCATCCCCACTGCCGCCTACTAATAAATCATCTCCTGTTCCGCCTTCAAGATAATCGTCTCCCCCTCTTGTGTCAAGCGTATCGTCTCCATCATTTCCATATACAATATCATCATGTTCAAAAGTGCTTATAATATCATTGCCTTCTTTGGCGACGATTATATTTGAGGTCTCTTTAAGACCGTTGTATACGTCATCTTCGTCTGTTCCCATATTTGATATGATATCCATGGCATTCCAAATAACGCCGTCGGCAAATACAAAATTTTCAATTCTATTTGCCTTATCGTACCAACCCTCTATCGTTATACTGCTTTCAGGATAATCGTTGCAAGTGAGTAAAATATCGTCACTTCCTTGAATCCAAGTTATTTTAAGATTTTCTTTGTTTATAGACGAGTCAAATATTATAGTGTCAATTCCGGATACGTCAAAAATTTTATCCTTGCCGCTAAAATTAACATAATAAGTATCGTCTCCGTTTCCGCCTCCAAACTTATCGTCTCCCAATCCCAAAATAAGCTCATCGTCTCCATCTAAAGTATCTATTTCCGAACCTTCATTAAAAGCTTTTATGATATTATTGCCGTTGGTCATATTTAGATTTTGAAGATCATTCGCACTAAGTATCGTTCCATCTTCAAACTCAAAACTCTCTATTCTGTTTTCTCTAAAATACCAATCTTGCAGAGTTACTCTTGTGCCTTCAAGTTCAACAATCAAATCATTAACATCAAAGCTTATTGCTAAATCGCTAAATGAAATACCCTCTTCAAACAGTAATCTATCGTCTCCACTTGAATCCACTATCGTATCGTTTCCGGCATTTTTTCTAATGATATAAGTATCGTTGCCGTCTCCTCCATACAACGTATCATTACCTTCTCCGCCGTCTAACGTGTCGTTGCCATCTTGTCCTAATACAATATCATCACCGCCGCCCGCGTTAATGACATCATCTCCTTCAAGACCTATCAATACTTCATCATTATTAGAACCGTTTAATTCATCGTCACCCGAAGTTCCTCCAAAAGCTATAGAACCGCTATCAAGTTTTAGCAACTCGTCAAGTCCTACACTGTCTCCATTGGCAAATACCAATCGCTCAATCATGCCGCTTTCACTAAACCAATTTTTTATGAGCATGCTATCGTTTAGTTCGTTAAAGCTTTTTCCTTCTTCTTTTATGTATACATGTAAGTCGTTACCTTCTTTTAAGATAATAATATCGTCTTTAACTATACCTTCCCCAAAACGTATTTCGTCAAATCCTCCGCTATCTTCCAGCGTATCGTGTCCGTAACCTTTCGCAAAAATATACGTATCGTTGCCAAGACCGCCGCTTACGATATCGTCTCCAAATTTTGCATCAAGTGTATTATTGCCCTCGGTTCCAAGCACAAATTCGCCCTCGTTGGTTCCTATGAGATTTACTATCTCATGGTCGCTTATAGCAACACCGCCTTCAAACTCAAATGACTCTATCCTATTTTCCTTATCAAACCAATTTGATAAAATTAATTTATCATTTTCTCCATAAGCTATCACTATGCTAAAATTTTCTTGATTCGTATAGGCATTGATCTCTTTTAATATACTTACTTTTATATTTTCTTTGGTAATTCCCTCTTTAAATACTATTCTATCAATACCGCCGCAATCCGTTATCCTATCTTCACCGTCTCCTATGCCAAATTCGTAAATATCATTGCTGATATCTTGCGAATAGATAGTGTCATTGCCCAAATTAGCGATGATTTTATTTTCTCCGCTATTGTTAATATACAAACTGTCATCGCCTTTGGTTAGAGTAATAACCGTACTCGTGCTTCCCGTAATATTTACGCTGCTTCCGATATCGCCGGTTATATTTACAGTATTAAAACCTTCCTGAAAGCTTAGATAATGAGTCGCATCAACTACAATCCCTTCCGTAGACCAATAACCAAATCCGTCTTCGTCAGTTATGTAAACTTCTCTATCGTTCGCTATATTAACGATATTGTCTCCGTTTAAAAAAGACAAATTTGCTAAAACGTTTATGAGATTTAGCGTATTGTTTCCATCGGCAAAATTAGCCTCTAATACGCTTATATATTCATTATACAAGTCAATATTGTTGAATGTGTCTATATATTTAAATGTTGAAAAGCCTGATGTCAAATTTAAAGTATTGTCGCCGTCGCCAAATTGCGCTATGAAATACCCTTCCCCTTCGATGTTCAAAATATTATCGCCGTCGCCGAAAGAAAATTCATTGCCGTCATAATACTCTCCTAAAAAATCATAGCTGCCATTGCAGTATTCATAAATAAATCCTATTTCATTATCATCTATAAATTCAGATTCTTTATATTCCGTAACGACTTTTTCGATTTTTAAATTGACGGTATTATCTCCGTTCAAGAAAGACAGATCTGCTAAAACGTTTACGAGATTTAGCGTATTGTTTCCATCGGCAAAATCAGCGTCTAATAAACTTATATATTCGTTATACTCATTATATAAGTCAATATTATTTAGTGTGTCCGTATATTTATATATTGAAAAACCCGATGTCAAATTTAAAGTATTATCACCGTTGCCAAACTGTGCTTTGAAATATCCTTCTCCTTCAATATTTACGATATTATCACCGTTACCGAAATAAAATTCGTTGTTATAACCATACTCTCCTAAAAAATCATAGCTATCATTATAGTATTCATAAATGAATTCTATTTCATTATCATCTATAAATTCCGATTCTTTGCGTTCCATAACCCTTTGTTCGATTTTTAAATTGACGGTATTATCTCCGTTCAAAAAAGACAGATTTGCTGAAACGTTTACAAGATTTAGCGTATTGTTTCCGTCGGCAAAATCAGCCTCCAATATACTTATACATTCATTATACAGGTCAATATTGTTAAATGTGTCCGTATATTTATATATCGAAAAACCCGACGTCAAATTTAAAGTATTATCACCGTTACCAAATTGTGTTTTGAAATATCCTTCCCCTTCGATGTTTAAAATATTATCACCGTTACCGAAAGAAAATACATTGTTATAATCATACTCCCCTGAAAAATCATAGTTATCATTATAGTCTTCATGAATAAATCCTGTTTCATTATCGTCTATAAATTTTGATTCTTTATATTCCGTAATCCTTTGTTCGATTTTTAAATTGACGATATTGTCTCCATTATTGAATTCTAATCCAATACTGCTAAATCGCCCTTCAAGATCTACATTATTGTCTCCATCCATAAATACTCCGAAAATATCCAATTCGGATGACTCATAATGATCTGATTCCAAATAAAATTCAATGCCATCATTCGTATAATCGCTTCCTTTATAATATTCGGACTGATATCCGCTATATGCCTTAAATTTTACATTGTTATTGCCATTTTGAAATTCCAAAAATACAGCGTTAAGATTGTTTAATTCCGCGTCTACGTTATTGTTGCCGTTGCCAAATGCAAGAAATCCTGCCGTTTGACCACCACCGCCAGCATACATCTCATATCGTTCATAATCCTCTGTTTTTTCATAGCTTTTGTTAAATTGTTGAGCATCTTTAATCTTTACGGTATTATCCCCGTCGCCAAAAGTAAAACCGCCGAGAAATGCAATAAAATCAGCATCAACGATATTGTTGCCATTGCCAAATTGAGCAAACACATAAGAATATCCGATATATTCTTCCCGACCGCAGCTGTACAGTTCATCGCGATAATAGTACTTTTCGATATATTCTGACGATCCTGTTTGTACACTAAATATATTATCCCCATCGCCAAAAATAAAATCACTTTCAAGTACGGTGCAGTCAATATTAACGATATTGTTTCCATTTCCAAATTCGGCGGATACATGAGAATTGACAATATAGTTTGATCCACTATACAACCCGTCACTGTTATAGTACCGTTCGCCATATTCTGACAATGCTGTTTGAATATTGAGCATATTATCCCCGTCGCCAAAAGTAAAATCACTATCAAGTGCGGTGCAGTCAGCATTAACGGTATTGTTTCCATTACCGAATTCGGCGATTATATGAGAATAGACAGTATAGTTTGATTCATCATACGACTCGTCATCGGTATAATAGTACCGTTCGATATATTCTAACGATCCTGTCTGTATATTAAACGTATTATCCCCGCCGCCAAATATAAAATGACCGTCAATTGGGACGCGATCAACATTAACGATATTATCTCCGTTGCCAAATTCAGCTGAGACATCGGTTTTTACAATTGTTTCCTTGTAACTCAAAGGGTGCTCTTCGATCCATTTTAACGCTTCCGTTTGAATATTGAGCACATTATCCCCATCGCCAAAATATGCAGATGCCAAGGAAAGCTTCCCATTTATATCAACGGCATTATTTCCATTGCCAAATCGTGTAAAAAAACTGCTGCTGTATTTATGAGTATATATAAGTTTGTTTACGCCGTAGCTGATTTCCGCAATTTGTGTGCTGTCATTGTCGACATTGAGCTTATTATTTCCATTGCCAAACTCTATACCAAAACTTGTGCTGACAAGAGCTTCTATATTGACACTGTTATTTCCATCTCCCAAACTAATGTTCATCGAGTTTTCTATATTGCCTTTAACCGATACATCATTATTTCCGTCTCCTGCTTGTATGCTAATATTATCGCTGTAGCATTCCAGAACATTATTTCCATTGCCAACCTCTACTTTTTCGGCATTTGTTATGACATTGCTTCCATTGCCAAGAGTTATTGTGTCATATCCGTCCAGAAGATCAATGACGAAGTTGTCGTCTATATCAGCTTCCGAATTTATGGATTGGAGATAATTGATATCCACATTATCATCGTATTCTGTTCCCAAGTATATCGATATAAAATCGCCTGTATTTATTGAAGTTCCATCTGAAAATGATATTTTTTCAATGCCGTGCGATGAAGCAGAATTTGGTTTGACAAGGATGATTTTATCGCTTAACTCGTCAAATGATTTTCCTTCCTCTTTTATAGCTACAATAGTTTGAGAACCTATAACTTTTATGATAATATCATCTTGCGTAATACCATCTTTCAACGCTATCTCGTCATAGCTTCCTCCAAAGTCCGTTATAGTATCCCTGCCGTCTCCTCTTCCGTATATATATTTAGTATTTCCATAGTTACCCGTTATGGTATCGTCGCCCTTTTTGGCTTCAATACTCATATCTCCACCAAGATATCTCAAATAATCATCGCCGTCTGTTGTCTCTTGATATCCCAATATCTCATTGGCATCCAATGTTGTGCCGTCTGAAAAGAGAAAATTTTCAATCCTATTATTCGCGTTAAACCACTCTTTAATGGTTATAACGTCTGTTAATTCATCAAAGCTTTTTCCATCTTCTTTGATAACTATAATTAAGTCATTTGAATTTGGAGATGATTTTACTATCAAATCGTCTTTGGTGATTCCTTCTTTAAACTTTAACGTATCGTTGCCGTCAGCATCTAAAACGATATCTTTGCCGTCTCCTTTATCATAGATATACGTGTCATCGCCTTTGCCGCCTTCAAGAGTATCATCTCCTTTGCCGCCATCTATGATGTCATTACCGCTGCCGCCATAAATGGTGTCGTTACCCTGACCTCCATCTACAATATCATTGCCATAACCGCCACTGATAACATCATCGCCTTTACCGCCGTTTATGATGTCATCTCCTCTACCGCTTTGAACTATATCGTCTCCGTCTCCCATCGAAAGATTAACAGGTGTCGTACTGTCTAAAAATCTTGCCGTATCGTTTTCATCGGTTCCTTGAAGATTTATTATATCGTTCGCATCGAGTACTGTCCCGTCGCTGAATCTGAAATTTTCAATTCTGTTATTGGCGTTAAGCCACTCTTTGATGGTTATGACATCGCTTAGTTCTTCAAAACTTTTTCCATCTTCTTTTATAGCTACAATTAAATCATTTGAATTTGGAGATAATTTAACTATCAAGTCGTCTTTAATAATTCCTTCTTTAAACTCTAACGTATCATTGCCGTCAGTATCCAAAACGATATCTTTACCGTCTCCTTTACCATAGATATACGTATCGTCTCCTTGACCGCTGCTAAGGGTATCGTTGCCTTTTCCGCCCTCTATGATGTCATCTCCGCTGCCGCTGTCAATAATGTCATCACCATCACCACCATAAATTGTATCGTTGCCTGACCCACTTCGAACTGTATCGTTTCCATCTCCCATCGAAAGATTTACAGATGTCGTACTGTCTAAAAATCTCGCCACATCATCTTCGTCGGTTCCTTGAAGATTTATGATGTCGCTAGCATAGTGATAACATCTGTTAATGCACTAAATGATTTACCGTCTTCCTTGATAGCAATAATTAAGTCATTTGAAGACAATTTAATTGTCAAATCGTCTTTAGTAATACCCTCTTTAAACTCTAACGTATCGTTGCCGTCAGTATCCAAAACGATATCTTTGCCGTCCCCTTTGCCGTAAATATATATGTCGTCTCCTTGACCGCCGTTAAGGGTATCGTTGCCTTTTCCGCCTTCTATGATATCGTTGCCTCTGCCGCTATTGACAAAATCATCATCACCATCACCGTTTATGATGTCGTTACCGTCACCACTATTGATAATGTCATTGCCGCTGCCGCCGTTTATGATGTCATCTCCTCTACCGCTTTGAACTGTATCGTCTCCATCTCCCATCGAAAGATTAATTGGCGTCGTACTGTCTAAAAATCTTGCCGTATCGTTTTCATCGGTTCCTTGAAGATTTATGATATCATTAACGCTAAGCGCTGTTCCGTTACTGAATCTGAAATTTTCAATTCTATTATTTACATTGAACCAGTCTTTGATAGTGATAATATCGCTTAATTCATTAAAACTTTTGCCGTCTTCTTTGATAGCTATGATTAAGTCATTTGAATCTGCAGACAGTTTGATTATTACATCATCTTTAGTGATTCCCTCTTTAAACTCCAATGTATCGTTGCCGCCATTATATTGGTACCAGGAACCATATCTATAATCATCATATACAGTATCCTTTCCATTTCCTCTGCCATAGATATACGTATCGTCTCCTTGACCGCCGTTAAGGGCATCATCACCTTTGCCGCCTTCTATGATGTCGTTACCCTCGCTGCCATTGATAATGTCGTCACCGTCACCGCCGTTTATGATGTCATTGCCATAACCGCTATTGATGATATCATTACCGTCACCGCCGTAAATTATATCATCATCACTGCTGCCAAAATAAATTATATTATTGCCGCCGCCGTAAATAATATCATCACCGTCACCACCGTAAATTGTGTCATTGCCCGCTTCACCGTATAAAGTGTCGTTACCATCACCTCCATTTACAATATCATTGCCATAACCGCCATTGATAACATCATCACCGTTACCGCCGTTTATGATATCATCTCCGCTGCTGCCTTGAACTGTATCGTCTCCGTCTCCCATCGAAAGATTTACTGACGTCATACCATCCACAAATCTTGCAGTATCATCTTCATCAGTTCCTTGAAGATTTACGATATCATTAACACTGAGCACTGTTCCGTCAGCGAATCTGAAATTTTCAATTCTGTTATTTACATTGAACCAGTCTTTAATGGTTATAACATCACTTAATTCATCAAAACTTTTCCCGTCTTCTTTTATAGCTATGATTAAGTCATTTGAATTTGGAGACAGTTTTACTATCAAATCATCTTTGGTGATTCCCTCTTTAAACTCCAATGTATCATTACCGCTAATATATTGGTACCAGGAACCATACCCATAATTATCATATATAGTATCCTTGCCGTCTCCTCTGCCGTAAACATACGTATCGTCTCCCTGACCGCCTTCAAGTATATCATCGCCCCTGCCGCCTTCAATGATATCATTACCGCCTCCACCGTATATGATGTCGTTATTTGAAGTCCCTGTTATGATATCGTCATTGTTACTTCCGTGAACGTTGCCGTCTCTTAGTATAAGGGCAAATATATCGTCACTCGTATATTTGTAACCATCAGAAAATATAAAGTTTTCTATTTTGTTATTGCTGTAAAACCAATTTTTTACAATTAAATAGCTATTATGTTATCTTAATAAATATACTTTTAAAGATTTTTTTTATAAAATCACATTTGCATTTTAATATTTTTCAAACCACACGAGGTTCGCTATGTATCAAAATTTCAAATTATTGGAAATCAAGCTGCCAAAAAACGCTTTGGCTAAATCTCTTTTAGTTTTGTTGTTCGCAAGCTCTTGCGCTGTAAACCTCTATGCCGAATGTACCGGCAGTACCAGCATATATTGTAATTCAACGGTCGATAGCGCCGTTTACAACAACGCGACTTTAGATATACCTGCCGCCGATCTTTTGGATGTCAACACAAATACTTTAAACGGCATATCAAATATCGGCAACGGTACGTGGAGCTTTAACGATGTAAACGTAGCGGTATCCGCCGACAATATTTATGGAGCATTTGCTGATTTGAATGCAATTATAAATATAAACGGCAATTTATCGGTTTTAGCTTCCGGATACGGTGCTGGCGCGATATTTGCCAATGCGGGCTCAAATGTAATCGCAAACAATAACGTTGTTATAAATATATCAGGATATGGCGCTACAGGCATTAGCGCGAAAGACGGTTCAGTAGTAAATATAAATGGACATACAACCATAAATAGCCTTGGAAATTATGCTAACGCTATCTACTTGGATGACTCCACTATCAACTTAAACGGCGGCGTAGACATAACTACCGCTGGAAACTATTCAAATGCGATTTTTGCTAAAAACGGCACAAATGCAAATATCGGCGCAAATTCACAGATAACTACAAACGGGTATGGATCGTATGCTATCAGTGCGGTAGATTCAAGCATAGTCACAGGCGATAATCTTTATATTCAAACAAATGGCGGTAACGCTCATGCTGTATACGCTAATGACCGTTCAAATATACTCATAGGCAATAACTCGCAGATAATTACAAATGGATATCAATCTTACGGTGTTATGGCACTAAATAGTTCAACTATCATTTTTAACGGAGATACCTATATAAATACCGGCGGTTATAACTCTTTGGCTATAGCAGCCGCAGAAAATGCCAATATATCAACAAATGGCGCCGTTAAATTAAATTTACAAGGGAGCATAATAAGCGATAATAACGCTTTGATTAATCTCACAATGAGCGACGGTTCAACTCTGATAGGCGACACGCTGGCACAAAATGGAGGTAAAATAAATCTGTCGTTTGATGGCGTAAACTCATTTTGGAAAATCGGTGGTAACTCGTCTTTATCAAATCTATATCTCACAAATGGCGCTAAAACGGCGTTTGACGATATCGCCGCAGTGTTAAACATAGAAAATCTATATGGAAATGGACTGCTTGAGCTAAAAGTTGCGGTAGATAACGGCAATCTGACAGGAAACAAAATAAAGATAAATAGTAGTTCGTCAGGCAATTTCCAAGTTTTGGTAAACGATAGCCAAACAGGTAGTGTTACAAACGTAGACCAAGCTCTTTTATTGATAGAACAATCGAGCGGCGCGCTTTCAAATTATCAAGCGAACTTTTCTTTGAACAATGGAAGTGTGGATATAGGACAATTTGTATATACGCTAAACTCAAATTCAAGCAATAAAAACTTCTATCTTGCAACAAACGGCACGTTAAATAACGCGGCTCTTTCATCGGTAAGCTTCTTACATGTAAACTATTTAACCAATTATCTCTCTATCCAAACGCTTCTTCAAAGAATGGGAGAGATTAGAAATAATCCCGAAGCGCAAAATGACATGTGGATCAAAGTAAATGCCGGTAAGCTCAGCTCGTTTGAAAAAACATTTAATATTAATAACGTTGATTATTACTCTATAACAGGAGGTATAGACAGCATATATGATATGGATGGAAGCAGCATATTATTGGGAATGTTTGCCGACTTTTTAAAAGCTGACGTTAGTTTTGGCAAAGGTAATGGAAATGGAGACAGTAAAGCTATAGGCATATATACTACATACAAACACGATAACGGCTTTTATGCCGATCTGGTAGGTAAATATACGTCTAACAACAATAAGTTTAGCACGGTAACTTCAGGCGGTTATGAGGTAAGTGGCGATGGAGATACGAGAGGATTTTCAGTAACGCTTGAGGGCGGCAAAAAGATAACTTTTGGTAATTTTTATGTAGAACCTCAGGTAGCCGCTACATACGCGCGCCAAAATGACCTCAGTATAACCTCATCCAATCAGTTAAAAACAAATATTGATGGATTTGACTCCATCATAGGTAGAGCAAGCATGATTGCGGGATTAAAACTAAGAGATACAAACGTATATATTAAAGGCGGCTATGTAAAAGAGTTTGAAGGCGAAGTATCATACTCTTTTAATGATGCACCTCAAAAATACCAATATGACATAAAAGGCAATTTTTGGGATAGTTCTATTGGCATAATAATGAACGTTAAAAATCGCCAACTTTATCTTGAGGGTGCTTACCAGAAAGGCGATGAGTTTAACAATCAAAAGATAAATTTAGGGTATAGGTTTAGCTTTTAGAGATTTTAATGGGATTGGGCACTAATAGTCAATAGCGCTTAATCCTAATTTTTTCTATGACTCAAACTATAAAATTTTATCAATCTACTATTATTACAGCTTGGAAAATACAAATTGATCTTTGATGGAAGTGAGGTGAACGCTATAAAAACCATTAAGGCGTTCAAGAGTAATGCAAAAGGTTGCCGAAATATCAGATAATGGAGTAGACTTTTATGTTTAAACGTATTACAATAATAAAAAAATAAGGAAAGCAATAAAGATGGCAAATAAATCATCAAATGCATTACAGTTTGTTTTTTATGATAATACAAATATTGAGGTGATTATTAAAAACGATACCGTATGGACGACCCAAAAAGGGATGGCTGAAATATTTGAAGTACAAATTCCCACAATTAGCAAACATTTGAAAAATATTTTTGCGGAAGGCGAGCTTGATGAGAAAGTGGTTGTTTCCATTTTGGAAATAACCACTCAACACGGCGCCATGGAAGGAAAAACGCAAAATGTGGAAACACAGTTTTATAACCTTGACGCTGTTATCGCCGTAGGCTACCGCGTCAATTCCAAACAAGCCACACAATTTCGCATTTGGGCTACAAATGTCCTTAAAGAGTATCTCATCAAGGGTTTCGCGCTTGACGACGATAGGCTAAAGCAAGGTTCCAAACTTTTCGGCAAAGACTATTTTGACGAATTATTAGAGCGTATCAGGGAGATTAGAGCAAGCGAAAGGCTGTTTTACAAAAAGATAGCCGATATTTATGCCGAATGCAGCATAGATTATGACAAAGATGCCGAAATAACTCACGAATTTTACGCTGTAGTACAAAATAAACTGCACTTTGCAGTTCACGGACATACGGCCGCGGAACTTATATACTCTCGTGCGGATGCTAAAAAACCAAAAATGGGTTTGATGAGCTGGGAAAGCGAAAAAAGAGGTGGTAAAATACTTCAAAGCGATACGCTCATAGCCAAAAATTATCTGAATAAACAAGAGATAAGCGAGCTTAATAGAGTGGTAAATATGTATCTTGATTACGCTGAAAATCAGGCAAAAAGACAAATACCAATGAAAATGGCTGATTGGGTCAAAAAGCTTGACGCTTTTTTGGGTTTTAACGACTATGAAATACTAAAAAACGCTGGTAAAATATCAAAAAAAGTTGCCGATGAGTTAGCAAAAGTGGAATATGAGAAATTTAGAGTGATACAAGACAAAGAATTTATATCGGATTTTGATAAAGCAGTAAAAAATATAAAAGCAATCAATAAGTTGCTGTCAAAAGGAAAACGATAAAAAAAGTATCGGTTTTCATAGCTGTTTTCATAGCGTTTTTGTTTGCAGGATGTTATGGGGCTATAGGCACATCCGGTCCTACTATAGCGACGACAGGCGACGAGTTTAGTTCGGTCAAGTCAATCAAAACCGAAAATAACCGCGTAGGAGGATTGCTGGAAAAATCGGGTCTTTATATAGACGTATCTAAAACTTACAGTAAAAATACGAGCTATTGGAATGTTTTTGTTTCGTATCATAAAAATTCGTATGGAGACGTAATTAAAAATTATGATTTTTATATCGGAGGTTTATGTACTTTCAGAGCTGATGAGACAAATATCCCCGTTAAATTGAGCCGTCAAAGAAGCGATGTTGACGTTGATGTCGTTAATCATGACATTACCGTGGATGTAGTCGCCCATGGAAGCGGCTTAATATCAGACGCCGATTTTGAGAAAATCGTCAACTCCAAAGAGCTTTCCGTCAAATGCGGCTCTATTGCGTACAAAAAAGGCATATCGTACGGCGGGGCATATAACGATACTATGATAGAGGATACGTTTCAGCCGACTTTAATAGAGGTCTATAATAAATTTAAGGAGATAAACAAATGAGAAAAGTTTTAATACTGGTTTTCGCGGTTTTGTTTTTAATTTGAAAGAATTTAAAAAATAAAATCAATAAAACAGCTATTTTAAGGGCTTTAGTTGAAAGAATTTGAAAAAGTTTAAAAGGTTTTTTGGTGGAAGTGAGGGGAATTGAACCCCTGTCCAAAAACAAGCCCATCCTAACATCTACATACTTAGAAGGATTGATAAATCTTTGCTTTTGTTTCGCTCAATCCGCGAAAACTACACAAAAGTGCAAACCAAAATGTCAGCATAACGATGGTTAGACGTTATACTTAAGCTATCTATCGGTGAGCCTCGCGAAATCCGCCTAGATAGCGTCGGCGGCGCGAAGCCTCCTAAATTAAAACTTACGCGATTTTTGCGTAAGCAGGAGCGTAATTTTTGTTATTTGCGTCTAAATTTTATGAACTTTTTACGCTATGTTCAAAGCGGTATGCAGTCAAGACCAACCTGCTCCTGTCGAAGCCAAGTCACTCCCATTACTCGTTGATAACGCTCTTTATGATATCAGCAAGGGCACTAATTTTAGCTATTTTCTCGCCTCCTGTCAAGCTTTCATCTAAGAGTGTTCTTACAAATGCGCTTCCAACTATGACGCCGTCGGCATATTTGACTTTGGCTTTCGCGCTTGTTTCATCAACGCCAAATCCGACAAAAAGCGGCGTGTCTGAGTGATTTTTGACGATTTTACTGATTTGGCTCAAATCCTCATTTTTACCGCTTCCGGTAATCCCGGCATACGCTACAAGATAGATAAATCCCGATGCATTTTCAACTATTTTTTTTACTCTATCCGCACTATCTGTAGGCGCTATAAAATCTATCAAGTTAAGCCCCATGCCATTTAGCATCTGCTTATAAGGCTGTGCTTCTTCATATGGCAAATCAGGTATAATAAACCCACTGACTCCCAAAGAGAGAGCTTTTGCGCTAAAATAATCCATGCCTTTGTGATAAAATGGGTTAAAATAGCCCATCCAGTATGTTTCTATATTTTTAGCGACCTCTTTTGAAACAGTAAAAATATCATCAACCCTAAAGCCGTTTTTTAGCGCTTTAAGATTTGCCTCTTCTATCACCGCTCCGTCGGCTACAGGGTCTGAAAACGGTACGCCAAGTTCCAGTATATCGGCGCCACTATCTTTTAGAGCGCAGGCAAGGTCAATTGTGAAATTCACATCCGGAAATCCAGTCGTTATATACGCTACCAACTTTTTCAAAAAACTCTCCGAAAATCATAAATTATCTTATATCAATGTAAAAACGGTATAATTGTAACATTTATTTGAGCAAAATTACTTATACGACGAGTTTAGGAGAGCAAATGCAGACAATCTCATCTATTAAAAATTCCAAAAACAGAGAAAAACTTGTAATGATAACAGCTTATGATGCGCTTTTTGCCGCGTTATTTAGCGATAAAGCAGATATGATTTTAGTAGGTGACAGTCTGAATATGAGCCATAATCGCGCTATTGATACGCTCTCAATCTCTATGGATATGATGATTTATCACACAAAATCGGTATGCAAAGGCGCGCCAAACAGTTTTGTAGTTACCGATATGCCTTTCGGGACATATTTTAATGAAAAAGAGGCTCTTGAAAACAGCGCGCGCGTTTATCAAGAGACTAACTCCAATGCCGTAAAGTTAGAAGGCGGTCGCGGGAAAGCTCATATAGTAGAGGCTCTGACGCGAAACTCCATAGCCGTAGTGGGGCATATAGGACTTATGCCGCAATTTGCGCGAAGTGAGGGCGGCTTTAAAGTAAAAGGCAAAGATGAAAAAAGTATACAAAGACTTATAGACGATGCTAAAGCGATAGAGGACGCGGGCGCGTTTTGCATAGTTCTGGAAGGCGTTAAAGAGGATGCCGGAAAGGCTGTAAGCGAAGTCGTGAATGTACCGATCATCGGCATAGGAGCTGGTAGATACACGGATGGGCAAGTACTTGTATGGAGTGACATGTTGGGCTTTTTCGAGGATTTTCAGCCGAAATTTGTTAAACGTTATCTCAATGGTGCGGATTTGGTAAGAGACGCGGTAGCACAATATGCCAAAGAGGTTAGAGAGGGACTATTTCCAAGTCCTGAATTTACATATTAAGAAGAGGATATGGAAAGAATCGTTGAAATAGAGAAGATGAAGATAGAGAGCGAATATGAAAACTCTCTACGCCCGAAAACTTGGGGCGATTATATCGGACAAGACAAAATCAAAAAAAATCTGCAAGTCTTTATCGAGGCTTCTAAAAAACGCAATGAGAGTTTAGACCATGTGCTTTTTTTCGGACCTCCCGGACTTGGCAAAACAACATTAGCATACATTATAGCTGCCGAAATGGGCGCAAATATCAAAATGACAGCTGCCCCGATGATAGAAAAAAGCGGTGATTTGGCGGCAATACTTACAAATTTGCAAGAGGGCGATGTACTTTTTATAGATGAGATCCACAGACTCTCTCCTGCCATTGAGGAAGTTTTATATCCGGCAATGGAGGATTTCAGACTTGATATTATCATAGGAAGCGGACCAGCTGCGCAGACGATAAAGATAGATTTGCCTCGCTTCACGCTTATCGGCGCAACCACGCGGGCAGGTATGATAAGCGCACCTTTACGGGATAGATTTGGTATGCATTTTCGTCTCCAATTTTACTCGTATGAGGAGTTATCGCGTATTATAAAAAAAGCCTCTCTTAAAATAAATATTACTTGCAAAGACGAAGCATCCGAAGAGATGGCGAAACGGTGCAGGGGCACACCAAGAATCGCGCTTAGACTTTTAAAACGTATACGCGACTTCGCGCAGATACGTAACGAAGAGTTTATCTCAAAAGAGAGGGCGCGTTACGGGCTTGATGAACTTGGCGTAGACGAGCAAGGATTTGATGAGATGGATTTAAAATTTTTAAATATACTCTTAAACTCTAAAGGTCGTCCGATAGGTTTAAGTACAATAGCGGCGGCTTTGAGTGAAGATGAGGGAACCGTAGAGGATGTTATAGAACCGTATCTTATCACAACCGGATATATAGAAAGAACTGCCAGAGGGCGTGTTGCGACCTCGAAATGTTATGATCTTTTTAAGCTTACGCCATTAAATTCCGGATTGTTTGCACAAAAAGAGAATTAGGCGGGAGAGATTAAATGAACGGCAATCGACTTTTTCTATTCGGCGTTTTAGTTCTAACGCTTTACGCAATGTTTCGGCTCTATTTGCCGTTTTTGATGGATATAACGATAGCATCTTTGCTTGCTGTAGCGATGTTTAATATCAACCTTTTTATCCAAAAATTTGTCAAGTATCCGTTTTTGTCGTCCATACTCACAACACTCCTGCTTTTTCTGCTTTTTTTCGCGCCTATCGGGTACGCGATAACCGCACTCAGCGATTTTATGCATTTTGATGAAAATCCTATCGAAAAAATATCCGCGCTATTTGCATCTTTAAGTGAAAGCTTACCTGAATCGCTCAAGGTTTACCAAAAAGAGTATTTTGATGATTTTGACAAAGCCGCGATTTCTGCCAACATTGTTTCTTATAGTGCGATGATAGCCAAAGCAAGCGCGGGATTTGTCAAAGATATGGTGCTTATAGCGATATTTTTCTTTTTTGCGATATATTACGGTAAAAATCTTGTTTTTTATTTTCAAAGCGTAGTACCGATGAGACAGGAAGAGACAAACAGTATACTATCCGAAGTAGGGAATGTTATGAGTGTTGTTTTTTACTCTATACTGTTAACAGCTATTTTGGAAGGAATACTCTTTGCTGTTATAGGTATAGCTTACGGTTATAACGGATTGTTGTTGGGTATACTTTACGGCTTTGCATCGCTGATCCCGTTTATCGGCGGCGCACTTGTGTGGCTTCCTGTGTCGCTTATAGAACTTTCAAACGGCAACACTCTATCCGCTGTTGTTATCGCTTTGTACTCATTTGTCGGTATCGGCGCGGCGGACTACTTTATAAAGCCGCTTATCATTCAATACACAAATAAAAAACTTCTGAAAACGCCTGTATACTTTAATGCGCTTTTGATATTTTTTTCAATTATAGCGGGACTTGCGTCGTTTGGTTTTTGGGGAATGATTTTAGGACCGGCCTTGACGACATTTTTTATTTCACTGCTCAAGCTGTACCGCATTTTAAAAGATAAAAGCGGTGAAGAAACCGCTTAAAATGGGTGAGGAGTTTGAGTCGTTTATCGGTAAACACCATATTTTAAACCTTTGCACATGCTGTGACAGTCTAAGTTGGAGCAGCTCTTGCTTTTATGCGTTCAACGGAAACTGTTTTATCTTTGCTTCGGACAAAAAAACGCGCCATATGCAAAATATCGCCAAAAACCCTTTTGTCAGCGGCACAATCGCACTGGAAACAAAAGAGGTTGGATTGATACAGGGACTTCAATTTGAGGGTAGTGTAAAAAAAGCTTCCATATCGAGCAAAAAGTTCTATTTCAAGATATATCCATTTGCGCGCGCGCTATTTCCAATGCTTTGGGAGATAGATATATCTTACGCCAAATTAACCGATAACCGCTTAGGCTTTGGAAAAAAATTGGAGTGGAAAATAGATCTGCAACGCTAATTTCCTATATATTTTTTTGCCGGATGCCCGCTTTTATATCTTACAAATCTAAACGCGTGATATAAGTTTTCCGCTGTAGCCGGTTTTGGAAATAACTCTTTAGCATACTCCTGTTTTACAAAAAATGCATTGCTTCCGGTAAAACTTGTTCCGACCAATTGATAGCCTAATTTTCTTCCAAGCAATTCAAAAGATTTTAATGATGCGCCTTGATTATCGTCTTTTTCCCAAATATGATTTTCATCATACTCCATTATCCATTCAAAATCAGGAGGAAATTTAGCGTTGTACTCTATGACAACAACTTTAGGGGTTACGCAAGATATTGCCTGCCATACCCAATAGTCATTGCCGTCGATATCTATACTCAACAGATCTATTTCTGCCGATATGCCAAGCTTATTTTTGGATATTAAGTCATTAATATTATCTTTATTAACAAATGCATTGATAACTTCAAGCCTGTTTTCCGATATGGGTTTGCGAAAATTGGAGAGTATTTGCGTATAACTTTTTTTACTGCCCTCTATCCATAAACCCTTCCAGCCTTTATGAAGTAAAAAGTGGGTATTGTTTTCCAAGCCATTTTCCGCACCAAACTCTATGAAGGTTCTATTTTTTACCCCCCCCCCCCCCATTCTACGAAATATTTCTGCTATTATCCCATCTTCATCATTTTGAGAATATGTTTTGTAACCGAAGCGGTCTAAATATATCGGGTCGTCAAATCGTCGTTTATTTTCATAATCCTCAATATTTCTATGAACTACATTCATAAAATCATTGTTTAAATATTCTCCCATTCCTCCCCATAAAAAACTCCTGACTCTTTTCAAAAGAAGCTTCATTTTATCCCTTTTTCAAATCATAGATATTTTTCACTGTTCTCTTCCGTTAACTCTATTTCGCTGTTTTTTACCGTTACTATTCCTTTTTTAAGGATTTTTGCAGCGATTTTACGCGCTTGTTTCAGAGAGTGCAGCTTATATGTACCGCATTGGTATACATTTAACTCCGGAATATCTTTTTTATTTTTTATTTTCAATATATCGTCCATAGACTCTTGCCATGCTTTGGCTACTTTTAACTCTTTGGGGCTTCCTATAAGACTCATATAAAACCCTGTTCTGCAACCCATAGGCGATATATCTATAATCTCAACGCCTTTGCCGTTCAGATGCACCCTCATAAATCCCGCAAACAGATGTTCTAATGTGTGAATGCCTTTTGCACTCATTATCTCTTTGTTGGGTTTGCAAAAACGCAAATCAAACACATTTATCGTATCGCCTTTGGAAGTTTTCATAATCTTGGCGACGCGAACAGACGGAGCGGGCATTTTTGTGTGGTCAACTTTAAAACTGTCTAAAAGTGGCATAGTCACCCCTTTTTATAAAAAAATTTCATATATTATAACCAAAAAAGAGCTATTTAGCTTATTTTTGTTATACTAGGATTATTTAAATCTCTTTAAAGGGGCAACAAATGAAACATATAATCGCAGCTTTAGCTATGCATGAAAGCGACATGCACGTGATAGACAAAGCTGAAGAGTTATCAAAAAAAACAGGTGCAAAACTTACTTATTTGCACGCTATAGAGACGCCGCTTTTTGACTTTTTCAGTTCTAAAAATATCAATGAAAATGAGGTGAGAGAAGAGATTGTTAATTCTGTCAAAAAACGCTCCAAAGCCAAAAATGTCAATCTCATTACGGCGGTGACAAAAGGATGGGAGCTTATCCTCAAAACTACTAAAGAGTTCGGTGCAGATCTTGTGATTTTAGGCAATATGAGTAAATCGCACGCCGTTGTCTATCTTGGTTCAACAGCCAAAAGAGTGCTTGAAAAGATAGGTATTCCGGTATTTATCGCGCGTGATAAACCCATAAACGGCAAAATACTTATCCCTACGGACTTGGGACAATACACAATGAGCGCATCCAAAGTCAAAGAGTTTCTCAAAACCAACTCCGAAATCACTTATCTTTACACCAATTCCGCTTCATTTGGAGTCACTGTTCCTTATGCTACTTTAGCGGTACAATCTTTAGAGTTTGTGCAAGAAGAGATTGAAAAGCAGGTAGAAGAGTTTAAACAAGAGAGAGCAGACGCCAAAACCGTTATCATAGATGCGGAGATTGTATCTGAGGCAGTGAGAGATTATGCACAGCAAAACGGTTATACGACAATCGTTTTAGCCTCTAGAAATCTATCCGGACTAAATCCTATAATATTTGGCAGCACAGCATCTAAAATCGCTCAAATAGCGGATACAAACCTGCTTTTGACATTTGTTGAGTAAAAAAGGTCGTCCTTTTTTTGTTAATATAGTTTTATACGTAAAGACTCTATACTATTTTTACCAAATATTACTCAATGCCATTTTAAAATGTGCTATTATTATGGATATATTTTCGTAAGGCTGTGAAGAGTGGGTACGATAAGGGAGTTTTTCAAAAATATTGAAAACTATAAGATTTATAATTTAATACTGGTTGCTACAGTAGCGTTTATTATTATGCTTGTGAGCAGCTTTTTTAACATCAGAAATGAAATCAAATATCTAGCAGATAAAAATCGTGAACTTACCGTCAAAGACATACGATATATAATAGAGTCATGGATATTCGAGCGAATGAACAGTCTTGAGATAAGCGCCAAATATTTAAACGAATATTACGAAAGTGAAAAAAGTGTACAGGATTTTTTGAGCATATATCTTAAAGGCAATAAATATTTTGACGCAGTCCAGCTCTTAATACCCGATAAGTACTTTTATGTTAATGATAAAAAGATGGACGATTATATAGAAGGCTATACATATGGATATGGTGAAAAGCACTACTATAAAAACGGCGAGAGTAAGTGGTATCTTGATAAAGAGTGGTTTCAAAGTACAAAACGGGAGTTAAAGACCACAATTGAAAAAATGGATATACACGAATTTCTTCTTGAGCCTACATTTAACATTTGTACGCCTGTATTGAAAGACGAAAAATTTATAGGCGTTTTTTGCGGTATTATCAAAGCAAATCTGTTGTTTGATAAAATAAAAGCACTTAGTGTTCCGGATAATATCTACTATTTTATGGGCAAAGACGGCAATATCGTTGCTCAAGGCGGCGGCAATCAAGACGAGCTTAATGAAAAACTTGTCAAAATCCGCAGTCGAAAATTATCAGACGGCAGCTATACGACACCAAGCGAGATGCATATCGACGGAGATATTGTCTCTATGGATAAAATCGCCGATTTCGACTGGTATATCGCAGTCGGTATAAATTGGGAAAAGATAGAAAATGAGATTATAAAGTATTTTTTAAACAATGCGATCACAGTCTTGTTGTACTTTGTAATATTTGTTGTTATTGTCAACACCTCATACACTTTTTTGTATACGAGAGCGGAAGCTAAAAAAAGAGAATATAAAAAAATGTTAGAGTACAACTCTCGCATGAGCGAAGTGGGTTCGCTGGTATCGGCTATCAATCACCAGTTGCGTCAGCCGCTGAATGCTTTGGCGCTTATCATCAGTAACTCTTTACTGCTTTTGAAAAATATAAAAAGCTCTGAGATAAAAAACATAAAGGATAACCTCAAACTATCGCAGCGGTCTATTGCGATGATGGATAAAACGATCAATATTTATCGTAATTTTTATAGAAGCTCCGACAATATAAGTGAATTTGAATTGTTAGAGTGCGTAGAGAATGTGCTTTATGTTACGCACATAGACTTAATGCACAATAATATCGTGATGAATATAGACAAAAGTGCCATAGAAGGACTTAAAATTCACTCATCCGAAAATTTTATACAGCAGATTTTATTGGTGTTGATACAAAATGCCAAGGATGCCATATCGGCTATACCTGTAAATAAAAATGAACTTGAGAGTAGAAAAATAGAGATAAAATTTGACACTGATGATGAAAATGTAACGATTTTTATCGCGGATTATGGCAGTGGCATTATAGAAACGGCGGTAAAAAGACTCTTTTCGCCGTTAAGCCGCTCGCATAAACCGAATGGATTTGGGATGGGACTTTTCTTCGCTAAAAAATTAGCAAAAGAGAAGTTGATGGGCAATTTGGAATTGATACGAAATTCAAAACCAACGATATTTGCTTTAAAAATCAAAAAAGATATCAGGGAGAACAGATGAGTATTCGCAAAGCAACATTAGAAATGCTCGGTGCATTTTCGGTTTTGGTAGTAGAAGATGACGATATAGCGCGAGCTATGGTAAAGCAGGGATTAAAAGGGCATTTTGGAGCATATTATGACGCTGGAGATGGTCTTGAGGGGCTTGATTTATTTAAAAAACATCGCGTTGATATTATTATAGTGGATATTCATATGCCTAAACTAAACGGATTTGAGATGATAAAGGAGATATTTGCGCTCAAGCCCTCACAGCCGTTTATCGTCATTACCGCTTATGATACCGACCAAAATATAGTAAACAGTATACAAAGCGGTGCATTTAGTTTTTTGAGAAAGCCTTTGGATATTCAGGATTTACAAACGGCTATTCTACTCGCGTTATCCAAAAAGATAAAACAAAAACAGATTCGTTTAAGTCCGACCATAACGATAGACATAAATAAAGAGATTATCTACAAAAACGATAAGCCGCTCTTTTTGACACAGGTAAACAATAAAATATTTTGGCTTTTGTGCTATAACCTTAATCGCCTTGTTAGTTATGACATGATAGAAGACTATGTGTATTACGGCGACAGCGTCAATAAAAGTACAATACACACAGCGATGCTTCGTATTAAAAAACAGTTGGACGATGTAAATATAGAGAATGTTTCCAATGCAGGCTATATCATAAAAATATAAGTTATTTTTTGTCAAAGTCCGCAAGCCGCCAACCTACTTTTATCCATAGTGTTATTTAACAAAAAAGGCAGAAAAAGTATAAATATTAAAGATTTGAAGTAGATTTATTGTAATTTAATGTACCATTATATAAACTCCCTTCAATATTATTTCTATAACTACAAGTTAAGGAGTAGTTACGTGAAATCTCTTTCTAAGCAGCCAATAAAGCCATTGTTTGATACAAATCGAACCGGACTTGGTATTCATCCGGATGGCAATGTTCCATGTACTGCTGGATGTATAGGTGCTACAGATAGTGACACAAGAAGTATGCGCGAAGCATTAAGAAACCATCAAGTAGAGATTATTGTCAGATGACTAAAGTAATTTCGATTGCGTTTTTTCTTGTATTACAAGTGATTTGTTACTCTAATGAACTACCAAAAGATGTTTATGGCTATATCGAACTATTAACCAGAGTAAGCGAACCTACATTGGCAGAATACTCTAATTATGCTGGTGAATGTGGTGGTGAATCAGAATTATTATTTATGCAGTCTGAATGTGAAGACAATTATAATAATATTTTTTCATGCGAATGCGTTAAATTCACAAGAGATAGGTGCAAAAATGAAAAAAACACTACTTCTTTAGAGTTAAATTGGATAAGAAAAAATTTTTCAACAGCTGGTAAAAAATACAATATTGAACATATTAAACGCTATAACAAAGCATACAATGACGAAGGAAATAGCATGGTGTATAATTATGAAATTATTTCTGTTAAAATTGGAGATAATTTATTTGACTTATATCATACACTAGATAATACTGTGCCAGGGCTATCTTTATATATATCAAACATAAATGGTAGTGCCTTGCGTATTCCATTGCCTGTTTTTAATATGAATGAATCAGACAAGCTAAAAGCATATGATTTTATTAATAAAGCTAATGATGTTTGTAAATTTTAAAAGTAATTGTCGATATTGAAACTTCTTTATAAGCAAACCAAGTGATCTTAAACACCATATTAAAGTCTCAAATCATCACAATATCATGCGGATTAACAAAGAGTATAACCAATTCCGTATCTTACGCAGGAGGTTTATATGACAAGGACACAAAACTAATCAAATTCGGATATAGAGAATATGATAGCAATACAGGAAGATGGACAAGCAAGGATCCTATTGACTTTGGAGGAGGAAGTTCAAATCTTTATGGGTATGTGTTGGGTGATCCGGTG
>JAISGD010000014.1 GCA_031263195.1 Campylobacteraceae bacterium | reverse complement strand
GAATGAGAAACATGTAATTAGAGTGTCAAATATTCATGAATGACAGAAACTCAACCAATCTTACTCTTCATCACCTGCAACTCTCATCAGTAAACAAAGATATTTGTGACAGTTATTATAGATGTAAGAAATCAATCTTGCTATTATCGGTTACCGTGTTATCTGAAACTCTATCAATAAATAGAATTATTTGTATGAATGGTATGCGGTACAAAGATAACAGATAAGAGTTTTAGAATGGACTGTTTAAATAAGAAATATATAATAAGCACATGAAATACTTGTGAATAGATAGATAAATAAATCCTGCCAATCTATTCTTATTGGTCAGGTTAATCATCAAGTATCGGTGTCAACTATTGTACTTAAGGGGATGAGGGCAGGAGTATATCCGGCAAAACTGTTTTACCGTTGCCGGATTTACCATAAAAGCTCAAATCAATACGGCAAGTAACTCTTACATATCGATGCCATAACCTTTCACTGGACGTACAAGAGTATTTTCGGTTGATTACGATGGTTTAAAGATAAGGGGGGGGGAGACGATAGACTGTTTACGTCTTAGTGTTATTTGCAGACATACAGACTGCATACAACTTCGTTATTGTTTGCTCTATAATATCATGGTTTACAGGATGATAAATGGATATATAACTTTATCTGCTACTCTTTACTTATTCGTTAAATTTGTTTTATTGGCTTTTTGCTTGTAATGGGAGTTTTTTATTTTTTCTAACTGCCTAATGCTTGCTCTATATCCTCTTTTAAGTCATCCATATCCTCTATACCTACAGAGAGTCTCATGAGTCCTGGCGTTATACTAAGGCTTATTTTTTCTTCATGTGAGTTAAAAGGATATATGACGAAGTAGGGCGATACGATAAGACTTTTATTGTCATGGAGGTTTGTGGCTCTTCGTATGATTTTGAGTCTGTTCATGAAACGATATGCCGACTCTTTATCTTCAAGCTCGACAGTCAAGATAGACCCTGCGTATCTAAACTGCTTTTTTGATATATCGTAAAACGGCGAACTTTTTAAAAGCGGATAATTAACGTTTTTTATCTCTCTTTTCTCTTGCAGCCATACCGCGAGAGCAAGAGTGTTTTCACACGCTCTGTCGATTCTAAGAGCCATTGTCTCAAGTCCTAATGTCTGCAAGTAAGCGTTTGTCGGGCTAAGTACCGCTCCAAGTCCTTGAAAAATCTCTTTTCTCGCTTTATGGAGAAAAGCAAAATGTCCCGCTTGGCTGTAGTTTGGCTTTAGATTTTCTGTTTTTTTCCAGTCAAACGAACCGTATTCTATGATGAGTCCGCCGACACTCGTACCGCCGCCGGAGATGAATTTGGTAGAGGACAATACCTCTATATCCACTCCAAATCTTTTAGCGTCGAACATATAAAACGGCGTTGCAGTCGTATCGACGATAAGGGGGATATTATGCGAATGAGACAGAGCAGATAGTTTTTTAAGGTCTGCTACTTGTAACTGAGGATTGCTTATACTCTCTAAAAATATCAATTTTACACTTGTATCACAGGCTTTTTCGACCTCTTTTTCGTCTAAAATATTTACAAATTTTACATTTACACCAAAACTTGAAAGTGTATTTTGAAAAAACGAGAGAGTGTGTCCGAAAAGATATTTTGTTGTTATAACGCTATCGCCGGCTTTTACAAGCGTTAAAATAGCAGTCGAAATGGCCGCCATACCGCTGCTAAAAGCTATAACTCCAAGCGAATTTGTAAGATTTTTGACGCTTGATTCAAAGTTTTCAACAGTAGGATTGCTTGATCTTGTATATACATGTCCGACTCTTTTTCCTATAGACACATCGTCAATCTCTTCTGCTGTATTAAACTCAAACGCCGCATTTTCATATATAGGCATTCTTAAAGCGCCATTGGCGTCTTTTACGCGGGCTTGTGTGTGGAGCGCTCTTGTTATAAATCCGCTCATAAATCTCCTTTTGCGACTTGGCGATAAAATTGACGGAATCTTATCATATTATTTTTAAAAACAGTATTTGATTTTGACGTTCAGTGGTGTTGTTCCAAAACCACTCTTTTACCGCTATACGGCATTTTCGAAGCTTCCGCTACCGCTTTGCCTATTACTAAAATCGCAGGTTTTGAGCAAAGTTTCGCCATCTCTTCAAGCCTGCCCAAAGTTCCTATGACGGTCATTTGTTCCGCGCTGTCTATCTGAGATATGAAAGCCGAAGGAGTGTCTAAGGGCGCTTTTATCTCTTTGGCTTTTCGCACTATTTTATCAGCAAAACTATATGCCATCAACACTATCATAGTGTATGGAAGATTTTTTAAAAGCTCTATCCAATCGTCGTTAAATCTATTTTCTTTTAAATGTGCGGAAACTATTAGAACGCCCGCCGAAAAACCTCGTAAAGTCGGAGTTACTCCTCCTGCTAAACATCCTGCAAACGCTGAACTTATGCCGTTTATCATCTCTACCGATATTCCATTTTGAGCCAAAAACGCCGCTTCTTCAAAAACTCGTCCAAACACCGCTGGATCGCCGCCTTTTAGTCTTCCTACGCGAAATCCGTCTTTAGCGCATTTTAAAAGCATCTCGTTTATCTCGTTTTGCAAAAGTTTATGACAGCCCTTTTTTTTGCTAACGTCTATTTTTATACAGTTTTTGGGCAGTAAGTCTATTATCTCTTTACCCACAAGCGCGTCAATCATAGCTATCTCTATGGAGTTAATGGCTTTTAGAGCTTTTATCGTGAGATTGTCGGCACTCCCAGGACCGCAGCCTATCAGTAAAACTTTTCCACCCTCTTGGTATATGTTTGTATCGCCGCGCGCTCGTTTGGTTTTGATATTTTCGTAAAAATTTTTCGGTTGCTTGGGTAAGATAGCGGATATAAGATTTCGTATAAATTGAGCGTATTTTGGCGCCGCTCCGCCAGTGCTTACAGATACGCATAAATCGTGATTTTTAACAACCGCTTGAAAATAAAAATCGCAGTATTTTGGCATATCCACACAATTTAACAAAAAGCCCTGTTTTTTTCTATTTTCCCATAAAAATTTGGATAAGTTTTCGTCTCCTGAAGCGTTTACCACCACATCACAATCTTTTACATGTGAAAGGGAAAAATCCTCTTTTATGATATTTTTATCTTCAAAATACGGGTCTTTTATCTCTTTGGCAATTACTCTTAAATCGCAATCGCTCTCAAGAATATTTTTCGCTTTTAAAGCCGCGCTTTCGCCGGCTCCTATCAATAAAATCTTTTTTGGCGTTAATGCGACAGGAAGTATATTCATTTTTTTCTTATCCTAACTAGCCAGTGTCCGTCGGGTTGTTTTGTTTGTTCCAGTATCGCATGACCCTCTGAAGCTACCGAGCGAGGCACATTGTCTATAGGCGCGCCGTCGTCAAGCAATACGTCCAAAGTCTCTCCGCTTTGCATTTGCGCCAAATCCATCTTTGTTTTCACGAAATTCATCGGGCACGCTACTGTTCTGTAATCTTTAAACCTATCGGCGTTTTTTGTTTTGATTTCCGATGAGTTTTCTTTATTTAGCGTTTCCGCGGCGAATTTTAAAGAGTTGTCCATAGTGCCGTAAAGCTCAATAACAGCGTTTGCTAAATTTACCGCTTCTTTTGTGGCTTTTCCTTCCAAAATCGGCGCGAAAGTATCGCTTATGAGACCAGTTTTTATGAAGTGTTTTTTGAAAGCGTCCAAAACCTCTTTTTCGCTTCTTGCCTCATCGCCTCTTGCGATAAGCAGCATTCTTGCCGCAAGCAATCTTATGTTTGTCAGATTAGCTTCGTCTAACTCATTTTTTAAAGCCGCGATAAGAGCTTTTTTGTCGGCTTCTATAAGGTCGTACATACCAGCGCTGCACTCTCCCGTACCTCTTCCTTTTAGTGAAAAAATATCTTTTGCCGAGTAGTCGTAATATGGATTTTTATCTTCGTCAAAAGGCGGAACATATGAGTATTTTCGCGCTAATTCCACGACTTCTTGCTCTCCTTTATCGTCTATCCAATCCGAAAAATTATTATACTCTTTTTTAACGCCTATCCAAAGCCCCAAAAGTTCGGCAGTGAACGAGGGCAAATGGTATGCGCTTATATCGGCTATTTTTTTGCCAAAACGCGTGACATTTTCGCCTATTTTCGCTCCTGCTAATATATTGTAAGCAGGATACGGATTTGAACCTTCACGAAGCACTTTGCCAAAAAAGCCAAGATCGGCTATGGAGTGTTTGCCGCAACTATTTGGACAGCCTGACATGTGAATTTTGAAGTTTTTAAGTTCGTCAAGATTTAAGCCGCTACTTGTTAGTTTTTTTTCTATGGCTTGTATCGCTCCGCGCGGGATAGTGATGCCAAGCTGACAAGTAGCAGCTCCGGTGCATACTACGCTATTGCCAATAATAGCGGGTTTTGTCGTAAGAGGCGACAACTCTTTTAAAAACGGATAGAGCGAGATTAACTCGTATGAACTTAGATTTCTAATGTATATGTTTTGGTCGCTTCCAAATCTTATAACATCTCTGCCGTTAGCGATTTTTTCAAGTTTTAAAGCTATTGTTTTAGCCTTTTGCGCTTCCAAATCTCCCAATAAAAGAGGAATTTTAACGCAAAAATATCCGTCTTGCTTTTGAGCGTACACATATCTGTCCCACCAAAGTTTCTCTTCGTCGTTTAAACGCGGAAAATCATCGCTTGTTATTGGAGCGATTTCAGGAAGTTCGTTTATCTCAATCCTCCAATCGCCCTCATTTTTCAGCTTTTCTATTTTGGCGTTTACGAGTTTTCTGAACTCTTCTTCTCCCAACTCTTCAAATAAAAATCTAAGCCGCGCGGCGTTTTTGTTTTTTCTATTGCCTTTTTCGTCAAAAACCTCTTTTATCGCTTGAGATATCAAAAAAATCTCATTTTCGTTTATAAAGTCGATAAAAAGATGTCCCACTTTTGACTTCGCTCCCATACCTCCGCCTGCAAAAACGCTGAAACCTTTTTTGCCGTCCTTTATCTTGGCGATAAATCCTACGTCTATAAACGTCGCTCCGCCTCTGTCGGCGCTTGAACCGCTGAAAGCTATTTTATATTTTCTGGGAAGCGAATACGAATCTTTTTTCTCTAACATTTTTGAAGTAAGAGAAAGCACATGCGGCGTCACGTCAAAAACCTCATCTTTCGCTATCCCGGCATACATGTCGGCGGTGATATTTCTTACCGTATTTCCTCCTCCGCCTCTGCCTGTTAATCCGATCTTGTGTAAAACCTCAACGACGTTTAAAAAATCTTCTATTTTTACATAATGCAGTTGTACGCCGCCTCTGGTTGTTACATGTAAGACGGAGTTCGCGTATTTTTCGGATAGATTTGAGAGTTCAAAAAGTTGTTTTGGCGTGATAACACCGCCGCCTAATTTTACTCTTACCATATAGGTATTTTGTTCTCTTTGTTCGTAAATGCCAAACGGCACGCGAATAGTCTTAAACGTTAAAGCGTCCAAAGAGCCGTTCAAAAAATCATTATACTGTTTTGTAAACGCTATAAAATCGTTGTCTACCGATTTTGGAATGATATATCCGCTCATTATAAAACCTCCACTTCCTCTTTTGTTACTTCCCCATTTTTTATCTTAAATGATTTAAGATCGGGCGTATCTTGTGCTAATGAAATGATAATATAACTAATGTTTGGATCGTACGCCAATCTTATATCCTCATTTGATGGGCGAGCCGGCGTTATGGGATGCGAATGATAGCAAGCTATGAGGCGAAGTCCTAACCCGCTCGCTTTTTTAAAAACTTCAAACTGCTCTTCGGGAACAAAACTAAAATGTTCCTCGCTATTATCCGCGTTTGTCATCTCATATAAAGCTTTTACCTCTCCGTCGATTCCGGCTAAATATCCGCAAGCTTCTATCGGCGCTTTGGTTTTCGCGTGTTTTATCATAGCTTCATATATATTTTTAGGAATTTTTATCATTTTTAACCTCGCATACTGCTTGTTCATAGTCTGTCAAGTGGGTTATGCCCTCGCTGCCGCAAACTCTGCATTTTGGATTTTTACTAAGTTTTACATTTCTAAAAAGCATATTTTTTGCTTCAAAACTAAGAAGCGTGTTGTATAGAGGCGTTCCAACGCCCGTTATAAATTTTAAAGCTTCTGCTGCTTGTATGGTTCCAAGAATTCCGGCTACCGCGCCTAATATTCCGGCGGTTGAACATGTGGGCACAACGTTTGGGGGCGGAGGGGCGTTAAAGACGCAAGCGTAACATGCGCTTTTATGCGGATTTATCGTCATGGTCTGACCCGAAAATCTTAAAATTCCTCCGTGAGAATACGGCTTATTCGCTAAAACGCAAGCGTCGTTTATCAAAAATTTAGTCGCGAAATTATCAGTCCCGTCTATCACAAAATCGTAAGGTTTGATAATATCCAAAATATTGTCCGCGCTTATCATTTGATGATAAGTATTTACCCTTACATGTGGATTTAAAAGAAGCATTTTTTGTTTGGCAGACTCCACTTTGGGAACGCCTACATCGCTTGTCGTATGTATAATTTGGCGCTGAAGATTGCTTATATCTACTGTATCGCCGTCCACTATACCTATCTCGCCTATACCCGCTGCTGCGAGATAAAAAGCGATTGGAGAGCCAAGACCTCCCGCTCCGATGATTAAAACTTTACTGTTTATGATTTTTTCTTGCCCTTCAATGCCTACATCTTCTAAAATGATATGCCTTGAATATCTCTCCAACTCCTCATCGCTCCAATCTCTCACGCTCCACCGCCCATAAAATATAAAAAATTGATAATATCGCCGTCTTTTAAAAGTGTGCTCTCATACTCGTTTTGCCTTAAAAACTTATCGTTTAACTGCACCGATACCATATCGGGCATCTCAACTTTTTCAATTTTCAAAAGCTCCGCCACTAAAAGTTTGTCTTGCGAAAACTCTTTTATTTCGCCGTTAATATTGATTTTCATTCTTTCTCCTTATATTTGATACAAAATCTGATTTTGGTCGGTAAATCTATGCGGGAAATGTTTTTTTAAAAGCGCGAACAGCTCCTCTTCAAAATCGCTTTTCCCTTCGTTTAGTTCCGTTATATTTTCAAGAACTATGCCACCGCCCACCGCGTCAAAGTTATCCACCAAAACAAATCTCCCAAGCGTCGCGTTATCGTAAAAACTCGAAAGAGCGACAGGGTGTGATAAAGACAGTATCACACTGCCGCATTCATTTTTTTTCAAATCGTTTCGCTCTTTGTTGTCTTGTTCGTTGCCTAAGACTCTTTCTATTTTTTCAAGTTTCGCGTTTACTTTCGCGGAGCCTAATTTAAAAAGATAATTTTTGTGAAATACCAAAGGGTGAGATCCAAGCCAGATGAGGTTAGCGCGTATTTTTGAGCTTACATGTAAAGCGGTATTTTCATCCGCTTTTATCATCACTTCGCCGCTTTTTACATAAATATCCTCTTCTAACGTGAAACCGACCGCTTCGTCGGCTTTGGCTTTTGTTTTAATCGGCGCGTTCCAAACCTCTATATTTTTTATATGAGCCTCTTTGTTTGAAGGCAAAAACTTGACAAAATCTCCCGTTTTTACTTCGCCGCTCGCTATAGTGCCGACATATATTCGTCTATCGTCATTGTCGTCACTGAAACGATAAATATCCTGTAAAGGCATAGCGAAAAACGAATCCTCGTTTGATGGCAAATTGTGAAAACTATCCAACACTTCCAATATGGTTTTACCCTGATACCACGGCATCTCAGATGAGAGTCGCGTGATATTTTTACCATCTCTGGCGCTTATGGGGATAAATGCCACAGGCTTTACATGTAAGGAGTTTAAATACTCCTCATATTCGTTTTTTATTTTTCTGAATATTTTTTCATCGTAATTTAGCGCGTCAAGTTTATTGATAGCCACAAGCACTTGCGAAATGCCAAGCAAAGATAAAAGTAATCCGTGCCTTTTAGAGTTTTCAGCCACGCCTTCAACCGCGTCTATAACCAGCACGGCGGCTACCGCTCGCGACGCGCCGCTTAGCATATTTCTTAAAAACTCAATGTGTCCGGGGGCGTCTATGATGACATATTCTCTTAATTTACTTTTGAAAAAAATCCTTGCGCTGTCTATCGTGATGCCTTGCTTTTGCTCATCTTCTAGAGCGTCCAAAAGCATGGAGTATTCAAAAACTCTGCCGTTTTTTTCACACAAATTTTTAATTCCTTCGAGTTTTCCTTGCGGAAGCGAGGCGGTATCGGCTAAAAGGCGTCCCACAAGCGTGCTTTTACCGTGGTCTACATGTCCTGTTACGACTATGTTCATTCGTTCTTTATTAGTGCCGGGGGGAAGAGTTTTATCTTTTTTAGTCATTATTTTCCTTTTTTTGCCTATTTAATGTCAATTGGTAAGTTTTGTTTTTACCCATTACATGTAACCTTCTTTTCGTAACGTTTCCAATGTGCCTCCGCCCTCTTTATCCTGCGCACGACCCGAGCGTTCGGCTATGTTTTTAAATTTACCGCTTACAAGCTCGTCTATAATCTCTTTTGGATTTTTAGCGTCGGACACAACCGCATTTGTACACGGATAACAGCCTAAAGAGCGGTATCTTTTCCCGTCTCCTTGATTAAAATATACGGAAATTACGGGTATCTTTTCCCTTTCGATATACTCCCAAATATTAAGTTCCGTCCACTCCAAAAGCGGATGTACTCTTACGTGAGTTTTGGGCGCGAATTCTGTTTTGTATAAATTCCAAAGTTCCGGCGGCTGCGTGCTTGCGTCCCATTCGCTTTTTTCATCGCGCGCTGAAAATACTCTCTCTTTTGAACGGCTTCCCTCCTCGTCGCTTCTTACCCCAACTATAACGGCGTTGTAAGCTTGCGCGTTTTTTATCTCACTCCATGTATCAGTTTTTGGATCATAAACGCGTCTTTCCCAAGTGCCATCAAGCGTATGTTTTAAAGCCGTGCTCTTTAACTCTTTACAGCAAGATATTCTGTCAAGTCCGTCTACAAAAGTTCTTTTATTTGCCAGCGCGTCTTTGTTTTGTCCGACTACAAGACGCAATTTTAACTCTTTGGCAATTTTATCTCTGTAAGCTATCATTTGCGGGATTTTAAAATTCGTGTCTACATGTATAAGCTCAAAAGGCACATGTCCTAAAAACGCTTTTTTAGCAAGCCACAATAAAACCGTACTGTCTTTTCCGATAGACCAGAGCATACCGATATTTTTAAATGATTTGTAAGCTTCTCTAATGATAAATATGCTTTGTGATTCTAACTTATCAAGTTTATCCATACTATTTTTCCTTTATATGCAAACCGCACTCTTTATGTTCCGGGTTTTCCCACCACCATCTGCCAGATCTCGCGTCTTCTCCATCGCTTACCGCTCTTGTACAGGGTTTACAGCCTATGCTTTTAAAGCCTTTAGAGTATAAAGAGTTAATTGGTAAATCATATTTTTTTATATAATTAAATACGTCCTCCTCGCTCCAAAAAGCAAGAGGATTTATCTTGAAGACGTCAAATTTTTCATCGTACTCTACTGTTCGAAGTTCGTTTCTTGTGATAGATTGCGCCGCGCGAAGTCCAGTTATCCACGCGCTTTTATTTTTTAAAGCCCTCTCCAACGGTTCCACTTTTCTTATATGACAGCAAAGATGACGATTTTTCAGACTATCTCTCATACCCCAATCTCCAAGCTCTTTTTCTAACTCTTTTATATCGTTTTTTTTTGGAAAATATCTTTTTATGGATATTTTAAAAAACTTTTCCGTCTCTTTATGAAGCTCTTCGCACTCTTTGAAAAGTTTTCCAGTATCTAACGTGAAAACTTCCAAAGATTTTATTTTACACTGCGATAAAAGATGTAAAACCACCGTATCTTCCGCTTGATAACTGAAGGAGAGGGCGATTTTGCCGTCTATTTTACTTAAAATTTGCCGAAGTAAATTTTCGTGGGATTTTTCATATGACATAATCGCTCCAACTCTCATCGCGAGAGTATATTTTAGCGCCTAAAAAGCCAATATAAACGCTGCTTTGATTTGAATTTTTTATCTTCGCCCAATCTTTTTTATCTATATCGGCTTCTATCTCTTTATCGCCTTCAACTGTTTTAAGCTCGACTCTGACGCGATTGCCTAAAATCCTATGGGAGATTATATTGGCTTCTATAGATTTCGCGTCCTCGTTTTCAAGAGTTATTTTAACATCGTGAGGTCTTATAAAAAACTTGACGTCCTCTTTTTGCTTATCAGATTCGTCAAGGCGTAAAGCTCCTTTTTCAAGTCTGGCGTGAAATAGATTGACATTTCCCAAAAAACCGTACACAAACGGGTTTGCGGGATTGTCGTAAACGTCTTCGGGAGTTCCTATCTGCTCTATTTTTCCCTTATTTAATATAACTATTTTATCGGAGACTTCCAAAGCTTCCTCTTGATCATGAGTTACAAATACGCTCGTTATATGTATCTCGTCGTGCAAATATCTAAGCCAGCGTCTTAACTCTTGTCTTACTTTAGCGTCAAGCGCGCCAAAAGGTTCGTCCAAAAGCAAAACTTTCGGTTCTACCGCCAACGCTCTTGCGAGCGCTACTCTTTGTTTTTGACCGCCGCTAAGTTCGCTCGGAAATCTATTTGCCAAAGGTTCTAACTGTACCATTTTAAGCAATTTAAAGACTTTATCTTTTATCTCCTCTTTGCTTGGTCTTGTTTTGCGCGGGCGGATTTTCAACCCGAACGCTATATTTTCAAAAACGCTCATATGCTTAAAAAGCGCGTAGTGCTGAAATACAAACCCCACTTTCCTGTCTTTTGTAGGTTTATTTGTGGAATCCTCGCCAAAAAATCTGATAACGCCGCTATCTAGGGTTTCAAGTCCTGCTATAATCCTAAGAAGCGTCGTTTTTCCTGACCCCGAAGGTCCCAAAAGAGCCGTTAATTCGCCGTTTGGGATAGTAAGACTTATATCATCAAGCGCGTTAAACGCGCCAAAACTTTTACTTACATGTGAAATCTCTATACTCATAAATATCCTTATTCAAAAGCCGTATTATTAAAAGCTCTTTTTCGTTGTAAGAGCATATAGCGTTCAATAATCGTCTTTACAACCAAAGTTACAAGAGCCAATAGTGTCAGTAGCGACGCGACCGCGAAACTCGCCGCGAATAGATACTCATTATAAAGCACTTCCACATGCAAAGGCATAGTCATAGTAACGCCTCTTATAAGTCCCGATACTACGGCTACCGCACCAAATTCTCCCATAGCTCTGGCGTTTGTCAGTACAATCCCGTACAAAAGCCCCCATTTAATATTAGGGAGGGTAATTTTGAAAAACGTTTGCAAACCGCCCGCGCCCAAAGTCAAAGCCGCTTCCTCGTCATCTTTGCCCATCTCTTGCATTAATGGTATCAACTCTTTCGCGACAAACGGAAACGTCACAAAAGCGGTCGCTAAAAATAGACCAGGCAGGGCGAATACTATCTTTATATCATGTTCGGACAAATATGCTCCAAACCATCCTGACGCGCCGAATAGCAAGATAAATATAAGTCCTGCGATAACGGGCGATATAGCGAAAGGCACTTCAATAAGAGTGGTAATTATGCTTTTGCCCTTGAAGTCAAATTTAGCGATAGCCCACGCCAGCAGCACGCCGAAAAAAGTATTGACAGGCACGACGACAGCGGCAACTATGAGAGTAAGTTTGATAGCCGACCAAGCGTCGCTTTCTTTTATGGACGAGAAGTATATCGCCGCTCCTTTTGCGAACGCTTGAGTAAATATAGTATATAAAGGCAAAAAAACAAAAATCGTCAAAAAAAGAAACGTTACGATTAAAGCCGCTGTTTTTATCCAAGCAGGCTCTTTGGACGCCGATTTGGTCGTCGCGGAATCCGTTACTATATTTAGTATCGTGATAAATACGAATATAACGTTAATAGCCCAGATGTTTTCGGTCACGACAACGTATATAGGTGCTACGATAAGAAAAGCTGTTAAAAATAACGATAAAGATTTTGCAAGACTTTTACCGGTTATTATAAAAATAGCCGATATTGCCAAAAAAACCGCTACATGTACATTGAAAAAATCGTTTATCTTAAATAGATAGAGCGCAAATGAAACGGCAGTCGCGGTAAATAAAACTATAGCTAAGTATTTTTTCATTAAATACCTCTTTTTCTGCGTTTCGCGAAAGATTGCAAGAAATTAATAAGAAGCAAAAGAACGAATGCGGCTATCAGCATTATCACCCCTATAACGCTCGCTCCCACATAATCAAACTGCATCAATTTTTTAACGATAAGAAGCGGGACTATCTCGCTCTCATACGGGATATTGCTCGCTATAAATATGACAGAGCCATATTCGCCAAGACCTCTGGCAAACGCCAAAGCAAAACCCGTAAGAAGTGCTGGATAGATAGCTGGAAATATCACTTTTGAGAAAATTTGATAAAAATTAGCCCCCAAAGAACTTGCCGCTTCCTCCAATTCTTTATCAAGCTCTTCAATAACGGGCTGAACGGTGCGTACGACAAAAGGAAGCCCTATAAATACGAGCGCTAATATTATGCCGATTTTTGAATAAGCGACATTTAAGTCTATAGTTTCTAAAAAATTCGCGAAGCATTTTTCGCCAACGGCACATTTTTCAGGATGAAAGTAAGGCGCTAACGAGTGTAACTTTTCTGTAAGAGCTTGTAAAAATTCGCCCAAAACTCCGTTTGGGGAAAATATATACGCGAGCGATATACCGGCAACAGCCGTAGGCACGGCAAACGGTAAATCTATCAGAGAATCCACTATACGTTTGCCTATAAAGTCGTATCTTGTTAAAATCCACGCTATGATAAGCCCGAAAAAACAGTTTATAAGAGCGGCTATGAAGCTTGCCCCAAAAGAGACTTTAAGAGCCGCTATGATTCTTTGATCGGTCAAAGTCTCCAAAAATTTTTCCGCGGTTATTTGTGTGGAGTAAAGAGCGAGCGCGCTTAAGGGAATTAGTATAAGAAGCGACATGTAAGTTAGGGACAATCCCAAGCTTATATTAAATCCCGGAAGTTTGGCGTTGCTTTTTTTGTACCCCACTTTGTTCGCCAACGCTGATATGAGAGTAAATATGATAAGCGATACCCACGCTAAAGCGTGATTTGGATTTTGGTAAAGCGCTGTTAATATAAAAAACAGTATGGAAAAGAGTACGATATTTATAATGATTTGACTTACGGTTAGAGCGTTTTGATTTAAAGACGCCAAAGTAAACGCTCCGGATATCAAAAACAGCGTTACGGCAATTTTTATGTCCACATGTACGAAATATACGCAAATCAAAGCCATTATTAACGCTAAAAGTGCTATTTTGGCATTTGGTTTTTTTATGTCCGAAAACTCTTTTTGGGCATTAGAGGCGATTGTGAAAAATATGGCGGATGTCAAAATCAACACTATAAACGCTCTTATATCCGTAAAAATAGCAAATAGCCCGTAAATAGCCGTCAATGCGGATATAGATAATAAAAGTATTTTGATTTTGGACTTTATTGTGTCGCTCATCAACTCTCCTTAAAAAAAATCTCGACGAGCGAGAATATACACATCGTCAAGCTTTAAAGTGCTGGTATGGGATAAATATATTTTTAAAGCTCGCGACATGTATACTCTTTAACTATTTTTTGTAGATTTTGTCAAATTCTCCGCCGTCGGCAAAGTGCTTTTTATCAGCCTCGTCCCATCCGCCGAAATCCTTGTTTATCTCCACAAAATTTAAGCTTGGAAATTGATCCTTGAACTCTTTGGCTATCTCGGCGTCCGTAGGGCGATAATAGTTTTTAGCCGCTATGCGTTGTCCCTCTTTTGAATAAAGATAGTTCAGATATTCCGTAGCCGCTTTTTCCGTACCTTTCTTCTTAACGTTCGCATCAACCAAGCTAACGGAAGGTTCGGCTAAGATGCTAAGACTTGGTATGACAATCTCAAATTTCCCCTTGCCAAGTTCGTTGATGGATAAAAACGCCTCGTTTTCCCACGCCAAAAGCACGTCGCCAAGACCTCGTTGAACAAATGTGTTTGTAGAGCCTCTCGCTCCGCTATCTAACACGGGAACGTTTTTAAATAACTTCGCCACAAACTCTCTTGCCTTCTCTTCGCCTCCGTATTTTTTATCGGCATATGCCCACGCCGCCAAATAGTTCCATTTTGCTCCGCCTGACGTTTTAGGGTCCGGTGTGATAACTTTAACGCCGTCTTTTACCAAATCGTCCCAATCTTTAATGTTTTTCGGATTTCCCGCTCTTACTAAAAAAACGATGGTTGAGGTATAAGGCGCGCTGTTGTTTTTAAATCTTTTTTGCCAATCAAGCGCGATTTTACCTGTTTTTTTGGCGATGGCATCTATATCGCCTCCAAGAGCTAACGTAACCACATCGGCTTCAAGACCGTCTATAACGCTTCTGGCTTGTCCGCCTGAACCGCCGTGAGACTGTTTTACGGATACGTCGTCGCCTGTGAGCGCTTTGTAGTGCTTGATAAATGCCTCGTTATACTCTCTGTAAAGCTCTCTAGTTGGGTCGTAAGAGACATTTAAAAGCTCAATTTGGGCAGCTTGAATCAATGAAGCCGCCAACAAAACAATGCTTAGAAAAATGTGTTTTGTAAAACTCATTTTCTCCTCCTTTTAAAAAATATTTTGGCATTATAGACAAAAACAGTTTGATTGTCAAGTAATTTGATAGATTATATATGTTTTTTCTTAATTCACGCTTTTACTGATATATAGCATTAATTTGCAGTGATAAAATTTAAGATTTGGAAGGTAGAGATTTTTGTGGAATTGTTAAAAGTTTAATGCAGCGACAGATTGTACTGTTCTATAACCATGCCGCCGTATGTTATAGTTATATTGCCGAGCGATGAGCGTTCAAGAGTGTATTGGCCGTTATCTTCTATGCCGTAAAATTTTAGCCTTAAAGCCAGTTTTTTATCATATGTGTTTACTTGAACAATACCGCGCTTTTTAAGTTCATCGGCAAGCTCTTTAGCTATATGGTGTTTATATGCGAAATGATTGCTTCTTTTTTGGAAAAATGGGTAGAGATATTGGTTGTTTAATACAAGAATGCTATTAAACAAAAGCAAAAACAGTGTAAGTACGGCGAAAAACTTGTGCAATTTTCTATATTGAGGCAGACGTACTCTGAAACTGTTCATAAACGTGCCTACGATAAGCGGTGCAGCGATAATCGTATATGAGGCAAACTCTTCTACAGCTATGCGTTGACGGAACGACAGTAATAAAGAGACTATAAATGCCCCGAAAGAGAGCCACCACAAAAGTGTCTTACCCCCTTTTACCAATATACGGTACATAGTATAGATAAAATATAAGAACAACAGCGGAGAGAATATAGCCGCATAAACGCTAAACGTATCTACAAAATACCCGCGCGGTTTGCCGCTGATGTCAAAGTCGTACAGATACATTCCCGTTGCAAAAAGCGTTAGAGTGAGTATCATCAAAATAATATCATGTTTATTAACGGCGTAAAAAAATAACAAGAAATACAGTACTACAAAACTTTTGCCAAAAAAGAGCGTTAATATCAGCAGGATGTACATTGCTAAATTATTGCCTCTTTGGTGCAGATATAAAAACAAAAGTGTGCCAAATATCACGAATGCCGCATCGTTGGCTACGAGCGATACGACTATGGTGCCTGGCAACATAATGTATATCAATACGGTAATCAATCTATCCATTTCACGTTTTAACAAAGGTTTGCTTACAAGGTATAAAAACAGGGTAGAGAGTATATGTATGATGATAAAAGGTATTCTGAAGGCGTAGTCATTTTGTCCGAAAATTTCACAAGACAATCTTACAAGATAGTGCGCGGCGCTATTGGCGTTAAAGAACGTATTTGCTTCGTAATAGCTAATCGAAAGTGTGTCTGAGACAAAAAGTAACAGACTAAAATCAACAGCGATAATCAAAAATAGTAATATTTTCTCTCTCATACATCCTCTGCTTATTTAAATCACATTTTTATTATACTAAATTTTACCCTTAGATGCGGTTGCCAATAATATCAAAAACCCCGTTCCGCACAAGAGCACAAATCCTAAAAAGAGCAAAAACGCATTCCACCCTAAGTGCTGATAAAACACTCCTGGCAAAAACGAACCAAATGTTCCTCCTGCATAATAAAACGAAAGATAAAGTCCGTTTGTTATACTCTTGTGTTCTTTTGCGAGTTTATTGACAAGCCCGGCAGCGATAGAGTGTATCATAAACATACCCAGACAAAATACAAACATCGAGCCAAACATTATCATAAAAATTTCTATATTAAAAAGCTGCAAACCAACTATATATACGAACATACCAAATATCATAGCCCTGCTCTCGCTTTTAAAAAATCCGATTATTTTTGTGACGTTAAGCGCCGTTATCAATCCTATAACGTATCCTGCGTACATAAACCCTACTTTGCCTTCACCCAAATTTTCATTTATGTTTTTAAGTTCAAACGGTAAAAAGTTGAGTAGCCCCTGAAACACAAAAAATACGCAAAATATAGCAGCATATATATAAAAGTTATGTTTAATTTTAAGGATATTTATCACCTCTTTTTTTGTGGGTTTGACAAATCCGGCTTTTATATCTTTGCCCACGCCTAAAAGCGCGAAAAACAACACGATAAGTCCAAGTCCTATGATAAAGAAAAAAGGTCGCCAGCCAAAATATTCGGATGAAATTCCAGACAAAAGTCTGCCTAAAAATCCTCCCATAATGGTTATGGCTACGTAATTTCCAAGCGCTTTTTGTATATTTTCATATGTTGAAGAGACTGAGATATAACTAACCAACGAAGTCAAAGCCGCGGGTATTAAAAAACCCTGAATCGCTCTTATGCCGATCAAAAGCATATACGAGTTACTAAGTGAAAAACTAATCTCCAGTATCCCCAAAAGCAGTAAAGAGACCCTAAGCATTTGCCTTGACGACCAACTCTCAAGTATATATCCGTATAAAATCGGCGCGATTCCAAGCGGAAACATTATAACTGTTGTAAATATAGCCGCTTGAAAACCGTTTAGCGCGAACTCTTCTTTGAAAAGCGGCTGAATAGGCTGCGCCGCGTAAAGCGTACACAAAATCAAAATCGCGCATACATAAAGAATGAGGGTCTGTTTTTTCATAACAAATTTAGATAGTAAAATCCCAAAGAAACTCTATCCACTCCGTCGTTTTTTTCGCAAAAAAGTCAGGACGCACAAGAGATTTCTCTTTATATAGTAAAGTCGCTATTTTTATATTTATATTAGGATACAGCTTTTGAAGCGTCTTTTTTATCTCAATTAGCGTCTCGCCACTATCGGCGATATCGTCAAGTATCAAAACATTTTTTACGTTGGACAAATCCGGTATATTAAATATTTTCACAAAATCCAACTTCTTAGAACCCTCGTAATGTATGGAATTTAGAGCATAAAGCTCTCTTGTATCAAGCGCATGAGCCAAAAAATGCCCAAATGTCATTCCGCCTCTAGCTATTGCTAAAAACGCGTCAAAATTATAAGGCTTTACCTCGTAAGCTATCTTTTTTACATCCTCAAAAAACTCTTCAAAACCGTAATATCGCATAAAAAATCTCCTAGTGAACGATGAATGCCATCAAACTTATTATAAAAAGAAATATAACGCCCAGATTGATATCTTTAAACTCTTTTGTAAATAACTTTATCAACATGTAAGATATAAATCCAAAAGCCAAGCCGTAAGTGATAGAGTAAGTCAAAGGCATCAAAATCACAATCAAAAACGTAGATATCGCGATACTTTTATCTTTAAAATTGATATTTGCAAGCTCGCCGAACATCAACACTCCAACCATCACCAAAACGGGATAAATAGCGTTTGCAGGAATAGCTTTAAAAAGCGGCAGCATAAACAGCGTCAATATAAAAAACAGTCCCGTAAAAATAGCCGTAAGTCCGCTTCTGCCGCCCTCTTCAACGCCGCTTGCGCTTTCCACAAAGCTTGTTGTGGTAGATACGCCCACAAGACTGCTAAGCACGGAAGCCGCCGCATCCGCTTCCAAAGTTTTTTCAAGCTCTTTGCTTCCGTTTTTAAAAAGTCCCGCACGAAATCCAACGCCTGCCAACGTCCCCAGCGTATCAAACAGATCCGTCACAAAAAATGTGATTATCGCGGGAATAAACGCCACTTTGCAAGCAGATAATATATCAAGTTCAAATGCTATGGGAGAAATTGAGGCAGGAGGTGAAAATAAATCGTTTGGTGGTGGAATTATCCCAAAAATCCACGCCATTATAGACGTCGCAAGGATAGCCAATATAAAAGCTCCTTTGATTTTCCAAACATAAAATATCATAACAACGATAAGTCCGAAAACTCCAAGCAACACATTTGTATCATTCAAATTTCCAAGAGATACCAGCGTAGCGTCGTTATTTGTTATAATCCCCATTTTCTGCAAGCCTATAAAAGCTATGAACGCTCCTATACCTGCACTTATAGCTCGTCTTAAATCCTCGCTGATACTATTTATCATCCAGGATCTAAATTTCGTAAACGATAAAATCAAAAATATCATTCCCGAGATAAAGACTATCCCTAAAGCGCTTTGCCAAGGAACGTTAAGCTGCTGAACAAGCACAAATGAAAAATAAGCGTTTAGTCCCATTCCCGTACTCATAGCAATCGGCGTATTAGACCAAAAACCGTTAAAAACGGTGGAGATTATAGTAATCAACGCCGTAGCCGTAATAAGAGCGTCAAGCGGCATACCTGCTTCACTAAGTATCGAAGCGTTTACCGGTATAATGTATAACATCGTTAAAAATGTTGTAAACCCAGCTTTTGCCTCTGTTTTGACATTACTGCCTTTCTCTTTTAATTTAAAAAAATCCATCAAAACTCCAACTTATTTGAAAATTTATATTTTTATCGTTTTAAAAGGTTTGTTTATACTCTCAAAAGAGTAAAAAACAGCTTCGCCCTCTTCATAAGAAAAACATACCAGTATCGGATTTTCCGCCGATGTATACATCTCTTTTAAGCTTGGCATTATCTCAAAAACTTTTCTGTTCGCTTCTATATTTTGAAAAAGTTTTACTTTGCCGCTTATGCGCACCCATTCGTCGCTTGAATTAAACGCGCAAATATCCGCGTAAGGATTTACGCTTAATTGCTTGTAAATCTCTTTTTGATTGTTGGTGATAAATGCAAGTTTACCCTCCCACTCCATCACAAAACTAAACGGACGCACGTGAGGTTTGTTACTCTCATCAACCGTTCCTACGAAAAAAACACCAGCTGTATTTAAAAAACCGATTATCTCGCTAATGTTTTTCACTGTTTTCTCCTTTTACTGTTTGCGCGCTATTTTATTCCAATCAACAATAATCAAAACTTAAAGCTTTTGCTATTCGTATTTATATATCGGTACAAAGTCACAGACTTGTTCACTCTGCAATGTGCCGTTTTTATCACGCTTCATTTCGTAAAGGCTGTATATGTCTTTATTATTGTTGTAAGAACCTGAAGCGTTAAAAGCAGTAAGGATATAATTTTTGCCGTCAACTGTTATAAGTTCTTCTTTTTGAAAACATTCAGATATATGTTTTGTATAAAAATAAGAATCTTCGTCATTAGGAGCAAGCGTGGCAAATTTTTCCTGCTCGTTCGTTTCATATGTTAAATACATATAATAATTACACCATGCGCCCGTACCTGATGCATACATAGCATTCAAAAGTAACTTTTTCTTGCCTGTGTTATCATAATCAACCAAAAAAGCCCGATTATATTCAATACCAAACTCAAATCGTCTGAATTTTTTTTCTGCAGTGGAAATATCTTTTTTAAACTGCGACAAAGAGGTATTATCAAAAATATTAAATAGACTTGTCCATTCCGGCTTTGTGTATTGTCCGTTGATGACTTTTTGGCAAAGTTTATTTTGCTTTTCAATCCTTTCTCTATAGTCAGTTACACTTCGTTTTATTTCGCAGGCTTGGTCAAAAAGCTTACCCTTTTTATCATAAACAAAAACGCGATAAATGCCATCATCTATGTGCGGAAGCAGATTTAGATATATCGCACCATTTATAGCAAATATATTTACATCGCTTCCCCAAAGCCGTGTGTAAATCTCCACCTTCGCATCATTATCATATCTATGCGATTTTTTTTCTTCAAATATACTTATGACGTCATATATCTGAGTTTCATTCTTTTCATCTATATCATTATCTATTTTGATATCAAAAAGGCTGGGCGTTTTTGATATACCGCTAAAATGTGTTGTTGAAAAAAGCAAGCGTTTAGACGCATTGTCGGAGTAAACAATATATTTGCTATCTTGTTTCAAAAAAAGTTTCTCGTCCAAGATTTGTCTGCAGACTTTTGAACTTTTCGCAGTTGCAAATTGGTCAATATCGATGTTTTTATAAGACAGTAACTCATTTTTTGCTTTATATAAATTTTCAAAAACCACATCGTAAGAAAGTTTATCTTTGTGGATATTAGCTCTATCTATACTTTGAGTAATATCTTTTACAGGAAAAATTATGCCCGTTTCATTATTTGTATTAGCTCTATCTATACCTTGGGTAACATATCCGATGGATTGATTGAAAAACGAAATTGAACCATTATAATGTGAGAGTGTTTTATTCCATCTATCAATTATAATATTTATATTTTTTACTATCTTAAAATCATCATTTTTATCAAGATATGGCAAAACCTCAGCATATGAAAATACCGCAAATAGTACCAAGACAACGGCTTTTCTCATGATATCGCCCCTTATTTATATTCGTATTCGCCGACTTGCTCTATCATGCAGGCTTCTTTGAAAGATTCTATTTTTTTGTCATACTGAAAAATATATCTTTTACTGTCTGAAAAGTAGCACATGTAAGGCGTATTGTCCGTCAAAAACATTGTTGCAAAATGCAACTCATCAGCCGTCATTTCAAAATCTATTTTAGTTGTTTTAGGCGAAAAATAGACGCCGCCTCGCTCTATATATTCGTTCTCATTAGTATCCATGGGAAGTTCGTCGCTGTAAACAACATATTCGTCTTTTTCAAAAAATACCGACAAAAAGCGTTTTGTTTTATTGTTGTCAGAGTAAAAAACAAAACTGTCTATATGACTTACAAAATCCCCCGTATCCAAAATCTTTTTACAAACCTGCGAAGTTTTGGCATTTTCAAAGTCTTTGTCTGATATGTCTGCCGATATAAATGATACGACGGCAAAAAGCAGCAAAAAAAGTTTTTTCATATTAACTTCTCTTCATATATCAAATCAATTTCATATCTGTCTGTTGTAGATACTATACCAAGCCCTGCATTTGAGACTTCAAGCGCCTCTTTGAAGTTTTTCAATATCTGTCTTTTTTGCGCCGCAAACTCTTTTGGAAACTCAACGGGAAAAAGTTTATTTACATTTCCTTGACGATATCTATCGTCCATATATAAGTCAAGTATCTGTATGTAAGCATAATTTTCCATCTCAGCTTTTTGTTTTGGAGCAGGCAGTTGTTTGGTAAATACGGTAAATTGCGCACCTTTCCAATAAAAGTTCCACGTAGCAATGGTTCCCTCTTCGATGCCATTTATATGTTTGCGGCAAAGTCTAAGCCAAATATCTTTCTCTTTGTCTATCGTCCAATCCATTATCGGAATGCTAAACCGCCACTTTGCGTCTATCGCTTTGATATTATACGCTTCATATTGCTCTTTTGAAATCTCCTCGTTAGCAAACGCCACAGATTGTTTCCTCATAAACTTTAAGCTCATTATAAAGACTGTCTCTTTCAACAGGAATAAATCCGCTTGTAATGATAATATCCAAAAAGTCTTGCAAAGCTTGTCCGCTGGCACTTTTCGCGCCGCCTGCGCTTTGTATGGCTTCTTTTTCTATCGTCCCGTCCAAATCGTCGGCGCCAAACTCTTGCGCTACCATAGCTAAACCCAAAGTAGTCGTCGCCCAGTAAGCTTTTATATGCGGAATATTATCAAGCATTAGTCTGCTTATCGCTATAGTTTTCAAAATATCTTGCGAACCTAAAAAATTATTGACTTTCAAGTAATTATTTTCTCTTTGATAAACAAGCGGAATAAACGCGTTAAATCCTCCGGTTCTATCTTGAACATCACGTAGTCTTAACATGTGACCAATTCTGTCTTTTTTCTCCTCCACATGTCCAAAAAGCATCGTGGCGTTTGAAAGTTTACCTTTTCTGTGCCAAATTTCGTGTATTTTAAGCCAATTTTCAGAGCTCACTTTGCCTTTACATATATAAGCTCTCACTTTTTCGTCGAAGATTTCGGCTCCGCCTCCTGGCATAGAATCAACCCCCGCTCCAATCATCTCGTCTATCGTCTCATCGTAACTTAAATTATGCAATGTCGATAAAAAATGAACCTCTGCGGCGGTAAAAGCCTTTACATGTACGGTTGGAAATTTTGCTTTTATCGTTTTAAAAATATCGATATACCAATATAAATCATGCTCTTTATTGTGCGCGGATACTACATGTATCTCTTTTATACCACGCTTATAAGCATCTTCTGCGATACGTAAAACTTCGTCTTTGGTATATTTGTACGCGTTCGGATTTTTTCTATTTGAGGAAAACGCGCAAAATTTGCATACATCTTTACATATATTTGTTGGATTTATATGACGATTTATATTAAAATAAACCTTTTTGCCCCACATTTGTGTTCTTCGCAGATTGGCGAAATGTCCTAAGGTAAAAAGGTCGAGCTCATACAGCTCCAATCCGTCTTCATAATTTAATCTATCTTGATTTTCCAGTTTTTCTAAAATTCTCATTAATAGTGCCGTCTTTAAGCGAATTTTTCAGGCGGATAATTTTCATAAATAAAATCTATATCTTTATCCCCTCGTCCGCTTAAATTTACAAGTATGGATTCATAAGGTTTATCTTTTGCCAGTTTCATAGCAAACGCTATGGCGTGTGCGCTCTCAAGTGCCGGAATAATGCCCTCAAACCTGCAAAGTTTATAAAACGCTCTTATTGCTTCGTCGTCATTCGCCCCGCCAAGTCTCAACCTTCCGCGAGAATGCAAATGCGCATGTTCGGGTCCAATGGATGGATAATCAAGTCCGCTTGCCACAGAGTGTACTTTAGCGGGAGTTTTATCCTCATTTAATAGCACCATAGAGTTAAATCCGTGCAATATCCCTTCAACGCCATACTTTAAGCTTGCCGCATGTTCGCCAAGTTTTGTTCCGCGCCCCAACGGTTCGACCCCATAAAGTTCGCAAGGTTCTTCAATAAACGCGCTGAAAAGCCCCATGGCATTACTGCCTCCGCCCACGCAAGCTACTAAATTGTCGGGCAAAATTCCGGTCATCTGCACAAACTGCTCTTTAGCCTCAAATCCCACAACGCTTTGAAAATCCCTAACCATCATAGGAAACGGATGAGGACCGACCACGGAACCTATCGCGTAAAAACTGTTTTGCAAATCTTTTGCATATGCCTCAAATGCCAAATCCACAGCCTCTTTAAGAGTTTTTTGTCCTCTGTCTACAGGTATGACATTAGCCCCCAGCATTTTCATTCTTACGACATTGGGATGCTCTTTTTTGATATCCACTTCGCCCATATATATCTCGCACTCTAATCCAAAATATGCAGCAGCCGTAGCAAGTGCCACGCCATGTTGTCCGGCGCCAGTTTCGGCTATAAGCTTCTTTTTGCCCATATAAGAAGCCAAAAGCGCCTCGCCCATACAATGATTTAGTTTGTGAGCGCCCGTATGATTTAAATCTTCTCTTTTTAGATAAATCCTAGCTCCCCCAACGCTCTCGCTTAGCCTTTTCGCATAATATATGGGCGTTGGTCTGCCTTGAAAATGCTTTCTTATATCTCTTAATTTCATGATAAAATCGTGAGAATTCGCGATTTTCAAATAAGCCTCTTCAATCTTTTTGCACTCTTGCGCTAATTCGGGAGGCAGATAAGCTCCGCCGAATTTTCCAAAATACCCATCAATGTCGGGAAATTGTCTAAGATAGGGTTTTACTTGCATTTTATTACCTTGAACAAAAAATTAAAAGATTATACGACACAAGTTTTTAATCCGCTGTTAAATAAAAGCCTTTTTTGCAACAATGTTATGCATGTCAATAAGATTATCATAACTCTGCCATCGCAAACCAACATAGTCAATACGGCAATCTACTCTTTGTCATATCCGTAAATACGTAAATTAATATTATAAATATGTATTGCTTCGTCGTACTTTGTACTCCTCACAATAACTAAAAAATGTGTTATTTTGCTTTTCTTTACCATTATGAGTAAAGCAAAACAATCCAAAACTGAATTATACAAAATGATTTAAAATACAAAATC
>JAISGD010000029.1 GCA_031263195.1 Campylobacteraceae bacterium | reverse complement strand
TACTGGAACAATTGATTCATTCGTTCATCACAATAATGGAACTTACAGCGCAAACCTGGGTTCAACAGTTGCTGGAAACGTAACGGTAGGATTTAGCGTAAACGCAACAAACAGTACTTTAACTGGCATTGTAGAGTTTGTTAGTTATGAAAAAACAATTTTAGTCGCAACTTTAAGTACTTCTACAAAAAAGGCAAAAATAGGAGACCTTATAAAATATACCGCTACTATAGAAAATATAGGCTCTTTCGCAGCCAACAACGTTACGCTGTCAAATGTTATTCCTTTCGGATTTTCATATGTAGAGAAATCTATCTATATCAGCAACAACATCAGTTCAAATATTACTTGGGATAAAACTTTGGATATTAACAACTTAAAGTTAGCTCCGGGAGAAAAAATAGAGATAGTGTACCTATTAAGAATCGGCGCGGGCGCAAAACACGGAACTCATATCACGACCGCAACCGCGTACAATAACCAAACATCCGACAGGTCCAATACAGCTTCGGCTTCAGTGGAGATAACGGCTGATGATCCTATGTTGGATGAGAGTTTGATAATAGGCACGGTGTTTAATGATAAAAATGGTAATATGATTCAAGACGAAGATGAAGAAGGACTTCCGGGAGTTAGAATATTTACGGTAGAAGGTTATATAATAACCACGGATAAATACGGAAGGTTCCACCTCTTAAATATTAAAGGGGGAGAGTGGAGCAGAGGACGTAATTTTATGATGAAAATAGACCCGTTGTCTTTACCTAAAGGTTCTCAGTTTACAACGGCAAATCCTTTAGTAAGAAGAATAACGCCCGGTATTCCGGTAAGGTTTGATTTTGGCATAAAATTTGCTGATGTTGACGTTATGCGAGGAATACAAAAGTGAGAACATATACAAAAATCAGCGTACTTACAGCAGCTCTTTTAATGAGCTCTGTTTTTGCGCAAACAAATAATCAAACTATTTTAGCGGCAAATAGCGTTGAGAGTGTAGAGCAAGATGGCTTGTCTACGATACGATTTGCGAATGACGGCATTATCTATATAAGCGAAGATCCGAATATCGCCAACGCGGTATTAAACGCAGCGGTACTTCCTTATGTAAGCTTTAACGAAGGGGTTATAACACAGAACGTAGAGTTTTATATCAGATCAAATTACGCGGCGTTTATAGACAAAATGGAACTTAACATATATAGAGTGGAAGACGTTGATTTGGTTGATCCTATCGTAAGTATACCAGTGCCTGCGAGTTCATTTAGTATCGTCTCTTGGGATGGCAAACTGCCCGATAAATACATATATCAAACCGGAGACGAGTTAGTATATGTTTTAAGAGCTTACGATAAAAACGGAAGATTTGACGAGACGGTGCCAAGCAAAATTTGGCTTTTAAAACCGGAAGATGTGGAGAACAGCAAGAGAGACATAAGAGACGCGGCGTCCAAAGAACAAGGTGTGCAATTAAGAATCAGCGAAGCTGTGTCTCAATATATGCTTGATATGGCTTTTAATTATAACTCTTTATCCAAACAAAATATTGTTTTATACGGTTCAACTGCGATTATAAGAGGTTCAAATATCCCAGACGGCGATTTATTTATCAACGGCGAACAATACCCTATAGATTTGGAGAGGAGATTTGCGGCTGAGTATATAGTTCCTGCGGGAGAGCATTACTACAATATCGTTTTGCAAGGCAAAGAGACCGTATCCAAAAGGTTAAAAATAGACATAAGCAATTATTACTTTTTTGGAATGGCTATAGCGGATTTTACCGTAGGCGGAGAGTATACTTCGTATAATAATGACAACAGCAATCGCGATGTGCTAAGAGATGGAAGGCTCGCTTTTTATTTAAAAGGCAAGGTTTACAATAAATATCAAATTACAGCACAAGCTGATACGACGCAAAAAGACGTCAAAAAATTATTCAGCGGATTTACGCAAGCGAACGCTGTTGATCTGTTTGAAACTTTGGATCCGGATATGTATTATCCCACTTACGGCGACGATTCTACCGTTATTAGAGATGTAAATACGCAAGGGAGATTTTACTTTAGAACGGATTGGGATAAGAGTCAGGTTATTTGGGGCAATTATAATACCGAGTTTGGCGGAACGCAATACGGAGGATACTCAAGATCGCTTTATGGCGCGAAATTGGATTATAGATCAGTAGACATAAACAAATGGGGAGATTCAAAAACCATAACAAAAGTGTTTGGTTCCGAAGCGCAAAGTATGGCGGGACATACCGAACTTTTAGGAACGGGTGGAAGTCTTTATTATTTAAAACATACGAATATACTTCCAGGATCCGATAAGATACTGTTGCAAGTAACCGATAAAACGACAGGCAATGTTGCTGCCAGAATATCTTTGATTAGAGGCGCGGATTATGAGATAGATAACGTTCAAGGAAGGATAATACTATCTCGTCCGCTATCTCAAATAATTTATCAAGGCGTGATTTCCATTACAAGCCAAACTCTTTTAAATGGGTACGAGCAACTTCTTGTGGCGGATTACGAATTTGTGCCTTCAGGATTTGAGGACGATTCTATAACCGCAGGTATTAGAGCGAAACAATGGTTTGGAGATTATATAGCCGTAGGCGGAACATATGTGAAAGAGGATAAATCCGGGGACGATTATGAGATAGCAAGCGCGGATGTTACTTTGCAAGCCGGTAAAGGAACATATTTAAAGACCGAATTTACTCACACGAAATCCAAAGCCGCGCCGATATACTATTCTACTAACGGCGGTTTATCGTTTTCAAGACTTGGTTCGGGTCTTGATGACCAAAGCGGAGACGCGAAAGCGATAGACGCCAGAGTAAACTTTCAAGAACTTGGTTTAACCGATAAAGATATTACTTTAGGAGCATGGTGGAGAGATGTGGGAAAAGAGTATTCAAGCACGCACTCAACATCTTCGTCGTTCAACGATATAACCGAATACGGTTTTGAATTTTTGGGACAAATTACCAAAAGTTTAAAACTATACACAAAGGTAAACAAATCGGAAAACAGCAAAGCGTCGTATGAGCAAGAGCAGCTAACAACAGAATATAGACTTAACGACGTCTCGTCCATTAGCGCCGAGATTCAAAATTCGCGAACAGACAGTAGTAACTCCACGTTGGAAGGAACGCTTGGCGCTTTAAAAGTTAGTTACGATATAAATCCGAATTTAGAAATGTTTTTAACAGGACAAGCTACTCTTTATGATAACGGAGAGTATGAAAATAACGACGCCGTGATTTTAGGAGCAAGATATTTGTATAGCGAAAGTTCAAGCGCGTCGGCAAAATATACCACAGGACACAGGGGAGACGCGTTAGAGCTTGACATTTCTCAAAGACTAAACAAGGATCATACCATATACGGAGGATATACCTGGTTAAATAATTACGTATCGGATTTTGACACGGCTTTTGGCGTGAATACCAACAGCGGTTTTACGATAGGTCAGCGATGGAATTTGACAAATAAGATAAGTTTGTATAACGAGTCTCAATATATTAAAAATAGCAACGATAAAGGCGCTACTAACTCTCTTGGTATGGATTTTTACGTTGGAGAGGGTTGGAACATAGGCTTTTTGTATCAAAAAGGCGAACTTGACAGCTATAGAGGAGATGTGGACAGAGACTCACTAAGCGTAAATCTTGGCAGAACTTCAAGCACAATGAATTGGGCAAGTAAATTTGAGTATAGACAAGATAAGGGTACTGAAGAGAGAAAGCAGTGGCTTACGACAAATAGATTGTCTTTTAAAGTGGACGAGAGTTTGAGTTTTGCGGGAAGGGTTAATTATTCCAATACAAAAGATTATCTCTCTTCTCAAAACGGAGCGAAATTTACGGAGCTAAACGTGGGTTTTGCGTATAGACCTTACAACTCTGCCAAATGGGCTTTATTTGGAAAATATACATATCTTTACGATCTCTCGACTCTCGGACAACAAGTGCTAAACGGAGCTTCGTATGACCAAAAGAGCCAAGTAATATCTTTTGAGAGCATATATAAAATAGACGATAAGTGGGAATTCGCTCTTAAATATGCGACCAGACAAGGTAAAGCGAGATTTGAAAGAGGCAATGGAGATTGGTTTGATTCCCAAACTTCGTTTTACGCAGGACAGATAAGATATGATATTTTGTATAAATGGCACGGTCTTTTGGAGTACAGAGTATTGGACGTGAAAGACGGCGGAGTTAAAAATGGCTATTTAGTGGGAATAGATAGAGACATAGCGAAAAATTTGAGAGTAGGAGTTGGATATAATTTTACGAATTTCAGCGATGATTTGACAAAACTTGACTACAAATATAAAGGCTGGTTTATTAACTTTCTTGGGACATATTGATTATCTGCGCGGTCTATACAATAAACGAGGCTAAAGAAGCTTTCTAAAATCAAAATAATATGCGATGTATTTTAGAGTAAATTAATAAATAAACTAAACCGTACATGTATTGTAGAGTATATAATGTGTTTTTCTGGTGATCAAAAATTCAAACAGCAATATAACCCCCCCATGTATAAATCATATAAACAGTAAAATGACTTATGCACCATAGGCTCCACTATAGTTCAAAAAATGTAATCGTGCTTGCTAAAAATGTATCTTGAGCTCTCTAAAACAACGCAAGAATAAAAGAAAAATTACTTGAAATGCAGACTATAGACCATTTTTCTTTTCATAAAAATTTAAATATACAATTTTTAAAATATATTTTATCAGAAGTTTTTTTAAAAACATAAGATTTTTAAAATATTTTTGAATAATTATAAAAATATATATTTTATAAAATATTAATATTTATATAAAATATAAGAACACTATAAATTTTCTTCATAAATTACAAGTTTTTTTTATTAGAGTTTAAAACTATCAGGGTAAAATACTTACCTCATTTATAGTATATCTAATAAATTTGCCTATAGTTATAAATTTAATCATCAAGGATCAAAATAGCGTGATATCAAAATCAGATATATATTTAGTAAATTTAGTCGAAGGTGTTGGTGATAGTATTAATAATTACGTAAAAAATGCCAATTTAGTACCGAAAAATAGGAACGTTAACTATCAAGCGATCATTGAGGCACAACAAAAACCAATATCAGAGTTCTATGAGTATGTTACATTATATATTCAAAATATTAAGAAAAATAAAAACTATAATGACATTATTGTTGAAGATTTAGAAATTGAAGGCTCAATAATTAATATTTTACGAAATCAAGCAAAAATACACACAAGGTTGCATTGTTCAGACGATATAAGTAATTTTATTTCAGAGCGATATTTGAGCACTACTGAAAAACAGGTGGCGGTTAATAAGGTGAATTATATGTCTGCACTGCCTTTCATTTTGACTTTTTTGTTGTCAAATATTTGGAGTGTTGCATGAAAAATATTCTTTATTATCTTGAACCAGCAATAGAGTTTGCAAATCCATTATTTAGATATGCGACACTAAGAAACTCTTTATTGCCGCAAATAAAAACTATTGTGGATTCAGGTGGTGAGATTGTGTTGGTAACAAGCATTTCTATTGCCCAAAAGTATACGTCGGATTACCATATGCAATCAAATTTAACTCTTGCTGCTATAGATTCGATTGAATGGACAAATTGCGAAAATTATTTAGAGCGTAGTATACGTCATCACAATAATAAGTATTTACACAATGAAATTAGTAGATTAGCAAAGATATTAAAGGGTGTTTTGCCGCCAAATTATAATCCAGATTTGATTATAGTGTGGGAAACTCCAGCAAGTTATTTATCGAAAATTTTTCCTAATTCAAAAATATTGTATCAAATGCCTGGCTTTTTTTCCAGACCGCCATTTGCAAATATGATCGCGATGGATGTTGGATTATTGGAACACTCTTCTAAGATAAAAATAGATAAACATATATATACTAAGGGCGAACTTCAAGATTTAACTACCTTGCAGAAAGCGCAAAAATCATTTTTGGAGTCAGTTTCGCCTTTAAGTTCCTATCTTAATTCTTTGCGTATAAAATTTGATAGTATTATTTTATTTCCGTTGCAGCTAGATAACTACTTTATGATTGATTGCCAGCTTAAAAAAATGAAGCAATTTGATCTTCTGGTAAGTATTATAAAAAAACTTCCGAAAAATCAAGCCATTATAATAACTAATTACAAATCTGGTGAAAATAAAAGTGCTGTTTTGTCGGAAACAAGTTTTAACTTTTTAAAGTTAAAGTTTCCAAATATATTTTTTGAAACAGATCATGATGATATACCCTATGTATCACAGTTTATTGTGCCGTTTGTTGATGGAGTTATATCAATATCATCTTCTGTTGCTTATCAGGCTGCATTTTGGCAAAAGCCGGTTTTTACCGTAGGAGAGAGTCATATTTCTCGCTTTGCTACCGCTGATACGCTTGAAGATTTTGCAGAGCAAGTAAAAAAAAGAGAAACATTCGATAGAAATAATTTGATAGTGTCTATGCTTAAGCAATCTCATTTGCCGATGAGTTTCATCAAGACAAAACAATATATTTTGTGGTTAGAACATTTTATGCAAACAGGATGTTTTAGCACTTGGACCAATAATACACTTGCTTCTGAATTAATAAAGGAGAGCAGAGAAAAAGAACTCCTTTCTATTATGGGTGCAGCTATTAAAAAAAATAAATCAAACATGAATTATTCGGAAGAACTCTCAGCTCAAATAGCTAAATATGATATTATTTCATTTGATATTTTTGATACTCTTTTGATACGCCCATTTCAAAAACCTACAGATATGTTTAGTTTCATTGAAAAGGATGCAAGAGAAATAACAATGATACCAAATTTAGACTTTAGGTATCAACGTATACAAGCAGAAAAAACGGCATTTATGCAAGCACGAGAAAGAGGAGAAGGTGAAACAAGCTTGCATGAAATTTATTCTGTTATTGGGAATATACTAAAATTAGATATTACTACCATTAATAAGCTTATAGAGCTCGAAATGGATGCAGAATATAAATTTCTAAAAAAGCGACAAGTTGCCTATAGTGCTTTTGTTGAAGCTGTAAGCTTAAAAAAGCGTATCATTATAGTATCCGACATGTATTTGCCTGAGTACTTCATAAAAAATGTATTACGCAAAAATGGCTATGAAGCATATGAAAAGCTTTTTCTTTCATCAACATATAAAGCAAAAAAACATAGTGGAGAACTTTTTAAAATTATGATGACGGAATTAGGCGTTGATTCCAGAAGCATTTTGCATATTGGTGATAATATAGAAACAGATGTTAGAATGGCGTCTAAATACGGAATAAAATCATTTCATTTAAGAAGATCATTTGATAGGTTTTGCGAAACATCTGCATATTTAAGACCATGGCGGCGTGATGCAGAACGACACTCTTTGGATTGGCGTATAATATTGACTATTATTGGAAATAAACTAAATGACAATCCATATATTCCAGAAAGAAAAGGAACTTTATTCAGTGGAGATCCATGGAAATTAGGTTATTACGGTTTAGGTCCGTTACTGTTTGGCTATGCAAAATGGCTTATTGAAACAGCAATACGAGATGGAATAAAAAAATTATATTTTTTGTCCCGAGACGGTAAAATAATAAAAAATGCTTATGATAAATTATTACCATATTATAAAAAATCTCCATCATCACACTATCTGCTTTGTTCTAGACGAGCCGTTAATCTTGCAAAAGCTAAGGATGAAAATGATTTAATAGACTTGGTAAATATAGACTATGCAAACAATGTTACGCTTGGATTTTTATTGACTCACCGTTTTGGAGTTACCTATTCCGAGGAAATAATTGATATTATACATAAGAATAATTTTAAATGGGATACGAAACTAACAGCTAAGGATAGAAGTAGTTTACGTAATTTGATTGTAGAGATGAAAGATATTCTATTGGATATTGCAACAGAGGAAAGCAAGACATATAAAGAGTATTTAACGCAATGTGGTTTAGCACAAGAGAACAAAGTTGCGATAGTAGATATAGGTTATGCTGGCACTATGCAAGAATCTATACAATCACTTATAAATAACAAAGTCATTGGCGGCTATTACCTTATTACATTTCGTGCAGCAATGGATAGAGTTGTTAAAAAAGGAGCTTTCGCTAATGCCTTTTTTGCAAATTTTGTAGATCGTCATGATACATATCATCCATTTTGTCGTTATGTGCCTATGTATGAAACATTATTTAGTGCTACAGAAACATCTTTCGTTAGAATGACAAAAGATTGGAACAACAAATTGTATCCGATTTTTATGGAAGATATGCGAACTAATAAAAATAGATCAAGACTTATAAAACAACTACAAATTGGGGCTTTAACTTTTATCGATGATGTAATTGAGTCAATGGGTACAAGTTTTGCTGAGTTGGATATCGAGCCAAATAAAACTATTCGTGTATTAGATTTATTTTTTCACAAACCACATCCTAGAGATGCTCAAATATTGGCAGGCATTGAATTTGAAGATTCGTACGGCGGTAAAAATAAAATAATTTTATCTCCAAGTGACAATCTTAATATTGAATGTGTTTGGAAAGAGGGTCGCGAAGCGTTGATTGCTGATCAGAGTAATAAACCGTGCATTGCAAAAACAAATAAAAATATAAATTGTATATTGCCAAGTATGAGTAGAAAAGTAATTAGCTCACTTTTTAATAGGTTTCTTTCTGAAAATAAAAAGAAAAAATTTGCACGAGATCCTTATCTGTTTTTTAGTGATAGTAAATATTTTTTAATAAGAAAAATTGGAAAACTATATTTAAAAATTTGACGGAATTTGTGATCAATAGTATTTGATATTTTTTAAAAGGTTGTAATTGTGGAAAATATTGTTGAAATTATTAAAGAAAATGGTGAAAAAGATAATACGATCGGCAATAATATTAAAGGGTTAAGTATTCAATTTATCGGAAAAGGAAATCGTATAAGTATATATGAAAACACAGATTTTCAAAATGTAATAATTAAATGCGGTAATAATAATACAATAAGCATAGGAAAGACAAAGCGCCATATTAAGAATTTAAAAATTGCAGCAGAAAAAGTGAATGATACTGTCATTAAAATAGGAGATGGATTTTCTTGTGTAGGTTGTCAGATTAATATGAATGAGTCTGCTTCGGTCTACATTGGTGATGATTGCATGTTCTCTTTTGAGATAATCATATTTACATCTGATAGTCATGCAATTTATGATAATACAACACTTGAATGTATAAATTATGGACAAGATGTCGTTATAGGTAATCATGTGTGGATTGGTTGTAGAGTTATTCTTCTTAAAGGTAGTGTAATTTCTGATAATTCTGTAATCGGTGCGCAATCTTTAGTTACTGGTAAAATTATGGAAAATAATATTATTGCATGTGGTGTTCCGGCGAAAATTATAAAAAGAAATATCAATTGGTCAAGGGCTTATCCAGATTGTTATATTAGACCAAAAACTAGTATAGCTGATAATAAGAAACATTATATGCTTGATATGCCATATACTATTTCAATAGAAAATAATATATTAAACATTCAAATGGGAGCTAAATACGATAAAGATTTCTTGTTTGAATATCATATTTTTGATGAAGCTACTTTGGTTGCTAAAATTGAATACAGTCAAAATTCATTTGCATCTTTTACATTAAAAAAGTTTGGTAATTATGCAATTATGGTATGTACTAAAGAGATTAATTCTGTAAAAGAAAACTCTTTCTTAACAGAATACATTAATTACGATGAAATATCGGCTTTGAAATATTTAAATTATCAAAAAAGTAACTATTCTGAAGCAATTTCACAAATATCTGCACTTATTAAGCAAAAAGAAAATCATACAAATAATATCAATTACATTAAAGAAAAACTTCATGCTATATCATCTTTTAACTACAATATTATAGAATATTTTAAAGAGTTAGGCATTAGAGAAATAAGTATATTTGGACATCAAGATGACGCAGAACTATCAAAACTTATATGGGTAAGCGCAAGACATTCACAAAACTTTAATATTAAATATCTTTTAGGTAGATACTCTTATACATATCATATATATGTACCGGCAAGTGTTAATATTACGCATCTCAAATTAGCAGATAATTTTTCTTTTAATCAGGACGATGTAATTTTAATTTGCACATCCAAAAAAAACACAAGTTTTATGCTATCTATACAAGAAAAAACAAAAGCTAAGGTCATTCATTTATTGGATGTAATTTCTGATATATATTGTAAAAAATTTATCATTGAACCATTGATAGATATTAAAAAAAGTAATCCAGAAGTTCAACTAATATGTTGCTTATTACCATTGGCTAAAGAGGTAACTCATAAATCTGAAAATGAATTAGAATTAGTTACCTATCAGAAGACACGCGATATGATAAATGCAGAAAAACCAATAATTCCAGCTGCGTTAGATAGATTTAATAATTCTTTGGAGTACAATCGAGAAGTAGTAAGACCAATACTTATCACAACAATAAATGAAATTACGTATTGTAAAAATAGATTGGGTAAGAATGTAAATGTTATAAATAATTTCAGGCTTACAACAGACCAACCAGACAAATTTATGCATAATATCTATTCTTTTGGCAATAGCGTAATGCTTGGAGCTGGTTCTTCTGATTATGATACTATTCCGAGTAATTTACAAAGAACTATTAATCGACACTTTAGCAGTAATGATAAATATTGTGTTATGAATTGTGCAAATTATGGCGGCAGAAATCACGACTGTCAGATTAACTTAATTAAAAATACAAAGTTTAAAAAAGGAGATTTGATAATTTTTTCAATACATGAAAAATCAATAAAAAATTTAATTGATAAAGATTTTATTATATGCGAGACTCAGCAAGCTTTTGAACGTCCTCATGATATGGGTGAAGTATTTATTGATGATTTACATCTCAACAAAATAGGCAATCAAAAAATTGCTGAATTGTTATTTCAAACAATGTTGGATAATCACTTATTTGATGATAAAACAAAAGCTGTTCTCAAAGTGGGGGGGGGGGGGGTAAAGTCGCCGTCTAAGCCTGCCAAATCGAATATTGTCCGCAAAGAGGAACATGAAAATCTTACAAAATATAAATCTCTGCTTTTAAAGTATAAAGTTAAAACCAAAGGCAAAATAGGCTCTATCGTTATGAATTGCAATCCTTTTACTTTGGGTCATAGATACTTAATAGAGCAGTCGGTCCAAAAAGTAAAGCATTTATACCTTTTTGTAGTAGAAGAAGATAAGTCGTTTTTCCCTTTTGTTGACAGGTTTGAACTAGTCAAGCAAGGTGTTAAAGACTTGCAAAATATCACCGTTATACCAAGCGGTAGATTTATCATCTCATCTTTGACGTTTGAGGCGTATTCAAATAAAGAAAGACTTCAAGATGAGACTATAGATGCTTCAAGCGATGTCACTATTTTTGCTGAAGAGATAGCTCCATCTTTAAACATAAATATACGTTTTGCAGGTGAAGAACCGCTTGATAATATTACAAGACAGTATAACAACACTATGAAAATGATACTGCCTCAATACGGTATAGACTTTGAAGTGATAAAAAGAGTCGAGTCTAACAATGATCCGATAAGCGCCTCAAGAGTTAGAAGACTTTTGAAAGAGAAAAATTTTGATGAAATTAGAGAGATAGTACCGAATAGTACTTACGAATATCTTATAAATCGATTTGGAGATGAAGTTGTCCAATAAATTTGTTAAGATGAAAAAATACAAAGCTGCGAGTTTGTGTCATTGTTAGTTGATGAAATTGGTAGGTGTCATTGCGGTATTACGCCGCAATTTAGCAAATGACGAGAATTACAAAGGCCATGAATTAAAGGGCGATTATGCATCTTGCAGAGGGTGCCACATAAAACAGGATTTGCTTTTAATTATATAAAAAACAAGATGGTATTTTGATACTGACATGTTTCGCTTTGGTTCGCACAGCGCTTGTTTTAGTCTATTTTATGAAAACTATTACTGATTATACAGCTACTGCAAATGAGTCAAAAATATTTCCTATCTCATCGCCCATTCCCAAAACGGGATAAGTTCGCAGGTTAGCCCTTCGTCTTTGTATTTACCTTCATTTCCCAGAGTGATGACTTGTAAGTTTGTTATGCCAAGAGATTTTAACTCTTTTGACAGTTTTTTAAAACGGCGATTGATAAGTTCTGGTTGCAAAAACGGTATGCAAAGTATGGCAAGTGAGTGTTTGGGTAGATAAAAATCAAGCGTTAGAGTATAAAAAATCTGTCCAGTTTTTTTTATGAGTTCGCAAAAGATGATATTTTGAAATTTTAATATGAAATCTTTCTCAAACGTAAGTATATTTTTAAGTGTAAAATCTGCGAAGTAGAGTTTTTTACCGGCACCTCTTTTATCGAACCGATCGACAAAATATATCAAATACTCATTTTCAAATCGAGATATCGTAGCGTAGATGGTGTCTTTTGAGAGTTTGATATTTGGTTTTAAAAGTTCGTAGAGTTTATGTACGCTAAGTATCTGTGCTTGAAAAAGCGCTATATTTTTTAGCATAGTAAATGAGTTTTTGGCGTACATTTGCAGTATCGTCTGTACTTGCTTTGCCTCTGTGCCGCCAAGAGCCATCTGCGGATATGTGCCGTTTTTTTCAAAAAGAGTGAATATTCCCTCTATATTTTGATGTTTTTTGTCAAAATTGAACGACACAAACTCTTCAAAATCCAAAAGCGGTACAAACAGCTCATGAAATCCATCTATTTCAAGCCTGGCGACACTGCTCAATATCACCTCTTCAGCTTCCGGAATAGCGCATTGAAAATCAAAATGTTCTAAAACAATAATTCTAATGTTGTTTTTATCAATAAAACTTTGGAGTGATTTTAGACTTCTGATGTCCACTCTTACATCGGAAAAGTCGATATAGAGCAGCTCTTTGCGCGAAAATTTGCCTAAATAGTCTATGATAATGAAACTTTTACCGCTAAATGCGGGACCGTAAAGAACTGTCTTCTTAGCCGTTATCTCATATTTGCGCGGCAAAAATCCACTAATTTTCGGAGGATTGTCATACAAAATCTCTAAAACATCCATCAAATACTCCATAGTTTTAATCATTTTTTCCTTATAACAAGGAAAATAACATAGAAAATTTTATCACTAAAAGGCTAAAAAATACCAAAACTATTGACTTTTAGAAAAAGTTTAAGTAAAATCACAGTCCTTTTTAGGTCATCAATAAACTATTTTGCGGTACAAAGCGTCAAGTAGCTAAAATGACAAGTTCTTTATTTAAGGGATTTTATATGGAAAAGATTCGTCTTAAGCTTAAAGCTTATGATCATAGAGTGTTAGACCGTTCAGTTGCTTCGATAGTAGAAGCTGTAAAGCGTACAGGTGCTGAGATAAAGGGTCCAATTCCGATGCCTACAAAAATTAAGCGCTACACAGTGCTTAGATCTCCTCACATCAACAAAGATTCACGCGAACAATTTGAGATACGAATTCATACAAGAATGATTGATATTGTTGCAGCCACGACCGATACGGTTGATTCGCTTATGAAGCTTGACTTGGCTCCGGAAGTTAATGTTGAAGTTAGAGCGATGGGTAATTAGAAGGATATTAAATGGAATTTATAGTAGAAAAAATTGGAATGAGCAGAACGATAGCGACCCAAAGCGTGCCCGTTACTTTGCTTCGCGTCTTAAAAGCTAAAGTTTGCGCATTAAATGAGAACAAAAGCGCGATTGTGGCTTATAGCAGCGGAAAAAGCATAAACAAAGCGATTGCGGGACAACAAAAGAAATTCGGTTTGAGCGCAGAGTTTAACCGATTTGTTACGCTTGATAAAGTTGCAAATCAAGAAGCGGGCGATTTAGATGTTTCATCTTTGGAAAATGCAGAACTTCTTCAAATTACTTTTAAAAGCAAAGGTAGAGGTTTTAGCGGTTTGATTAAACGACATGGATTTGCTGGCGGACCTGCCGCGCACGGAAGCAGATTTCATAGAACGTCAGGATCAATCGGCAATCGCGAGTGGCCCGGACGCGTTCAAAAAGGACGCAAAATGGCGGGACATTACGGCAATGAAACGACAAGCGTAAGAAATGATTTTGTCTCATTTGATGCGGCAAGCGGTGTTTTGGTAGTAAAAGGTTCTGTATCGGGCGCAAATGGCGCGCTTGGACGAGTAAGGATAGTTAAATGAGTAAAGCAAACATAAAAGCAATCGTTTTAGATAATACGTTTAAAAAAGCGGGCGATTTTGATTTGCCGCAAGAGTATGCGCAGATAAATTCGCACAATCTTTATCTTTATACAAAATCTTATTTAGCCGCTTTGAGAGAAAATGTCGCGCATACGAAAAATAAAGGCTCAGTAAGCGGCGGCGGCAAAAAGCCTTGGAGTCAAAAAGGCAGAGGCGGAGCGAGAGCAGGAAGCTCAAGATCTTCCGTATGGGTAGGCGGCGGTTCGGCATTTGGACCAAGAGGCAACAGAAATTATGATTTGAAAATCAATAAAAAGCAGAAAAAATTAGCGCTCCAATTTGCGCTCTTTGACAAAGCGAAAACAGATGCGCTTTTTGTGGTAGACGCTTTGGAAGTTGCTTCCGGAAAGACAAAAGATGCCTTAAATATCGTTAAAACTCTAAACGCGAGAGATACTCTTGTTGTAAAAGATTTGATTGACGAAAAGACATTTTTGGCATTTAGAAACATAAATAATGCGTATTTGGTAGATGCGAGCGAACTAAATGCTTATATAGTAGCGGCATTTCGTGCGGTTATCATAGAAAAATCCGTATTGGAAAATATAATAAAAGAGGGCTAAAATGGCAGATATTACCGACATAAAAGCGATACTCTATACCGAAAAAAGTTTAAGTTTGCAAGAAGATGGTACGGTTGTTATTCAAACATCTACCAAAATGACGAAAAACAGACTTAAAGAGGTTTTGAAGAACTATTTTGGTTTTTCACCTTTGAAGATAAATTCTCTTCGCGTAAACGGTAAAACAAAAAGATTTCGCGGACGCATTGGAACAAGAAATGATTATAAAAAATTTTATGTTAAGCTGCCTGAAGGCGCTAAATTAGAAAACGTGGAGGCTTAATATGGCAATTAAAACATACAAACCTTATACGCCAAGCCGCCGTTTTTTAACAGGGCTTAGCAATAAAGATATTACGGCAAAACCTAGCGTTTCTTCACTGCTTGTGAAGCTTCCGGTAACATCCGGAAGAAACAGTTACGGACGCATTACTTCAAGACATAAAGAGGGAGGCGCTAAAAAGTTTTATAGAATTATAGATTTTAAAAGAACGAAATTTGGCGTTGAAGGAAGGGTTGAAGCCATAGAGTACGATCCTAACAGAAATTGTCGCATAGCGTTGATAGTCTATAAAGACGGCGATAAAAGATATATTCTTCAGCCATCAGGTCTTAAAGTAGGCGACGTTGTAGCTTCAGCCGAAGAGGGACTTGATATAAAACCCGGAAACGCTATGAAGCTAAAAGCTATACCTATAGGTACTATTTTGCACAATATAGAGTTAAAACCTGGAAAAGGCGGACAGATAGCAAGAAGTGCCGGCGGTTACGCTCAACTTATGGGCAAAGAAGAGAAATATGTTATCTTGAGACTTCCAAGCGGCGAGATGAGACAAGTTTTATCCGAATGTATGGCAACCGTGGGCGTAATAGGCAATGAAGATTGGTCTAATATCACTATCGGTAAAGCAGGACGAAGCCGATATTTTGGCGTAAGACCTCAAACAAGAGGTTCTGCTATGAACCCTGTTGACCACCCGCACGGCGGAGGCGAAGGCAAGAAAAATTCAGGTCGCCACCCTGTTACTCCTTGGGGTAAACCTACTAAGGGTGCAAAAACTCGCAAGAAAAAAGCGAGCGATAAACTGATTATTTCCAGAAGAAAAGGAAAATAACAATGGCAAGATCACTTAAAAAAGGACCTTTTGTTGATGCTCATCTTGCAAAAAAAGTATCAACCGCAAAAGCATCCAACGATAGTAAACCGATAAAAACTTGGTCAAGAAGAAGCACGATTGTTCCTGAAATGATCGGGCTTACTTTTAATATTCACAATGGCAAAACATTTATACCTCTTTATATTACCGAAAATCATATCGGTTATAAATTGGGCGAGTTTGCCCCAACACGCACATTTAAAGGACATAAAGGTTCTGTGCAAAAGAAAATCGGTAAGTAAGGATAAAATATGAGTAATGCAATATTAAAATTTATCCGCGTATCGCCGATAAAAGCGCGTTTGGTAGCAAAAGAAGTGCAAGGTATGAATGCAGAGCTTGCTCTCGCGGCTCTTGAATTTACGCCGAATAAAGGCGCTAAGATTATCTCTAAAGTTATTGCTTCTGCTGTTTCAAACGGAGGATTTGAGCCCAATGAGGTTATCGTCTCTTCATGCAGAGTTGACACAGGACCGGTATTGAAACGCTTTATGCCACGCGCACGCGGCAGCGCTTCGTCTATTCGCAAACCTACAGCTCATATATTTGTAGAAGTAAGTAAAACAAAGAAGGAAGATTAATATGGGTCAAAAAGTAAATCCGATTGGTCTAAGACTTGGAATCAATAGAAATTGGGATTCAAGATGGTTTCCTGGCAAACAAGTTCTAGCTTCAAATATAAGCGAAGATTATAAGATAAGAAAATTTTTGAAAAAAGAGCTTTTTTATGCAGGTGTGAGTCAAATACTTATAGAACGTACGGCTAAAAAATTGAGAGTAACAGTAGTAGCGGCGCGTCCTGGAATCATCATAGGAAAAAAAGGTTCCGATATAGAGAAATTAAAAGAGAAGTTGCAAAAACTTGCCAATAAAGAAGTTAATGTAAATATCAAAGAAGAACGTCGTCCTCAAGCGTCCGCTCAACTTGCCGCTGAAAATGTGACAATGCAGTTGGAGAGAAGAGTTGCGTTTCGCCGTGCTATGAAAAAGGTAATTCAAGGCGCGCAAAAATCAGGCGCTAAAGGTATAAAGATTTGTGTCGCAGGTCGTCTTGGCGGAGCTGAAATGGCAAGAACGGAATGGTATTTGGAAGGCAGAGTTCCTTTGCATACTTTAAGAGCCAAAATTGATTATGGTTTTGCGGAAGCTTATACAACATATGGAATTATCGGCGTTAAAGTATGGATATTTAAAGGCGAGGTTTTACAAAAAGGAATTCAAGCTGAGAAGACAACAGAAGAGCCTAGAAAACCTAAAACTCCAAGAATAAAAAAAGAGAGGAGTAATTAATCATGTTAATGCCTAAACGCACAAAATATAGAAAGCAGATGAAAGGTCGTAACCGCGGTAAAGCTACGCGCGCTACGTCAATCGCTTTTGGGGAAATGGCGGTAAAAGCCGTCGAGGCAGGCAGAATTAATTCGCGTCAGATAGAGGCGGCTCGTATCGCAATGACTAGACACGTAAAAAGACAGGCTAAAACTTGGATTAGAGTATTTCCAGATAAGCCGATTACGAAAAAACCATTGGAAACAAGAATGGGTAAAGGTAAAGGCAGCGTTGAGTTGTGGGTGATGAATATCAAACCCGGACGTATCATTTATGAGATAGCCGGAGTTGATGAGCAGTTGGCAAAAGAAGCTTTGACATTGGCTATGCATAAACTTCCTTTTAAAACAAAAATCATAACCAGGGATAGCGAAAATGAAATATACTGAGTTAAATGAGAAAAGCGTCCAGGATTTGAACGCGTTATTAAAAGAAAAAAAGGTGCTTTTGTTTACATTGAAGCAGAAGCTTAAAACCATGCAGCTGACAAACCCTAACGAGATTAGAGATGTTCGCAGAGACATCGCTAAAATCAATACAGCAATCGCAGCAGCGAAATAGAAGATATAAGGGTTCAAAATGGCACTAAAAAGAGAAATTCAAGGCGTTGTAGTACAAAAAGCGGGAGATAAAACAGCTACCGTTTTAGTAGAGCGAAGAGTTATGCACCCAAAATACAGAAAAATCGTCAAAAGATTCAAAAAATATTTGGTGCATGACGAGGCAAACGAATCAAAAGCTGGAGATGTAGTTTTAGCAATTGAGTGCAGACCACTCTCCAAAAGAAAATCTTTCCGTTTGAAAGAGATTATTACGGCGGGGGTTGAGTAATGATTCAAAGTTTTACAAGACTTGCTGTTGCAGATAACAGCGGCGCAAAAGAGATTATGTGTATCAAAGTTTTGGGCGGAAGCAAAAGAAGATACGCTACGGTAGGTGATGTAATTGTAGCGTCTGTTAAAAAGGCTATTCCGAACGGAAAAATAAAAAAAGGTCAAGTTGTAAAAGCAGTTATAGTAAGGACTAAAAAAGAGATTCACCGTGAAAACGGTTCTTTGATTAGATTTGACGAAAACGCGGCAGTTATACTTGATAATAAGGGCGAGCCGATAGGTACTAGAATTTTTGGACCCGTCGGCCGTGAAGTGCGATATGCCAACTTTATGAAAATCGTCTCTTTGGCACCGGAGGTTTTATAATGGCGGTCAAATTTAAAATCAAAAAGAGTGATTTGGTAAAAGTTATCGCGGGTGACGATAAAGGTAAAAGCGGCAAAGTTTTACGCGTATTGCCTAAGACTTCGCAAGTTATAGTCGAGGGCTGCAAAGTGGTCAAAAAAGCCGTCAAGCCAAGTGATAAGACAAAAAATGGCGGATGGGAAAACAAAGAGATGCCTATTCATATCTCAAATGTAGCAAAGGCGGAGGATTAATAAATGAGTACGCTTAGAGTTAAATTTAATAATGAAATAAAGCCTCTTTTAAATAAAGAGTTGGATATCAAAAATCCTATGCTTATACCCTCTGTTGAAAAAGTTGTCATAAGTGTCGGTGCTGGGGATTCGGCGAAAGATATGAAAGTTATGCAAAATATGGCGGATACGATATCTTTGATAGCGGGTCAAAAGTCCATTATTACCAATGCCAACAAATCAGTTGCCGGTTTCAAAGTGAGAGAAGGATTTCCTGTCGGTATCAAAGTTACATTAAGAGGTGCTAATATGTATAACTTTTTAACAAAGCTTATCTCAATAGCGCTTCCAAGAGTAAAAGATTTCAGAGGGTTGCCGCGTAATGGATTTGACGGACGCGGTAATTATAATTTTGGTCTTCAGGAGCAGCTTATGTTTCCGGAAGTTGAGTATGATAAAATTATTAAAACTCACGGTATGAACATTACTATAGTAACTACCGCAAAAAATGATAAAGAGGCGTTTAGATTGTTGGAATTAATCGGTATCCCGTTTATGAGAGGACATAAATAATGGCTAAAAAATCAATGATTGCCAAAGCGGCAAGGAAGCCCAAGTTTGTAGTGCGGGGATATACTCGTTGTAAGATATGCGGACGTGCGCGTTCCGTATATAAAGATTTTGGGATTTGCCGTGTATGCTTAAGAAAAATGGCGAATGAGGGATTAATCCCAGGACTAAAAAAAGCAAGTTGGTAAGGAAAGCTAATGATAAATGATTTAATCGCAGATGCGTTGACGCGTATCAGAAATGCTTCTATGCGTAGACTTGAAGTTACCACTCTTATACACACAAATGCTGTAGAGGCTATTTTGAAAGTTTTTCAAAACAAAGGTTATATTGAGAGCCTTAATGTAGTGGAAGAGGGCAATAAAAAGTTTATTAATGTTGCATTAAAGTATAACGAAAAAGGCGTAAGCGTCATCAATGAGATAAAAAGAATCTCCACTCCTGGACGCAGAGTCTACAAAGGCTTTGATGAAATCAAGAGATTTAAAAGCGGATATGGTACTATTGTTTTAAGTACCTCAAAAGGTGTTTTAGACAATGAAGAAGCGCACAAAATAGGCGTTGGCGGCGAGCTGCTTTGCAGCATTTGGTAATGAGTTTCAGACTTTTTATGGTATTCGGTAACCATTCAAAAAAGTAGAATTATCGTAAAACTTGTAGAAAGGAAAATAATGTCAAGAATCGGTAAACAGCCCGTAGCGATACCAAGCGATATAGAGGTTAAGCTGGAAGGCAATGTACTGCTCTTTAAAAAAGGAAATGTCCAAAAAGAGTTAGACACAAAAGGTAATGTTTTTACAAAAATAGAAGATAGCAAAATAATTTTTTCTCCTAAAAGCGAAGACAAACAGTCAAATGCTTTTTGGGGAACGTACAGAGCGTTATGTAACAATGTGATTATCGGACTCACAAAGGGTTTTGAGAAAAAACTTGAGATTAACGGAGTAGGTTACAGAGCGGCAGTAAACGGTAAATCTCTTGAGTTGCAGCTGGGATATTCGCACCCTGTCAAATATGACATACCTGAAGGCGTTCAAGTGGCTGTTGAGAAAAACACGGTTACCATATCCGGCAGCGACAAGCAGCAAATCGGACAAATCGCTGCTAAAATACGCGGGTTTAGACCGCCTGAGCCATATAAAGGCAAAGGCATTAAGTACGCTGATGAGATAATCATCCGCAAAGCCGGCAAGACTTCTAAGAAGTAAGGGAAAAGAATGAGAACAAATATATTAGAAAACAAACTCAAACTTCGCGTAAAACGCAAAAGAAGAATAAGAGCCAAAATTTCAGGCACGCAGGCACTCCCAAGAGTTTCTGTTTTTCGTTCAAACAAATATTTTTACGCACAAGCGATAGATGATATTAACGGAGTTACAATCGCGGCAGTAGACGGCAAAAAACTCTCCCTTAAAGCCAATAAAACTGATGTGGTGGAGTTAGCCAAAGCTTTCTCTGAAAACCTCAAATCAAAAGGCATAGAAAAAGTTGCGTTTGACAGAAACGGTTATTTGTATCATGGCGTTGTAGCGGCATTTGCCGGTGCACTCCGCGATAACGGCATCGCGCTGTAAAGTGAGGAAAAAGGTTAATGGAAAAAATTAATAGAGAAGAGTTTGAAGAAATAATAGTCAATATAGGTCGTGTTACAAAGGTCGTAAAAGGCGGTAGAAGATTTCGTTTTACAGCTCTTGTTGTAGTCGGCAATAAAAAAGGGCTTGTTGGATATGGTTTCGGAAAAGCAAAAGAGGTACCTGACGCTATAAGAAAAGCCGTAGATGACGCGTTCAAAAATATCGTTGAAGTAGAGATAAAAGGCTCAACCATAGCTCACGATATTGAAGTTAAATTTAACGCGAGCAAGATTCTTTTAAAACCTGCCAGCGAAGGTACGGGCGTAATCGCGGGCGGCTCTACAAGGCCTGTTGTGGAGTTGGCCGGTATTAAGGATATTCTTACAAAATCGCTTGGCTCAAACAATGCCGCGAATGTGGTAAGAGCGACTATAAAAGCTCTTAGTATGATTAAAAGCCAAAGATAAAAGGATAGAAGATGTCATTAAATAGTCTCAAACCTGCTGCTAACTCCACTCACTCCAAGAAAAGAGTAGGGCGCGGACAAGGCAGCGGCAATGGTAAAACAGCCGGACGCGGCAATAAAGGTCAAAGAGCGCGTACGGGCTATAAAATCAAAAGAGGTTTTGAAGGCGGACAACAGCCGCTTCAAAGAAGATTGCCTAAAATCGGCTTTACCTCTAAAATAAAAAAACCTTACATAATCAATGTTGATAAAATTAAAGCCATAGCGGAACTATCGGAGATTACGATAGAGAGCATTAAAAGTGTGCATAAATTATCAAGCAGCGTTGCGAAGGTAAAACTTATAGGAGTCAACGCTAAAGAGTTGTCATCTAAAATCAAAGATGAAAACATAACATTCAGCGGAAGTGAAAAATGAACAAGCAGCTAACCAACAAACTTTTAGTTGTGTTGGTAGGTCTTTTTGCGTTTAGAGTTTTGGCTTATGTAGGCGTTCCCGGTGTAAATACGGATGTTATCAAAAGTATTTTTGATACAAACAGTTCAAATGCTTTGGGGATTTTCAATATGTTCGGCGGCGGTGCTGCCGAGAGATTTAGTATTATCTCTTTGGGCATTATGCCCTATATCACCGCTTCCATTGTTATGGAGTTAATAGCGGCTACATTTCCGGCTATCGGCAAACTTAAAAAAGAGCGCGACGGTATGGTAAAGTATATGCAAATTATCCGTTATGCTACGATTTTTATTACGATCATACAGGCTGTAGGTGTGTCTATCGGTCTTCAGAGTGTTACGGGAGCCGGCGGTGAGAGCGCTATCACGATAGAGATGACAAAGTTTGTACCGATTGCGGCTGTATCCATGCTTGCAGGTACTATGCTGTTGTTATGGATCGGTGAACAGATAACGAAGCATGGTGTCGGACAAGGCGTTAGTCTTATCATTTTTGCTGGTATAGTTTCAGGTATTCCTATGGCTATCGGTGAGAGTATCACTCTTGTCAATATGGGTACTCTTAACTTTTTTGTGATTCTTGGAGCGATGGTTGTCATTGTATTGGTAGTAGGTACGATTATCTTTGTAGAATTGGGCGAAAGAAGAATCCCCATATCCTACTCAAGAAAAGTTGTTATGCAAAATCAAAATAAGCGCATTATGAATTACGTTCCGGTAAAGATCAACTTAAGCGGCGTTATACCGCCGATTTTCGCTTCAGCTGTTTTAACATTTCCGTCAACTATTTTACAGGCAAGTACCAATCCCATCATTATTTCTATCAATGACTTTTTGAGTCCGAGCGGATATTTTTTTCACATTTTAATGTTTTTGCTTGTTGTCTTTTTCGCCTATTTTTATGCTTCTATAACTTTTAATGCAAAAGATATCTCCGAAAATCTTAAAAAACAGGGCGGTTTTATCCCCGGTGTTCGTCCCGGTGCCAGCACGGCAGAGTTTTTGAATGAAACTGCAAGCCGTTTGACATTTTTCGGTTCCATATATTTGGCTATTATCGCGACGATTCCGTGGGCGCTTGTACAATATATGGGAATACCGTTCTATTTTGGCGGTACGGCTGTTTTGATTGTCGTTCAAGTCGCTCTTGACACAATGAGAAAAATAGAAGCGCAAATCTATATGAGCAAATATGAAACGCTAAGCGCTGTTGGTCTTTGATAGATGTCTATCAGTCTAAAACGTCCCGAAGAGATTAAAAAAATTGCAGCCGCCTCAAGGGCGGTTGCAAAGACGCTGAACTATCTCACAAAACAAACAAAATCAGGTATTAGCACAAAAGAGTTAAATAATTTGGGCGAGGAGTATATCAAAACTCTTGGCGGAAGAGCTGCATTTAAAAACTTGTACGGATTTCCTGATGGTATTTGCATATCTGTAAATGAAGTGATAATCCACGGCATACCAAGCGGTTACAAGTTAAAAGAGGGCGATATAGTTGGGCTTGATATCGGTGTTGAGATAGACGGTTGGTATGGGGATGCGGCAAAGACTGTTGGTGTGGGAGAGATTAGTAAGAATGATACCGATTTAATAAACTGCTCTTATGAGGCGTTGATGTACGCTGTAGATATTATACGGGAAGGTATGCATTTTAAAGAACTTTCATATGAGATAGAAAAGTATATCGTTTCTAAAGGTTTTGTACCGCTTCGCGGATATTGCGGACACGGTATAGGAAAGCGTCCGCACGAAGAGCCGGATATACCGAATTATCTTGAAGGTACCAATCCCAAACAAGGGCCAAAAATAAAAGAAGGAATGGTATTTTGTATAGAACCTATGATTTGCCGCAAAAACGGTAAACCTAAAGTTTTAAGCGATAATTGGGCGGTTGTTTCCGAAGACGGTTTAAGAGGCAGTCATTGGGAACACACTATAGCAATTGTAGATAAAAAAGCAAAAATCTTATCTGTTGATAATGATTTTTAAGCGGAGGAATAATGGCAAAAAATGATGTAATTGAACTTGACGGTAAAGTAGCCGAAGCACTGCCGAATGCCAACTTTATGGTGGAACTTGAAAATAAGCATAAAGTGTTGTGTCATATCTCGGGCAGAATGAGAATGCATTATATAAAAATAATGCCGGGAGATAAAGTCAAGGTAGAATTAACTCCTTACAGTTTGGATAAGGGACGGATAACTTACCGATATAAATAGTTTCGTATCCGTACCGGACTGGAAACACGCTTATTATAAGTAAGCTATCAGCTAAGTTTTTGTATAATTAGCCCTTTTTGTAAGACTGCGTGAAGAATTATTGAAAAAGTTACCACTTATTTTTTCAATAATTGGTTTGAAATTTTTCTTCAAACCTCTTCCGTTATTCAAGTGGAATAAATTTGGGAGAAGAGAATGAAAGTGCGCCCTTCTGTAAAGATGATGTGCGATAAGTGCAAGGTGATTAAACGCAAAGGTATAATAAGAGTTATTTGCGTAAATCCAAAACATAAACAGCGACAAGGATAGAATAGATGGCAAGAATTGCAGGCGTAGATTTGCCTAATAAAAAGAGGATTGAATACGGACTGACATATATTTACGGCATCGGTCTTCATACTTCACGTTTAATTTTAGATGCTACAGGCATCTCATATGACAAAAGAGTTCAAGAACTCACCGAAGATGAGGCAGCCGCTATCAGAAATGAGATACAGGGTCATTTTACCGTCGAGGGAGATTTGAGAAAAAATGTTGCGATGAATATCAAAGCATTGATGGATATCGGAAGCTACCGCGGCATAAGACACAGAAAAGGACTTCCCGTACGCGGACAAAAGACAAAGACCAACGCTCGTACTCGCAAGGGTAAGAAAAAAACCGTTGGCTCAAAAGCAAGTTAAGGCATTGATATGGCAAAACAAAAAGTTGTAAGAAAAAAAGTTGTCAAAAAAAATATCGCTAAAGGCATTGTATATATTTCCGCTACATTTAATAACACTGTTGTAACCGTTACCGATGAAATGGGAAATGTTATAGCTTGGAGCAGCGCCGGTTCCCTTGGTTTTAAAGGGAGTAAAAAGTCTACTCCGTATGCGGCTCAGCAAGCTGTAGACGATGCTTTGGCTAAAGCTAAAGAACATGGTATAAAAGAGGTAGGCATTAAAGTTCAAGGACCCGGTTCCGGTCGCGAAACGGCGATAAAGAGCATAGGCGCTTATGAAGGAATCCGTGTGGTTTTCTTGAAAGATATCACTCCTCTTCCTCACAATGGTTGTCGCCCTCCAAAACGACGACGCGTATAAGTTTTAAGAAAAATAGGAGAACAAAATAATGTCAAGATATAGAGGACCTGTCGAAAAACTTGAACGAAGATTGGGCGTAAGTCTTGCACTAAAAGGCGAAAGAAGACTTGCAGGTAAAAGCGCGCTTGATAAGCGTCCTTATGCGCCTGGACAACACGGACAAAGAAGAACGAAACTCAGTGAATACGGGTTACAGCTAAAAGAGAAGCAAAAAGCGAAATTTATGTATGGTATTTCCGAAAAGCAGTTTAGTAAGCTTTTTCAGGATGCCGCGCGAAAAGAGGGCAATACCGGAGCAAATCTTATAACATTTATCGAGCAAAGACTTGATAATGTTGTCTATAGAATGGGTTTTGCTACGACTCGCCGTTTGGCAAGACAAATGGTAACGCACGGACACATTTTAGTAGATGGATACAGAGTTGATATCCCATCATACCGTGTAAAAGTAGGACAAAAGATAGAGGTTGCCGAAAAGACGAAGAAAAATCCACAGGTTCAAAGATCTTTGGATCTTACTGCACAAACCGGTATCGTCTCTTGGGTAGATATAGATAAAGATAGAGTATTTGGTATCTTCACAAGATTACCGCTGAGAGAAGAGGTTATCATTCCGATTGAAGAGAGATTGATTGTAGAGCTCTACTCTAAATAATAAGGAGCATACATAATTATGATGACAAAAATTAACACATCAGCTTATGTTCCGACAGAGCTGAATATAGAAGATATGGGTGAAAACAGGGTAAAGATTAGTGTATATCCTTTTGAAACAGGATTTGGTATCACGCTGGCTCACCCGCTTCGCCGTTTGTTGTACGCGAGTACTGTAGGCTTTGCTCCGACGTCTGTTAAAATTGATGGCGTTACGCATGAGTTTGACAGTATGAGGGGTATGTTTGAAGATGTTGCGAATTTTATCATAAATCTCAAGGCCATTCGCTTTAAGATTAGAGGTGTCAATCCAAAAACAGTCGTTCATTACTCTTTTAAAGGACCGAAAGAGATTAAAGGTATAGATCTTGTGAATGACGAAGTTGATATAGTAACGCCCGATATCCATCTGGCGACTATCAACGAAGATGCTGAGCTTAACTTTACGGTTGTAATAGAGTGTGGTATCGGATATGTTCCGAGCGAGATTATCCGTGAGCGGATAAACGATGGATTTATCGCGCTTGACGCGTTTTTTACGCCTGTGAAAAAAGCAATGTACGATATAGAGAATATTCTTATCGAAGATAATCCTGACTATGAAAAAGTGGTATTTACCATAGAGACAGACGGACAAATCTCTCCGATAGACGCTTTTAAACACTCTTTGAAAGCCATGTATGATCAGATGAGCGTATTTCATAATATACTTGACTCAAATGCCAATATTCAAAGTGTAGATGCTGGTAAATTCACTGTACTTTTGCAAAGTATCAACGATTTGAACTTGAGCGTGAGAAGTTTTAATTCGCTTGATAAAGCGCAAATTAAATATGTTGCGGAGATTGCACTTTTGAGCGATAGCGAACTTAAAAATTTAAAAAATTTAGGCAAAAAATCTCTTGATGAGATTAGAAATGTGATGGGAGAGATAGGATTTCCTGTCGGAAGTCTCTCTCTTGAAGACGCTGAAATTTTGAGAAAAAAAGTCGGCGAATTAAAAAATAAGGGATAGCGATGAGACACAAGCACGGATACAGAAAACTTGGGCGCACCTCTTCTCACAGAAGCGCGCTTTTGAAAAATTTGACTATAGCTATTGTGAAAAAGAATAAAATAGAGACGACTTTACCAAAAGCAAAAGAGCTTAGAGGTTTTATCGAAAGACTTATCACGAGGGCGAAAAAAGGCGACTCAAATGCGCATAGAGCACTATTTGCCGTGTTGCAGGATAAAGAGTCAGTAAAAAAATTGGTAACCGAAATAGCTCCTAAATATATTGAGCGAAACGGCGGTTATACAAGAATTGTCAAAACAAGAATACGCCGCGGTGACGCAGCCGAAATGGCATTTATACAGTTAGTTTAAAAACTCTCCCCTCTTTTGAGGGGAATTTTACAAATTATTCAAAAAATATCTTATCTCCACACCTAAAACTTTTGCTATTTTATATAAATGTTCCAAATTAGAATGTTTATTGTCTATAAGAATTTCAGGTTTAACTACAGACGATACGGATTTAAAGCTGATAGCCAAAGCAAGCTCCAATTGACTTACGCCCTTTTTATCTCGCAATTTTTTCACTTTATTGACGATAGTTTTGTAAAAAACTTTTATCTCTTCATCTGAAAATTCAGTCGGTTCAATAAAAAACTTATGCAAATTCACTTTCCTATATAGTAATTAAATTTAATATAAGTTTAAATATAATATAATCCTTTCACAATTTACTGTAATGAAGTTTTAGAATTTGTTCATGCAGTGAAAGTGGAAAAAATTGCTTTGAAAAAGGCTATTTTTATTATATAGTTTTATTTTAAGGGGAAAACAATGCGTTTTATGACGAAAGTTTTTGTTGCGGTGATTGCCGCCGGACTATTTTGCAGCACTCTTGTCGCCGTAGAAGATGGGATTGTAATGCGATTAGGTTTTGGATCGGTAGTCTTAAAAGAAAAAGCGTCTGCTTCCGGACTTACATTGGAAAATTCAGATAGAGGTGCCGCACTTGATATATACGGCGGATATCGTATGCAAAATGCACAGTTTGGTCTATCTTACACAAGTATCAATTGTGACGGTTGCAGTTCAAACTATATTTTGGCAAGCGGCGCTTATGTTTTTGAAAATGTGAATGATGTTGTCAAACCGTTTCTGGGACTTGGTCTTGGTTCGTTTAATCTTAAAACAGATGATGGCGATATTAATGAAAGAGGTCTGTTTGGTACTGCCAATTTGGGTGTAAATGTAGAATTTGACCATTTTTTTACAGGCGTGGAGTTTAGACAGCGTATATTTGGGAAAGTAGATAAGGATTATTATTATTCCAGTTACAATATCAGTTACGAAGCTAATCCGGCTCAAACATATCTGTTTTATGTCGGCTATAAATTTTAAACTGCAAACATTAGCGGGTGCGAAAATGCATCCGCACAATCAATAATTTTTCTAAACCACATCTTTTTATAACAATAGAGCTTTAGATTTTGCCGCCATTATTAATGCGGCAGAAATTAAAACAAGGATTATTGCGTTAGAATACATGCTTATTTTTTTGTATTTTTAAAAATCATTATTTATGAGAATTTTATGCTTGGCTGTCAATGAGACTTATTTAAATCCTGCTGACTGATATCCGGTCCGGCTCTTAATTTTTCACTTTTTTACTTATATTTTTATAAAAATACATTTTCATTATACTTGAATTCAATCGATTTAGTAAGGAATTTATCCAAGTCTTCTATATAATAATTAAGTTAAATATAAGTTTAAATTGAATACAATTCTTACACAATTTACTATGATGAAATGACCTGAATGTCAAGTAGATTTTTGGGATTATAACCATATAATCGCATGTAAAGCATCGCTTTTTAAAATGGTTATATTATCATTATTGTAGATTGTTTAATTTTGAGGAGGAAACAATGCGTTTCATGGTAAAGGTTTTGGGTGTGGCAATTGTTGCGGGATTGTTTTGCAATACTCTCATGGCTGCAGAAGATGGGTTTGTCGCGCGAGTAGGTTTTGGGTGGTTAAGTTTACAAAGAGAACTCTCGGGCAGCGGTAAAAATTCGGATAGCGGTGCTGCACTTGATATATACGGTGGATATCGTATGCAAAATGCGCAATTCGGACTCTCTTACACAACTGCCAGATGTGATGGCTGCAATACAAACTATATCTTGGCAAGTGGTGCTTATGTTTTTGAGAATTTCAATACTGTCAAACCGTTTATTGGACTTGGCGTTGGTTTATTGAATTATAAAGAGTCTAAGGTTGGGTTTAATGAGCGCGGTGTTTTTGGTACTGTCAATTTGGGTGTAAATATAGAGTTTGAACATGTATATTACGCTATAGAGTTTAGACAGCGTGTATTTGGCGGAATAGATGAAGATAAAAGTTTTGGAGGCCGTGATTTTAAGGCCGAACCTAAACAGACATATTTGTTATCTGCCGGTTATAAATTTTAAGTATTCACAGCAAAAAAGAGCGCTTATAAGCGCTCTTTGATTATTATAATTTTAAAATAATTTTTGCATCTGGCATTTTTTTATCTCTCAAAAACTAAAAATAAATTAATAAAATCATAAATTAAACGGTTGTTATTGTCGTATATTGAAAATCGCAAAATATGTATTATGCGCAATATGGTAAAATGTACTTTTCTCAACTCAAAACAAGGATTATTGCGTTAAAATACATGCTTATTTTTTTTAAGGTTTGAGAAATGTTGCTTTTTACACCGGGACCTACTCCTACGCCGGAAGCCATAAGGGTTGCGATGAGCGTTCCGACAATTCATCATAGAACGCCGGAATTTGAGGAGATTTTTAAAGCTGTTAGAGAGAAGCTGATACGGATTATGAATATGCCGGAAGTTTTGATGCTCGCTTCAAGCGGAACAGGCGCTATGGAAGCAGCGGTTACAAATCTTTGCAAATCACACGCTTTGACGATAAATGCGGGAAAATTTGGCGAGAGATTTGGCAAAATCTGCAAGTCTTTCGGTATAGTTTATACGGAGTTAAAGTATAGTTGGGATACTCCGGCTGCGGTTTCGGATATAGTAGATGTGATTAAAACAAATCCATCTATAGATGTGCTTTGTATTCAGATATGCGAAAGTGCCGGCGGATTGCGCCATAATGTGGAAGAGATAGCCAAAGCTGTTAAAGATATCAATAAAGATATTATGATAATCGCAGACGGTATAACAGCCGTGGGCGTTGAAAAGATAGATACCGCACATATTGATGTACTTATCACAGGAAGTCAAAAGGCCTTTATGCTGCCTCCAGGGCTTGCTATGATAGGTTTAAGCGAAAGCGCTGTTTTGAGGATAGAAAACAGTTCCAAAGGATTCTATTTTAACCTTGCGAGCGAACTGAAAAATCAACGCAAAAACACTACCGCTTATACAGCGGCAACTACGCTTATTATAGGCTTAAAAGCTATGTTGGAGGTTATTGACAATATCGGATTTGATAAATTTTACGATGATGCAAAAAATAGAGCTAAAGCTGCTAATACCGCACTCGAAGCTATTGGGCTTAAGATTTATCCGAAAACGCCCTCTTATGCTATGAGTACTGTTTACAATGAACACAGTAAAGAGATAAGAGCCATAGCCAAAAAAAAATACGACGTTAATATAGCCGGCGGTCAAGACGAACTTAAAGATAAACTTTTTCGTATAAACAATATGGGTCTGATAGCGCCTTATGAGATGGCGTGGGTGTTAAACGCCGTTGAGTTATCATTGGATGAACTTGGCATACGAGATTATGATGGTACGGCAAATCGTGTTTTTGTATCGAAGATTTTTAAAGGCATGCAGTGATTTACGAGCACGAAATACCACAAGGCAGTAAACTTTACTTTGCAAAAAGCGCGAAACTGAAAAGAGAGATAGAAGCGGTTGCCAGCGATATTTTATATAAAGAGGGTTTTGAGGAGATTATAACTCCGTTTTTTTCATACCATCAGCACCAAAGCGTAGATGAAAAATTGTTGATAAGATTTTCCGATGCTGATAATCACATTATCTCTTTAAGAGCAGACAGCACGCTTGATGCGGTTAGGATTATCATGAGAAGATTAGGGCGCGCCACAAAACAGAAAAAGTGGTTTTATATTCAACCTGTTTTTCACTATCCAAGTACAGAGATCAATCAAATAGGTGCAGAGTTCATAGGCGGTTCGGATTTGAAACTTTGCATAGACGCGGTAAGCAGAATTTTTGGACGTTTTGATATTTTGCCGCTGTTGTGTGTAAGTAATGTGCAAATCCCAAAAATAATATCCGAAACTCTAAATATCCCGCTTGAGATTTTTGCGAACGGTCAATTGGAAGATATATTAAGTATCAATGAAGACTGGCTTATCAAGCTGGCAAAAATGCAAAAAGCCGAAGAGATTGAAAGTGCGCTTGACATATCACCGAAGCCTATAAGAGATGAGCTTGTGAAGTTAAAATCTTTAACCGACAAGATATCTTATAAAAACATGCTTATATCGCCTCTGTTTTACTCAAAAATGCGCTATTATGACTCCCTGTTTTTTAGCTTTATAGATAAAAATGAGATTTTAGGAAGTGGCGGAGCTTACCATTTTGAAGGTCAGGAGTCGTGCGGATTTGGTCTGTATACGGATGCGATTGTTGAGACAGTTATAAAAATAGAAGAGGAAAAATAGAAAATGAGCAGAGCCGATTTGATAGTAGGCGCACAATGGGGAGATGAAGGAAAAGGCAAAATAGTCGATATGATGGCGCAGGAGTATGATGTGGTTTGTCGCTATCAGGGCGGTCACAATGCTGGGCATACGATAGTAGTCAATGGCGTAAAGTATGCGTTGCATTTGATACCATCAGGTGTGTTAAATCCAAAAGCAGTTAATATTATAGGAAATGGCGTCGTTGTCGCGCCAAGCGCGTTGATAGAAGAGATGAAACAGTTTAAGAATATTGAAAATAGATTGTTTATCAGCGATAAAGCGCATATGGTTTTAGGTTTTCACGCCGCGATCGATTTGGCGCGAGAGAAACTTCGCGGTAAAAATGCGATAGGCACTACGGGTATGGGCATAGGACCGTCTTACGCAGCTAAAATAGAGCGGGTTGGTTTTCGCCTTGGAGAGCTTAGAAATATCCCAAAACTTGTCGATGGCTTGACGGAATATTTTAGAGTAAACGAAGTTATCCTTAAAGCGCTTAATGTCAAACCAGCCTCTAAAGAGGAGCTTACAGCCGAATTTGAGAGTTATGCCAGAGAACTGTTGCCTTATATAACAAATACAACCGCACTCCTTTGGAAATATCTGGAAGAGGACAAAAAGGTATTGCTTGAAGGCGCGCAGGGCGCGCTTTTGGATATCGACCACGGAACATATCCTTTTGTTACAAGCTCAAGTACTGTTGCAGCGGGAGCATGCGCGGGATTGGGACTTAGCCCTAAAGATATAGGCAAAGTGACCGGTATTGTCAAAGCTTATTGCACAAGGGTCGGTAACGGACCTTTTCCAACAGAGGATTTTGGCGAAGAGGGCAAACTTTTAAGGACAAACGGATACGAGTTTGGCACGACTACAGGTAGACCTCGACGCTGCGGGTGGTTTGACGCATTAGCTTGCAGATATGCCTCTCGTATTAACGGCTGCGATCAATTGGCCTTGATGAAGCTTGATGTTTTAGACGGTTTCAAAAAAGTAAAAATTTGCGTCGCGTATGAAAAAGATGGCAAACGCTACACAACTTTACCTGAAAATCTGGATGATATTAGACCTATATATGAAGAATTTGACGGCTGGGAAAGCGTAAAAGGCGTAAAAGAGTTTGATAAACTGCCAAAAACTGCAAAAGATTACATTAAAAAAATCGAAGAGACAACGCAGACTAAAGTCGGCATCATATCTACCGGCGCTGAAAGACTCGATACGATAGTACTGTAAATACGCGCTAAGCCTGTAAGTAACCTGATACGGGCTTGGATTTATCTTAATATACTGCTCTTGCTAAAAAATCCAAATAACGCAAAGTATCATTGCAAATCATTAAAAACAGCTAAACTCCCCACCCGCGTCATTGCGAGGAACACACAGTGTGACGAAGCAATCCAGTGTAAAAACATCAACTTTATTCACTGATAATATCAAATAATCTGACATTACTTTATTGACGGTTTCTATAGATTGCCGTGTCGCTATGCTCCTCGCAATGACAAAGCGGTAAAAGGTAAAAAGATAACCGCAATGACAATATCTTTTTCTCGTTACAGGTCTGTATTTCTCACTGTTATAATAAATATGTCTTTGTAACGGCAAAAAAAATACAAACAACGATAAAGGCTCATAGTTTAATATTTGCAAAGCAGAGCTTTTTCTAACCAAAAACTGTCATCTTTTATATATTTTTGTGATAATATTCAAAAATTATTATCGGGGTATAGCATGAAACAGACAATTATATTCTCAACCATTTTACTATTATTCCTTACAAGCTGCGGTGATAAAAAGTCAAATTCTGACAGTTCCGCTTCCAACAACAATACAAACGCTACAAATCAAACCGCACCTATTTATTTATGCGAAGGGGGCGATGTCGTAAACGGTTATACTCTTCCTCCTTGTCCCGACCCTGCTGTGAATGATTCAACGCTTTTAGGAATTGACAGCAACGATAACGGGGTAAGAGACGATGTAGAGAGATGGATTATATTCAGATATAAAGATCATCATAGGATTGTTACGGAGATTGGGTTTCAAGCAGGGCGTGCTCATCAGTTTATGTTGGCTAATCCTGATAAATATCTTGAGGCAGAACAGAAAATGAGTGATACATTGGCATGTGAGACATATTTTCAGTTTGATGCAATAAACTATGGAGAACCTATTGTTGTTGACAGTGATATATTAACTTCTACTGCCTTTAAAACAATGCAGTTAAATACTAAAGAGAGAATAGAAACATATTTGACTTATGATAAAAAACTCAGTGGAGGGGTATATACACTTCCTAAAGGCTCATATAAACGCTTTTGTGATTTTGATGTAGATGAACTTTTAGGAAAGTAAAATGAAAAAGCTAATTTTATCTTTAATATTTTTATTTCCTATATTTCTGAATGCTCAAGATATCATAATAGATGAAAGAATTACTGATATCTATCATGTTAATGGTATGTTAGTAACAGAAAATGATGCAAAGAATGCATTATTTAAAATAATTAAGCAAGCTGCCAAAAAAGAGATATATCATAACAACGAAACCGCTATGGATAAAGAAACCGACTACAAACTCCTTTACAATGATACATACGGTGAGTTTTGGGATACATTAGAGTCATTCAAACAGGGAAAAGCAGACGATAGATGGTTTTGGGTGATGGTGGATATTGCTTATAGCGGCGGATGCGGGTTGTTAACAGGCGGGCGTTTAGAAGCGATAAAAAGTATGTTTGAGGGACTAATCGTAGAACTTGTCGTAGATCCCATACAAAATTGGTTTGAAATTACATTTTTGAAAAATCTAGTAGAACTGTTTTTCACATCAGACATATGCTCTGTCATACCAAGCGCAATCGGACTTGCAAGCGATATTATGCATGATAAAGATTTCACTCGGCAAATAGCGGATGTAAGAGAAAGCGTGAGATCGGGACATCGCGTGGTAGTCATTGCGCATGCTCAAGGTAATTTCTTTTTTAACGAAATATATAAAGCGATAGAGAGTCACAACTCGTGGATGACGCATTATATCAAAGCGATAGCCATAGCCTCTCCGTCAAAAAATCTCTTAGGAGAGTCAACGGCGGTTGCTTTTGACAACGACCCTGTCGCAGAGATATCAGACGGTGTTGTGGAAAATCCTATGAGATATGTACGCATCATCGTAAAACCCGAAGATGAAAGCAGATACGAAGGACAGACTCTGCCGTGCGCTAATGGAGTTTATTTTAGAGACGATTATTTGTTGGATTCTTGTTTGCGACAGCATGATTTCGGGGCAGACTACGATGTAAAAAATCTCAAGTTTAATGCGTTTGAGTATTATATGATGCCTGTATTTAAGGTTGATAATGGTATTGAAGTTATTGAAAAAGCAAATCCAGCATATAGTACAATCATAACTGTTTTAAAAGATTATATACAATCGCCTTATTTTGCTCTTTCACAGTGGAAAATTAAAAAGAACGGTTCCTGCAATGTTTTAAACCTTTGCAAATATAAGCTGAAATATGCTAAACATATGTACGACGACAGCCTAAACCAATATGTGCAGTCGCTTGTCTATCCGTTTGACGCAGACGATTATACTTACGGCAAACTCTATCCTTTGAAAAACGGCGAATACGTGAGAGCAAAGAGCGCTTACGGGGACAGCGTTGATCCTACAATAGGCAAGAACATATGCTATTTGTTAAAAGATGAAAATAACGAGACGCTTGAAAGCATAGACGATTCCATCGATCTTATCACGGAACCCACATCCGGTTTTGTAGAAGTAAGCGTTTCTTGGGAAAACACAGATGCGGATATGGATTTAAATGTAGTATTCCCTGCCGGAGTACATGATGTGAAAGACGAATGTCAGCTTATGGAGCATTTCTACTCTCCGAGTGAAAGTGCAGCTATAGGAGCAGGTCTAAAGCCCGGACTCTATCCCGTGTATATTACATACAGCGCTTCTGATATAAACGCGAGTCAGAAAGAGATGCAAGATGTCAGAGTGCGCATAACAGTACCGGGTCATGATGAGATAAGAGTAGTCAGCTTAAAGGTATTGGATGGTTTAAGCAGAGGTCATATAGCAGACATAAAGGTGGAAGATAGAAAAATAGAGGTTATACTGGGGGATTCTTTTAGAACACACAGTAAGTCTGTATATTATCACAGTAGCGGATATACAGGAGGAGGCTACAGCGGAGGATATGTTCCTATCACAAACTCAACCGGAGGCTGGACTGCTACATATGTTCCTTCTCCAGCAAAAGGCTATATCTACTCTATCATCTGGCATATATCGCAGGCATTGCTTGGGCCGTTAGCCGGAGCGAATATAAGTATTTACGAACTTAAGGATTATAATCTTACCGCAGACAAAGGTTCAAACCCTCTATATTCAGAAATCTCTTCTTATGGTTCGTCTATCTACACAGCAGGCGTCATTGCTATGCCAAGAGAGATAATAGACGCTCTTTCGGACGAGAAGCTTTATATAGTTGAAGCAAAAGGCGGGGTAGATATAGATGCGAACGATGATAAAGTGGTTGATATCAATAACCCCGTTATCAATTTAGGAAGCGTAAGAGCCGTAACAAGCGGAAGTGCCTTGAAAAACATAGGCTTTAAACTGAACATCCTGACTGAAATGGCTTATCAGATATCCAAACAGTATTATGATAAAGATGATTTGTCTAAATTTATAAGTAAAAGCGATGAAACTGTAAAGTGTCTTTTAAAGACCGATATAAATTTGGACAATGTTACCAATACCATAGACGCTTTGTATTTTACTCCTTATAATGATATGGATAAACTATACAGAAGTTACCGTAATGAATTTATGCCTATTATCAATAAAATCCATAAAGGCGAAGATATATATGAAGATAGTTTCAAACTGTACGCCAAGCCTTTAGTAAAAGGCGGATATTTCAGCGTAAACGAAGATGCCTTGATAGGAACTGTCATCGGCAGGATAGATACTGACTGCGTCAGCGAAAGTCCTGTACATATGTTTACATTAAGCGGAGTGGGAGCCGAAAACTTTGAAGTAGACAACCAAGGCAATCTCAAAGTCTCTCAAAACGCCAATCTCGTTTATGAACAAAAGAGGATATACAGTCTGCAAGTTACCGATACAAACGCTTACGGCAACTCTCCTGCCGAATCCGTATATATCACAGTAACCGCCGACAACTCTCCCGTGATAACAAATAGTATTGAAGGTTATATTTTTGAAAATATGCCGAACGGCTATCATGTAGGAACGATAAGCGTAAATAATATGGGATATCCCGTAACAAGTATGAGGCTCGAAGGATACGGGGCAGAATACTTCAATATAGACAATAGCGGCAAAATAACCGTAGCGCAGGGCGAGAATATAACTTTGAGCGATAAAGTCTATAACCTCATGGTAATCGCCGCGAATACTTTCGGAGAGAGCGCGCCCTCGTTTGTTCGGTTTAATATATACGACGATGTACCTGTTGTTTTAAATGATATCTCTGTAACGATAAGAGAAGATATCGCAAAAGGTACTATCTTAGGAAAGCCCTCTTATTACGAAGGTTTTTCAGCTATAAAAGAGTTTAAGCTTGAAGGATACGGGGCTGAAAACTTTAATGTCAGTATAGACGGAACTATAAGAGTTTCCGAGAATGCCAACATCAAGACAGAGGATTCCCCTTACCGCCTGTCTATATCAGCCGAAAACGAACAAGGCGTTAGTGAAATTAGAACAGTAAATATAAATATCGTATCTTCGGAAGCAGATAGTAGTATATCGCTTTATGATTTCAACGCAAATATATATGTCAGCGCCGAAAATAACTCTGTTGTTGGAAAAATAGCATACAGTTACGGTTACACTGTGCCCGATAGTTTTACTCTAAGCGGTACGGGAAGCGAAAGATTTAGCATAAACTCAAACGGTGTTATAATTTTGATAGATAATAGAGGTTTGAGCGTAGGACAAGTTTTCAATCTTGAAGCAAACGCTTCAGGCAGTAAAGCTAAAGTAAAGATAACTGTTATAGGCGATGTGCCGTCTTTGCGTAACTTCAGCGTTTCAATCATGGAAGGACTAGAGGGCGGAACAGCTATAGGCAAACCCTCTTACTCTTACGGTGCAAGTCCTATAACTGCGTTTGAGCTCATAGGCGGCGATGCCGAGTATTTCACGATAGATGCGGACGGAACGATAAGAATAAAAGAGGGAGTCAATATCAATTATGATATTAAAAATATATATACATTTACTATCAAAGCTACAAATAGCATCGGCAATACTGCTCAAAGCACAGCTTCCGTTACGCTTATAGACGATGCTCCGGTATTAAAAGATACAGTTCTAAACATTATGGAGAACTCTTACGGAGGTGAGATAGCAGGATATGTAAAAGTCGGTTCAAACGGTAAAAGCCAAATAACCTCTTTTACTCTAAGCGGAGAGTCCGAATACTTTACCGTAGACTCAACGGGACTTATCAAAGTAGCCACAAGGGCTAAGATAGACTATGAATCAAAGAGTGTTTATAACCTCCAGGTCATAGCTTCAAACTCTCATGATGTCAGTAAATCCGTCAATATAACGATAAACGTTGTAAATGCTCCCGATGAAGAACCCATACTGATACCGACAACATTAAGCGTTGATGAAAACTCGCCTGCAAACACAATAGTCGGCAGTGTTGCCGTATACTCTCACGGAAACAGTCCGATAACCTCTTTTACCATACTAAACGGTACAAACAGTGACTGGTTTGCTATAGACAGTAACGGTCAAATAACCGTAACAAATTCAGCCAATTTAGACTATGAGAGTAAAAAGGTATTTAACCTCAAAGTCAAAGCAGACAATATATACGGTGAGAGTAATATAGTTGATGTAACTATTAATATCAATAATCTGCCGGATATACCGCCGACTATTACCGGAGTTTCATATTATTTTTCTATAAACGAAAACTCTCCGGCTAACACATTTATCGGACAGTTAAGTATAAGCAGCTACGATTCACCTGTAACATCTGTTATGTTAGACGGCGAAGGAGCCGAAAACTTTAAAGCTTACAATAACGGAACGGTAGTTGTAAATGAAGGAGCAAATCTGGACTATGAGAGTAAAAAGGTATTCGACCTCAAAGTCAAAGCAGACAATATTGCCGGCAGCAGTAATACGGTAACTGTTCGTATTTATCTGAATAATCTGCCTGATTTTCCTCCTGCTATTACTGGAGTTTCATATTATTTTTACATAAACGAAAACTCTCCGGCAGAAACATTTGTCGGACAGTTAGACATTGATAACGGCAGTTCGCCCGTAACATCTGTTATGTTAGACGGCGAAGGAAATGAAAACTTCAAAGTTTACAATAATGGAACGGTAGTTGTAAATGAGGGAGCAAATCTGGACTATGAGAGTAAAAACTTTTACTATTTGTCGGTTCAAGCCTCAAATGTATTTGGCGACAGCAACATAGCAGATATTGATATCTATTTAAATAACCTAAAAGATACTCTTCCTGTTTTACAGGATTCTTACTTTAGTATGTATAAAACAATACTTGCAGATAAAACAATAGGCGCTATAAGAGTAGGTTCGACCATACATTGCGATATAACAGGATATGTGATTGATGATAACTCTGTATTTAATATCAGAGATAACGGTGAAATTTATACAAATACCGTTGTGTCGGCGAATAACGACTACACTATGAATGTGTATGCTTTAAGCACATGCGGTAACAGCAATACTATAAAACTGACAATAGATACCAAAAGCAGGATTATCGGTCAGTTTGATACGTTACCGCATTACGCTTACGGTATCGCTCTTTCATCAGACGATACAAAAGCATTTGTAACTGGTGGCTATGGAGGCTTAAAGATAATAGATGTAATAAATCCTCTCAGTCCTTCTCTTGCCGGTCAGTTTAATACATATGCTTATGATGTCACTCTCTCATCAGACGAAACAAAAGCATTTGTAACTGATTCTTATAGCGGCAGGTTAAAGATAATAGACATATACGATCCTGCTGAGCCTGCTCTTATCGGTCAGATTAATACACGCGATGCTCAGTATGTTACTCTCTCATCAGATGATACAAAAGCATTTGTAACTGATCAGGGTAGTTTCAAGATAATAGACATAAGTAATCCTGTCAATCCTGTTCCTATAGGTCAATTTAATGTATCATCGTATGCCGAAGCCGTCACTCTCTCATCAGACGAAACAAAAGCATTTGTAGCTGATTATACCGGTGGATTAAAAATAATAGACATAAGTAATCCTGCCGAACCTGCTCTTATAAATCAATTTGATACATCATATGCTTTAGATATTGTTCTCTCATCAGACGATACAAAAGCATTTGTGGCTGACGGCTATAGTTTAAAGATAATAGACGTGAGTAATCCTGCCGAACCTGCCCCTATTGGTCAAATCGGTATGATGTCATATGCAAGAGCCGTTGTTCTCTCATCAGACGATACGAAAGCGTTTGTAGCCGATTATTATGACGGTTTGAAGATAATAGACGTAAGCAATCCCGCAAATCCTGTTCTTATCAGTCAAATTCCTCTATCGAATGCCTACGATATCGCTCTCTCATCAGATAATACAAAAGCGTTTGTTGCTGACGGCAGCGGTTTAAAGATAATAGATATTGAGAATTTTATAAATAATCAATTGCCGCCCGTAATGCACGATGATTGGCTATTTTATATAGATGAGAACTCCCCTGCAGAAACATTTGTCGGACAGTTGCAGATAGATGATAACGGTTCGCCCGTAACGTCTGTAACTTTAAGCGGTGAAGGAAGCGAAAACTTCAAAGTCTACAGTAACGGAACGATAGTTGTAAAAGAGGGAGCAAATCTGAACTATGAGGATAAAAGAGTTTATAGCCGGATATATGTTAAGGCGACAAATGCCTTTGGTGACAGTATTACGGTAAATATCCGTATTTATGTGAATGATTTGCCGGATAATCCGCCTGTTATTCCAAGTTATATTTATTTTCATATAGATGAAAACTCTCCTGCAGAAACATTTGTCGGACAGTTAGACATTAATAACGGCAGTTCACCCGTAATATCAATAACTTTAGATGGTGAAGGAAATGAAAACTTCAAAGCTTACAACAATGGAACTATAGTTGTAAATGACGGAGCAAATCTGGACTATGAGAGTAAAAACAGTTATGCTCTATCCGTTAAAGCTGTCAATGAATTTGGCGGCAGTAATGTGGAAACAGCTTATATTTATGTTGGAGATATGGGAGATACGTCTCCTGCTTTACAGAATACTTATATTAATGTTTTATATGAAACAATATATATGGATGAAGAAATAGGAGGGATAAGAATAGTCTCTGATACGTATTGCGAAATAACGGAGTTTGTATTGGACGATAACTCTGTATTTGATATTACAGAAGACGGATTGATTTACGTAAAGACTACTACTGTATCGGAGGGCAGTAAATATACCACAAATATATATGCAGTAAGTACATGCGGTAACAGCAATACTATAAAATTAACATTAGATACTAAAAACAGAATTATCGGTCAGACTGATATATTATCATATGCTTGGACTGTAACTCTCTCGTCGGACGATACGAAAGCGTTTGTAACCGATGATGAGGGTTTAAAGATAATAGACGTAAGTGACTCTGCTAACCCAACCCTTATAGATAAACTTGATACACCATTGTATATTTACGATATCGTTCTCTCGTCGGACGATACGAAAGTATTTGTGACCGATGATGATGGTTTAAAGATAATAGATGTAAGCAATCCTGCAAATCCAACTCTTCTTGGTTGGTTTGACACGTTGCCATATGTTGAAGCTGTTGCTATCTCGTCAGACAATACAAAAGCATTTATAACCGATAATGATGGTTTAAAGATAATAGATGTAAGCAATCCTGCAAATCCAACTCTTATCGGTCAGTTTGATACATCATCATATATCTACGATATCGTTCTCTCATCAGATGAGTCAAAAGTGTTTACGGTTGATGATTATTACGGATTAAAGATAATAGATGTGAGAAATCCTGCAAATCCAACTCTTATCGGTCAGCTCCCTATGTCGGGCTATGGTATCGCTCTCTCGTCAGACGAAACAAAAGCGTTTATAGCTGATGGTGATGGAGGTTTAAAGATAATAGACATTGAGGGGTTTTAGAATAGAGAGTTTGAATGAGAAACATGTAATTAGAGTGTCAAATATTCATGAATGACAGAAACTCAACCAATCTTACTCTTCATCACCTGCAACTCTCATCAGTAAACAAAGATATTTGTGACAG
>JAISGD010000002.1 GCA_031263195.1 Campylobacteraceae bacterium | reverse complement strand
TTCATTTTCATGAATAAATTTCAAATCAAAGGGGTCGCAATGTTGTCTTCAATGACTAATTTCAAAGCTTTATCTTTGTTTAAATTTAAAGCGTTCTCTCTCTCTCTCTCTCTCTCTCTCTTATTAGCTCTCTTTCTTAGTTTTTCATTAATTGGCTGCGGTGGTGATGGCGAAGGAAGTCCGGGGGATAATGACGATTACGGTGGTATCAGTGATACCGTTAATGCAACCGAGCCTGTTTATCCGCCAAAAGGTCCGGATGGCGAACCTGTAGAGGATTATATAGTATGGTGGCAACCATCTCAATTTGAAAGAATACAAGATTTCAAAAAGTATAATCAGCTAATTGAAATGACAAACGGATATGCTAATTTTGACTTTACAATAGATTATGGTAATGACTTTCCTTTCGTACATTCAACCACTTTTACATTACCTGTGGAAGATATAGGTGTGGGCGAAGCGTCAAAAACCGGTATATTATGTGTATTCGAATATTTAGGAAATACGTATCAATTCTTCCCAACTATAGGTTCAGAGAACCCAGGTGTAATTACGAATATTGAACAAATGGGCTTTAGAAGTATATTTAACGGTCCGGAATCTTATGTTGGTTTTTCAATATGGATATATGATCGTGAACCGGATTATGAGGGAGCACCGGAAGTTGGTGTTTATATATATTTTTCATTAGATAATTCGTATACGTCACCGGGAGAAGTGCCGCCTTTAAATATTAAGATTGAAAATATGCGTTTTTATAAGCAAAGTTTAGATGGTGAATAAAAAACATAAGGTAATTAGCTTTGGCAAGGTTGATAATATTTTCAACTTACAAAAGGAATTTTACGTAACATAATTTGGAAGCGGTATCAACGCTGTTAATACATATGTGGAGTGGGCGGACTTAACCGTCCCTCTCCTTCGAAAACCTGTACAGTGGGGAAAGTTACAGCAACAATTATAGTTGATGGAAACATTGGTATTATACAATTTACAGCAAAGAACGAATGCTACACATAAAAGCGTAACCGAATAAAAGTGAAATATAGACAGCGTAAAACTTATGGACATACGACTCTTTTAAAAGCATTATCTTATTTATTATCCTCGCAACAATTGTCGGCATAGCGATATCATACCCATAGCCGGAATAAAGGAGTGATATACAAAAGCAAATTGCTTTTTGCTTTTATTATTCATAATAATCTATCTTTATTTAAAATAACTAAAAAACTCCAAATTCCAAATTAAAGGAATACACATGTTGTCTTCAATGATTAACTTTAAAGCTTTATATCGTTTAAATTTAAAAGTATTTTTTCTATTGCTTGGTTTTTTCTTGATCGGTTGTGGAAGTGAAAGTTCGTCCAGTGTTGGCAACAGTAGTTACAATAGCAGCGAGATTAGCAAAAATGATAATAGCAGCAGCAAAGATAAAAGTTCACAGAATAATGTAAACACAAACGCTAATAAAGTAGGAATGGACGATAATAGCGTCGGAAGCTGAGATGCGACTCTCTCCCTGTAGCAGTTTTTCAAACTCTTTTAATAAAAACGCATTTACTATCCGAGAAATATCTGTGGGAAAACTTTACTATCGTGACTATTCGGAAAATACTGCAAGTTCATTTAAAAACTCACTTTTAAGCAAAGGCTTTGTCATTGGCAGTATAGATTCGGTTTGTGATATCAGTAAACCTTTTGCAATATCATTTGCTATTTATTATAAACATAACGCCAAACGCTCTATGCTTGGATGTACTGAAATAGGATATGCTTGGAGGAATTACTTCATATATAGCGGCGATTTTAACTACTTTGATATTTATTTAATAAGCACTGATGGTACAGATCAGCCTTCCGATTCTGATTTACACGGTGTATTTGGAACTGTATCCGGAAGTCAAGAGAGCGCTTTACGTGCAATTATAGCAGTTGATAACTCCAATGCCAGAGATGCGCTAAGTTCATATAAAGCTGCTCTTACAAAATCAGGGTTTAAGTATACATTTACTAACAAGGGAGGTGGATGCTACAAAGGCTCACGTGGTCTTCCGACACTAAATTTGCATTTAATGACGATGGCGATATATTGAGCATGGTGTGGGTTATTCAAAGGTCATATTACTGATGAAATATGACAGTTGAGATTATTTAGACGCATAAAGCTGGTTTGAAGTACTTTTAACTTCAAGTTGTCAAATTTCAGTTATCTTTGGGCTTATCGGCGCTATTTGATTTAAGAACAACAGTTATATATATCATCACAATACAGCAATAAAAATAGAATTTTTTTCATCGCTATGGAGCAATCCTTGCAAAAAATACAGTTTTATCATAAGTGTAAGTTTTACGCGTTATAATTGCAATTTAAAAACAAGGCTACAAAATGGTAAAAACCCCTAAAATCAGTAAACTAGAGAGCGTCATAGAACAGATACAAACGCCCTCTTACGTATGCGAAGAGGCGCTTTTGGAGGAAAACTTAAAAATATTATCCTATGTGCAACAAGAAAGCGGCGCGAAAATACTTTTGGCACTTAAAGGTTTCGCGCTGCAAAATACATTTTATTTGATTAAGCGATATTTATACGGCTGTACAGCGAGCGGACTTCATGAAGCAAAGCTGGCGCGCGAAGCATTTGATAAAGAGGTGCACACATATTCGCCCGCTTTTAAAGATAGCGAAATAGACGAGATAATCAAAATCAGCGATCATATCGTTTTTAACTCATTCGCGCAATGGCAAAAATTTAAATCAAAAGTCTTTGGGCATGTATCGTGCGGCATTCGTGTAAATCCTGAAACTTCACTAGCACCTGTTGCCTTGTACGACCCTTGCGCGAAATACAGTCGTCTTGGAGTGACAAAAAAAGCTTTCAAAGAGGAGCTGCTTGAGGGGCTTGACGGACTTCACTTTCACGCTCTTTGCGAACAAAATGTAGACGCGCTTGAAAAGGTTTTGGAAGGATTTGAGAATGCTTTTGGCAAATATATTTCGCGAATGAAATGGGTAAATTTTGGCGGCGGACACCATATCACTCGCGAAGATTACGATATAGAGCGGCTAATACGCGTCATAAAAAATTTTAAAAAAAGGTATAACGACATAACTGTCTACTTGGAGCCCGGAGAAGCGGTAGGATGGCAAAGCGGCGCACTTGTAGCATCCGTATTGGACATAGTTGAAAACGATATGCAAATAGCGATTTTAGACACTTCCGCTGAAGCTCATATGCCAGATACCCTCGCTATGCCATACCGCGCCCAGATACGAGGCGGCGAAAAACCAAACGAGAAAGCTTATACTTATAGGTTAGCCGGCAATACGTGTTTAGCGGGAGACATAATAGGCGATTATAGTTTTGACAATCCGCTCAAAATTGGAGATAAACTTATATTTGAAGATATGATGCACTACACAATTGTCAAAAACACCACTTTTAACGGTATAAAACTGCCGGATTTGGCGCTTTTGACAAAAGATGGTGATTATAAAGTTTTAAAACACTTTGGATATGAAGAGTATAGAAGAAGAAATTAAAAATATTTGGTATCCAGTCAATTGGCTTAACAAGATTGTTTGATACGAAATATAACAAAAGAGATCAGCGTTAGGTTAGTGAATTTAATGTCATAAATGCTGGTTCCCCCCAATAGCCTATAAATTTACTTTTTTATTTTAAATTTATAATGCCTAAAACCAATAAGCTTTTTATAGTACAATAAAATATAAGTCCTATAGTTTTTATTTGAAAATGGCTCAGTCAGCTGTAAATTTTCAAAAGAATAGAACTGTTTTGGTGTTGTAAAGATATATTTTTGCAAATAGACTCTGCGACGATAATATAATGCTTTTAGTGAATTTTATAAAACCCATAAAGTTCAAGTTTTGTAGTCAAGTATTCAAATATTACCGATAAGTTTGATGAGCAATAAATACTATATAAATACCAAAGGTAGCCACTTTTTTACTTTAACTAAGAGTTAATATATTAAAAAAATATTTATAATAAATAAAAGTAAGTTAGCGAAAAAGTATTATCTAATTATTTTTTAATATTATTAAGTATTATATCGATGTAAAAATAAAGGTATATTATATTTATAAGAAATATTTTATATAGCTTTAAATTATTCTAAACTTAATTTTAGCATAAATTTTACGTAATACAGGCATTTATTCAAGTATAATCTATAAATTTTTTCATATAAATCATATTTTTAATATTAGAAATAGCTTATTAAAATACATATAAAAAAAATTGTTTTGTAAAATATTTATAAAAAATTTTTAGAAATAATTGAGTATAATTATTACTTTTAAAAATTAAAGTTCTAAAGGCTTCAGCAAAGAGTCTACTTAATAAGTTTTGTATAAAGTTTATTATGTATTTTAACTAAAAATTATTATTTAAAATTTGAAATAAATAAAAGTTATTAACTATAAAATTTTAAAGCTAAGCCTTTTTATAGAAAAAGTATTAAATGAATAATCCAAAAATCTCTATTGTATTGCCGACATATAATGGTGAGCGCTATCTTGCTGCGTCTATATGCAGCGTTGTTGAACAGAGCGAGAGAAGTTGGGAGCTTATCATTGTCGATGATGCTTCTACTGATAAAAGTTTAATAATTGCCAACTCTTTTGCAAAGCATGATAACCGTATTCGAGTTGTTTCAAATAGTGTCAATAAACAATTACCCGCTTCATTAAATATCGGATTTGCAAATGCTAAAGGCAAATATTTTACTTGGACAAGCGATGACAATCTCTATGAAAAAAACGCTCTTGCTGTGATGGTGGAGTATCTAGACAGGCATGGCTGTACGGATTTGGTCTCTTTTGGTATGGATCATATAGATGAAAACGGAAAGAAAATTGTAGAATACGTCCCTATTGTTAAACGCCACATATTAGAATTGGCATATCGCTGTAATATTGGTGCGGCTTTTATGTATCGTGCCTCAAGTGCAAAGCGTGTCGGCAAGTATGATGAGCAAATGTTTTGTGCGGAGGATTATGAATATTGGATTCGTATTGCACTAAATGGTAAAATAGATTATGTTGACGACATGAAACTGTATAGCTATCGTATTCACAAGCACAATCTAACCGCTACTAAAAAAAGAGAAGTTCACGAAAAAACCTTTTTAATTCAAGAAAAATATCTATACGAATTTATTAAAAAATTTGAGTTGGGATATTTGGAGTGCGCGATATTGATATTTTTAACACATTTGAAAAAGAGTAACAAAGAGTTTATGAGATACTGGTCTATCTTTTTTGTCTTGTGGATTTACAAAAAACTTATTAAAACTACAGCCATGTTTATTCCTCAGAAAAAATGGCGGCATGTGTTTCGCGAGCAGAGAGCTATCAGAATAAAAGAGATAAAACGATGAAAAATATAATAATAATCTTAGGCACTCGTCCTGAAGCGATAAAATTGGCGCCTATCATTTTACGATTGTGTAAAAATCCGCGTTACAAACTTTTTATATGTAATACCGGACAACAAAAAGAGTTATCTGCACAGACGCTTGGATTTTTTGGCATTAGGGCGGATTTTGATTTGGATGTTATGTGTCAAAATCAGACTCTGGAAGGAACTCAAGCAAAGATTTTAACGGCACTGTCTGATTTATATTCAAGAGAGCGTTTTGACGCTACTATTGTACAAGGCGATACTATGAGTGTACTGTGCGGTGCGCTTGTTAGTTTTTACCGCCGAATACCTGTTTTTCATATAGAAGCGGGATTGCGTTCGTATGATTTATCAGAACCGTTTCCGGAAGAGGCGATACGCCAAATCGTATCTCGTGTTGCCGATTTACATTTTGTACCTACAAAACTAGCAGCAAAAGCGCTTAAGAAAGAGGGTATATACAGGGTCGTATTGAGTCAAAACAGTGTTATTGACGCATTAAATTGTTTGTCGGATAAGGCTATTATTAATGCGCAAAATAGATTGGCGGCGCATGGAATTATTTTGAATGATAAATTGGTTTTGATTACGGCGCACAGGCGGGAAAATCACGGCGATCGATTAGATAGGATTTTATCCGCAGTCGTTGAGCTTAGCGGTACTTTTCCAGATCATCAATTTGTTTTGCCTGTTCATCCAAATCCCAATGTTTACGGTAAAGTACATACTGTTCTTGGTGAAATTAAAAATGTGGTTTTGACTCCATCGCTGGACTATGCGGAGTTGGTTTGCGTTATGAAAAATGCAAAATTGATCTTGACAGATAGCGGCGGCATCCAGGAGGAAGCGCCGACATTTGGCGTGCCTGTTTTTGTTATGCGTTACGAAACCGAACGAACGGAAGGGATAAAGGCAGGATTTGCAAAGCTTGTAGGAGCTGATAGAGAGAGGATTATCAAAGATGCATCGCGTATTTTATCTATGGACAAATCCAAGAGCCGTTTACAAGGTAAAAATCCATACGGCGACGGATATGCGGCAAAGAGGATAGAGACGGCGATTGAAGAGTTTTGGAAATGATAAAAGTCGTTAAACGTGCGCTGATAGTATTCAGAAATGTTATCACTTTGCGTCGGCTGCGCAAATTTATCTACGCATATATAAAAAAAATAAAATATAGAAAAATTGCACAGCAAATTGAGCTAAGTTTTTCCAAACCGGCCGTGTTTATATTTCAACATCAATTTTTTGATTGCTCTGCTAAGCATTGTTTTAATGGCGGAGCCGAAAGATATGTATGTGATTTGGCGGATATTTTGACCGATATGGGATATATTCCGTGCTTAATCCAAATGGGAAATAAAAAAGGACACTTTTGGCAAAAAAATGTTGACAATTTAGAGATTATCGGTATTTCGGTTAAAAATATCGAGGATTATACGGCATTTTTGCAAGGGTTTAGAAGATATGAGTTTGTAATCTACTCCGGATATACCGACTGGGGTACAAAAATACACCCGAATATTTTAATTTCTCATGGAGTTACTTGGGATACGCAAGATAAAGATGTTCATTCTCAGCGTATACTTAAAGTGATACAAGATGTGGATAATTTTGTATCCGTTGATGTAAATACCATATCGTGGCTGCGTACCACTTTTTCAAAAACGCTTTCAAAAAAAAGGATGAATTACATACCAAATTACGTGGATACAAAAAAGTATGTACCGCTGAAAAGGAAAAATGACGGTAAGATTCACCTTCTTTTTCCGCGTCGTGCCTCCGCTGAACGCGGGTACTGGTTGGTTTCGACTGCATTGCCGTATATTTTGAAGAAATATCAAAATATTGTTTTTGACTTTGTTGGGTTTGCTCACACAGATGCTATCAGGAGAGATATTAAAAAGTTGTCAGGACAATTTTTAGGGCGCGTGAATCACTATGTAGTGAAACCAAACGAAATGATTGGCATATATCAAAAAACCGATATAGCCATTATACCGACGTTATACTCCGAAGGGACATCGCTGTCGTGTTTGGAAGCTCAAGCATGCGGAAATATCGTTATATCTACAAATATTGGCGGATTGGCAAATTTGATACTTGACGGCTATAATGGATTTTTAATCAATCCTGACATTTATGATTTGACAGATGCGTTAGACAGGGCGTTGTCAAATCCATTGCTATGCGAAAAGATATCGCTAAATGCTATTGAAGTAGCAAAAGCATTTGATAAAACAATTTGGATAAGCAAGTGGGAGAGTATTATCAAGTCAATTTGATAAAACTCTCCTGTAGAAAAGTTATTTTGATTTGGTTAGATCGTGATAATTTTCGCAGCCAAGCGATTCGTTTAATTCGCATGCTTTGCTGTAATATTGAAGAGCATTTTTTTTGTTTTTTTTCGTGCCAAGTCCGTCTTCATATAATGCACCCGCATTGTTGCAACCCATGCCGTCATCAAGCTTACATGCTTTAAGATAGAGTTCCATAGCTTTTTTGTAGTCTTGTTCCATACCGCTTCCAAAGTCGTACATATAGCCAAGATTGGTACAACTGATAGCATATTTGCCGTCACATGCTTTTTTATAAAGTTCGAACGCTTTTTTGTAGTCTTGTTCTATAATATCACCGTAATCATATGCAGCGCCAAGATTATAACAACCTAAAACCTCTTGAAGTTCGCATGATTTTTCATATAGCTCAACAGCTTTTTTCGGGTATTTCTTATCCATACCCTCTGCATTTTCATACATATAACCCAATACCGAACAAGAGTAGCCATCTTTTTTATCGCATAACTCCGTATAGAGTTTTATAGCTTTTGCATACTCTCCGTTATTATAAGCTTCATCTGCTTCATCAATGATATCCGCGGAAGACATGCCGCATAATAATAACGCAAAAAACAATACTTTAAAAATATATCCCATATTTCAGCCTTTATTTAGAAAAATTAAAAAATTCTACCCAAAATATCTTTTATTTTTTCTTTTGTTAATGTTTCTTCTTCAATAAGAATTGAAACAAGTAAATCAAGAGATTTTTTCATACCTTCTAAAAGTTTTAAAACATCGTCTAAACAAAATGACAAAATGCTTTCCACATCGCCTGCTGTAGGCAAAAGTCTACTACCCATCGCGTATTTTTCCACCATTTCGCTTGCCATTTGTCTGGCTTTAGTCAAATCTTCGCTTGAGTTTGAGTATGTTTCGTTAAAGTAAATCTTTGAGGCGGCAATACCGGCAAGAGCAACTTTTATCTTTGTTATAATTTCGCTTTTGGACTCTATCTCTTTATCTATCTCTTTTGTAAAATTGCCTACAAGTGAGATTTTATCGAAATCTATCTCAAACCAATAAGCGCATAAAGCTTTTGCGGCTTGATATACTGCTTGTATATTTTTCTCTTTTTCGCTGTAGCGTACAAGCCTTGTTTTGCCAAGCAGCACTTTATCGCGTACGGCTAAAAAGTCTTGAGCTTCAACTACTTTATTTTTACGTCTGATAGCATTTATCGCGGCTTCATTGACTAAAGCGGAGAGCGCTGCGCCACTGAAACCAACGCTCATTTTAGCAATGTCGGTTACATTTATATTATGCTTTTTATCTTCAAGATATGAAGCGATTATTTTTTCCCTGTCGTGTAAGTCCGGCAGAGATATAAAAATACGTCTGTCAAATCTACCCGATCTTAAAAGCGCCTCATCTATCATTTCAAGACGATTTGTAGCGGCTATAACTATAACTCCTGAATTATCCTCAAACCCGTCCATTTCGGTTAAAAGTTGATTTAAAGTTGCCTCTCTTTCATCATTTCTAAATCCGCCTCTTGCTTTTCCGGCAGCGTCAATTTCGTCTATAAATACAATCGAAGGGGCGTTTTTTTTGGCTACGGAAAAGAGTTCCCTGACTCTTTTTGCTCCCATGCCAACGTATATCTGCACAAAACCAGCGCCGCTTTGGTAAAAAAACGGCACATTTGCCTCGCCTGCGACTGCTTTGGCTATCATCGTTTTTCCGACACCTGGAGGTCCTATCAACAAAACGCCACGCGGGAGCTTGACGCCCATATTTTGGTAAATAGAGGGATTTTTTAAAAAATCAACTATTTCACTAAGTTCCTCTTTGGCACTTTGGATACCGGCTACATCGGAAAATTTTAACTTTGAAACAGAAGGCGTGATGACATTTCCCAAAGCTGCTTCGCCCTCAATCGCGGCATTTTTTGCAGTTGGTAAATTAGTTTGAGACGGTGGAACAAATTTGGTTTTTATGTAATATAAAAAACAAAAAAATGCCAACATTAGCATTAAAAATAGAGATATCATTTCACTAATACTGCTTTGTTTATCTATACTAATCGGCACAAAATAGATTAATTCCGGTATATTTACACCGTCTTTGGCGATACTGAAAATACCTTTATCGGTATAGAGTATAATCTCATCATTTGATATTTTCGCACTTTTTATCTGCTGAGCAGTTAAAAGTTCGTTGTAGAAGCGCAAATCCACCGCTTTTGGGGATTTAACAAAAATATATGTCGTCAATACCGCCAAAATAGCGAAAAGTATAACAACTACCTGTAGTCTGGTTGGTTTAAAAAGCTGCATAATTTCCCTCCCTTTTCGCTTCGTATTTGTCTACATTAATCCATTTTCCACTTAAATCCTGCGATGTTTTTAGAAAAATCCTATTGTAAAACTGATCAAATCCAGTATAGAAATCACCCTTTTTCTCTTCTATTAATACTTCTAAAAAAGTCTTTTTTTGCCTAAAATCGAAGTTATTTTGACTGACTATACTTTGCAGTTCTTTCAATCTTGATTTAGCGTTGCTACCATTGACGATTTGTTTCATATTGGCTGATAGTGTGCCGTCTCTTTTTGAATAACAAAAGGCGTGAAGATGCGTAAGCGGTAACTTTTTGAAATTTACAAGAGCATTTTGCCAAATCTCTTCACTCTCTCCCGGGTGCCCTACAATGAAGTCCGTTCCAAGAGCAAATCCAAGTGATGAGAGTTCTTCAAAGAGCGCTAAATCGCGTTTGAAGTTATTACGCCGGCGCATAATTTTGAGCATTCTCTCATCGGTATGCTGAATAGCTATATGCAAATGTCGTTCAAGCCAACTCTCATTCAGTATTTCTCTAAAACTCTCATCTATTTGTACAGGTTCTATACTGCCGAGCCGTATCCTTTTAACGCCGTTAATTTTGCTGAGTTTTTTTAGCAGTGCACCCAAAGCAGTACCTTTATCTTTACCGTAACTACCTGTATTTGTACCTGTAAGGACAAACTCTTTGTAACCTATATTGGTCAGACTTGTAATCTCTTCAATGATATTACTCTCGTCTTGACTGCGCGCTTTTCCCCTTGCCTGCGGAATAATGCAGTAACTGCACGAAAAATCGCATCCTTCTTGTATTTTAATGAAAGCTTTGCATCTATTATGGTATGTTTTGATGGGCTGCTTGGGCATAGCGGTAATAGTACCTAGCTTTTGAAATGGCGCCGGTGATAAAAGAAGTTCATTGATATTCTCCTTCTCTTTGTGCCCTATAACGCCGAAAACTTTTGTCTGTGAGAAAAGCTCTGCTCCCCTTGTCTCAGCGCCGCATCCGGCAAAGATTATCTTTTTGCCGTTTCTGTTTTGCCTTGAGATATAGTTTCTGACGCCGCTGTCCGCGCCGTTTGTTACTGTGCAAGAGTTTACTACTATTACGCCGGCTTCGCATTCGTTGTTGGTTATCTCAAATTCTTTAAGTCGTCCCATCATAAATTCGGTATCATATATATTTGTTCTGCAGCCAAACGTTTTGAAAAAGACTTTTGGTCTTTGTGTTATTGTCATTCGGTTTGGTCTCCTGTTTTTTGTGGCAGTTTTGCGGCAGATTTCAGATTTAGCGTTTGTGTCGGATAAGCTATCATAATATCATCTTCTTTATTGATAGCGTCTATTATCTCGCCGCTCAAAGTACTTCTGAGAGTCAAGGCTGCGTAAGAATTAGTCATATACCATATATGTATTGTAAGTCCGTGCGGCTCTATAAATGAGAATATTCTTGGTTCCACATTAGTATTTTTGAGATTGTAACGCTGACGAAGTTGATTTAACTTTGTACGGGCTATTTCGGTATAGCCTTTTGAGTATTTTTTGACAATCTCTTTGATTATGTACATCGCTTTTTTGTAATTTGAATCAAACGAAATAGTAATGTATATGCCGTCCCATACGGTTTTCAGCGTTTCATGCGTATAGTTTGCGATAAGCGTTGTGAAAATAAAGTTATTTGGGATAAATATCACTCTTCCTGCGCGTTTATTCTCAAGATAGGTAGTTAAAGTTACATCTTCCAGGATAGTCATTCTCATCAAAGATATATCAACTATATCACCAACATACGAGAGTCCGTTTTGATTGACTTTGACTCTGTCACCGACACTGAAACTGCGCCCGAATATTATAACCATCCAGCCCAATATATTCATGAACATATCTTTCATTGCTATAGCGATACCGGCAGACGCAAAGCCTAAAACTGCTGCGAGATAAGTCATGTTTTCTATATATGCAAAGAGTAAAATCAAAATAATAAGCGTTATATTGATAATATTTATGACTTTATTGATAATGTAACTTCGCTCGTTTGCCGACATAAAACTCTTTATCAAAAATTTCAGTAAAAACGATATAAGTATAATGGAGGCTATAATCGTAATGATATAAAGGGTATGTTTTATCTCGTCTTTTATAGCATCGGATGCTGTTTTCACAGACTCTTCTATTTTTCGTTCATACACAGAAGACGAGGTAAGGACTATATCGTAAGCGGAGTTAAACTCCTGTATTAAAACTTTTGTCTGCTCAAAAGATTGTGTCAAATGGTTTTGAGGGTCAAGATGCGATATACGCTCCTGTATCTCTTCTTTCTCTTTTAAATCTCGAAGCAGTATCTCAAGTTCGTTCACTTGTTTTTTATAACTCTCTAAATCTTGCCTGATTTTTTTGATATATGAAAAACCAGCGAATATCGCGAAAGGATTGCTGACAGAAGGTGTCGAAGGAACATCGGGTGATTTTAAAAGTCCGGAGTAAGGGGCGTTTTGGAATTCGCTTAACTGCTCTATATGGCTTTCCAATACATCTCTTTTTCTTTCAAGCTCATCTAAACGCGCGATTGATTCGCTGTCTTTTCTAAATCTTATCTTTTTTATCTCTTCCAATATAGTTTCAAGTTCGGCTTTTCTCTTTTTGTAAGCATCGTAGTTTTCATGACGTGTAAGCCAGATATTGCTTTTATCCGCTTTGTCTATAGCCTCAATTCTCGCTGTGTATTCGCCAAGTCTACTTATATCACTTTCATTTTCCGCATACAAAACAGTACACAAAAAAAATACAAAAAAGAGTTTTCTCATCTATGCAAATACCTTCAAAATATCTTTTACTGTTCGCTCATCCGTATCATCCTTTATGATGAAATTACCTATTTTATTGGGGATGATAAATTTTATTTTAGAGTCAAAACTTTTCTTATCAAGAAAAAATGAATTATAAAAGTCGTCTATATTTTTTATTTTATACCTCGTCGGAAGAAAAAATTTTTGCAGCGCTTTTTCTATATCTATTGCTTCATTGCGTTCCAAAAACCCTAATTTTACAGCCAATTCATTCGCCATTACCATTCCGATAGCTACCGCTTCGCCATGCAAATATTCGCGGTAATTTGTCTGTCTCTCTATGATATGCGCAAATGTATGACCATAGTTTAAAACTGCTCTGATACCGCTCTCTTTTTCATCAAGTGCGACAATTCTGCTTTTTATACCGATACTTTTTTCTATAGCTTTTTTAAGAGTAGCTCCATCGTTTAAATCCGCTTTTAAGAGCCACTCGTAAAACTCTTTGTCAAACATTACCGCCATTTTTATTATCTCAGCGACACCGGCATTAAACTCTCTTTTTGGCAGAGTCTTTAAAAATTCACTCTCACAATAAACGGCTTTCGGTTGATGAAATACGCCTATTAGATTTTTACCATAACTGTTATTTATGCCTGTTTTGCCCCCGACACTTGCGTCCACTTGCGCCAGTAACGTAGTTGGAATCTGCACAAAATCCACACCTCTTTGATATATCGCCGCCGTAAATCCCGTCATATCGCCGACAACGCCGCCGCCAAGCGCAATGAGGGTTGATTTTCTATCCAATTTATAACTAAACAGCGCGTTTAAAATATACTCTATTGTTTGTAGATTTTTATATTCTTCACCGTCTTTTATCACGACTTCATAAAGCTCTTTGGCTTTTATCTTTTTTTTAAATGCTTCAAGATACAAGGGAGCTACTTTATCATTTGTTATAATGGCGGCTTTGCCTTTTAGGCGAAGTTCCTGCAACTCATCTATAAAAACAGTATAATCCATACTCTCAAGCGGTGAAAAGCGTATATTGATTTTCATATTTTTCCTAACCGGTTATCCATTCAAAAGATTATACTAAAAATTTAAAAAGTTTTACTCTAAAATCGGTAAAAAAAGCTGATATTTATCATTTAACATAAAATAGATACGATTTAAATCTTCAGAAAAAATAGAGACTATTTTTGATTTTAAAAAAGATTCGTAAAACGGCACAAATTGCAGCATGTCATCCTCTTTTTTAAGCTTAAATAGTGGATTTTCATCATTACTTTTTATAATTTCTATCTGTTTTTCATAAAGTTTAGCGATGTTTTCAAAATGTTCGGCTAACTCTTGGTTTTCAGCCTCAGGGTCAAAGTCATAAAACTGCACTTTCAGTTCAAGTTGAGAAGAGAGGTCAAATATAACCGATGAGTGTTTTTCTATGTCGTCAGTATTTCCGCCGAAAACTATACCTCTTTTTACACTATCAAGCTCAATATTGCCTATTTTGAATATAGGTGTTTGCAAGTTGAAAAGTATTTTTATATTGGTTTTGAAAAACTCTTTGTCTACAATACAAAGCCCTATATTTAACTGATTGACGTCATTTGTGTATATATTATCAAGCGAAGAGTTATAGTAGTCAGCCGTAACATCTATATCGTCTGAAGATAAATCTTTTATAGTGTTGAAGATGGGTGAATAGGTGGGATTTATCACTTTGATGTATAGTTTTTTTGAGTTTAATTTGTTGTGTAGACTAAAAGCATTTGCTAATAACGCTTCTATCTTCTTATCATGCATATTTTTCATATCTATGAGGCAGTAAATATTTGAGCCGAATGGCTGCGGAAATTGTCCGAGCTCTCTTTTTATGCTTTTGTAGACGTATTGCAATACATCAGGCGCGCCTACCATAAGAAGATTGTCGTTTGGCTGTATCATAAGGCCAGGTTGCGGCAAAAGCAGCATATTATTTCTGTATAATGCGGCGATATGCCATTTCTTTTGCTCGATGCCACCTATATGTCTATAAACATAAGAGCTTCCCACAGGCACTTGCACATCCATTACTTCGCCTATATTAAGTCCCACATTTTGCGCAAATACAGGTGTATTCGGGACAAAATCGGCAAAGCGAAAAGCGACTACTTCGCGTGCGCTCATTACTTTGAGATATTTATCTTCAAGCTCGAGACTCCACTTATCCACAAGGTATATCGGAACTTTTTTATCAAACTGCCTTATTATCTTATAAGAGCCTAGAGCATCTGTTTTTTTTCTGACAGCTATCATCACTTGATAATAGTCTTTACCCATCACTGCTGTCATTTTCTCCAAACTTGTGGGGTCAAACGAGTAGATTTTGAAACTTTCTGGAAATGATATATCTTTAACCGTTTTCTTTTTATAATGAATGATGGTATATTCATTACCATCGCTAGAAACGCTGACAACTCTTTCTAAAAAATATTTCGCTAAAATACCGTCTGCTATGATTAATATTTTTTTCATACACGCTCCGTAAATTTAAGAGGATATTATACCAAAATGGAATTTCGCATAGATAAAACTGATAACCTTGCCAGAGCTTGCACGCTGCAAACAGCTCACAGCACCATACAAACGCCCGTATTTATGCCTGTCGGCACAGCAGGAAGCGTTAAAAGTCTTGACGCGTACGATGTGAGGAATATTTTAGGCGCCGATATAATTTTAGGCAACACTTACCATCTATATCTGCGTCCTGGGGACGAGATAATAAAAGAGTTCGGCGGACTTCACGGTTTTACAAAATATAACGGCAGTTTTTTAACGGATAGCGGCGGATTTCAAGCCTTTAGTCTCAGCGATATCTCAAAAGCGAGCAACGAGGGCGTAAAATTTAAAAGCCACATAGACGGTTCGACTCACCATTTCACACCGCAAAAAGTGCTTGATATAGAGTACAACTTAAATTCCGATATTATGATGATACTTGACGATCTTGTCGAACTTCCCTCTTCAAAAGAACGCATAAATTTATCCGTGAACAGAACGATAAAATGGGCAAAAGAGTCTATAGAATATCACTTGAAAACAAAAGGCGACGGATATGCGCTTAACCAAAATATCTTTGCCATTATTCAAGGCGGAACCGACACGGAGTTTAGAAAAAAATGCGCATATGAACTTTGTTCTATGCAATTTGACGGTTTTGCCATAGGAGGACTTAGCGTTGGAGAAGAAAACGCTTTGATGTACGATACCGTCGAATTCACAACGCCGCTTATGCCTGAAAACAAACCTCGCTATCTTATGGGTGTGGGAACCCCTGAAGATTTAGTGGAAAACGTGCAAAGAGGCGTTGATATGTTTGATTGCGTGATGCCGACAAGAAACGCCAGAAACGGCACGCTTTTTACAAGTTTTGGTAAAATAAATATCAAGTCGGCAAAATATATTAAAGATGAAAATCCGATAGATAACGAATGCGATTGCTTTACATGTAGAAACTATTCAAGAGGTTATTTAAATCATCTTTTTCGCGCAAAAGAGCTTACGTTCTTTCGTCTTGCGACTCTTCACAATTTGCATTATTATATAAATTTGGCAAAACAGATGAGAAATGCCATCTTAGCAGGAGAATTTGCGAAATTTAAATCCGAGTTTTACACTAAAAGAATATAAAACAATCTTTAACCAACCTGTATAACACTATATAAATATCTGTTTTTAAACAGATATTATTTAATATCAATAAAAATATATTACTGCAAAATAGTATCAATTGCCAAATTTATATATCAACATTATATTTATTTAAATTAATTTTTATTATAAATATACTAAAATATAGTATAGTTTATCTATAAATACTTTAACATAAAGGATATAGAAATGTTATCTTCACAAATAGAAAAGGTAATATTCCAGCGTGGTTTGGCAAAATTTCGCTATTTGAAAAATAGTGTAACTTTTGTCAATAGCGGGTTTGTGGTCAGTTGGCTTATCGGTCTTTTTGTTCTATTTGGCTTGAGTGGCTGCGGTGGCACAGACAGTGCGTCATTTGGCGATACTGTTATTGCAAAAGATGTGGTCTATAACTTTTATGATGAAGAGCTTGATTTCAAAGGCAGCGCGTCAAGTGAAGACGTAGACTTGCAGGAGAAGGCGGATGAATATGGTGTTAAAAACTGGTATGAGGCAAATAGTAACAGGCAGTATGACGGAATATACAGAGGTGACGATGATATTGTGAGGCTGTATGCTGTTGCAAATGTTATAGAGATACAAAATAAAGATGATTTGGCAAGCATTGCTTCGGATTTATCCGGTAAATATATTTTGCTTAATGATATAGAGCTTGAAGGTGAATGGACGCCTATAGGAAATGAAAACAATCCGTTTAGCGGTATTTTGAACGCCGATGCAAGCAATGGTGAAAGATATGCGATCAAATCTTTAAATATAGCTGCGTCAAATGTTAATGCTGCCGGACTTTTCGGATATATTGAAGATGCCATCATAAAAAATATCGGCGTTGAATTAGAAAACATAATAGGTGAAATAAACGTTGGCGGTATCGCCGGAAGGGCGATATTCAGCAAGATAACCAATAGCTATGTTGTGGGAAATATCAGCGGCAGCGGATATGTAGGCGGTATAGTCGGAAGCGCGGACATTAATAATAATATTTCAAACAGTTATGCCAATGTCAGCATTAACGCTAGAAAGGATGTCGGTGGTATAGTAGGATATATCGGAAACAGCATAATAACAAACTCTTATGCTATAGGCACTATCAACGGTTCTACTAATGTTGGCGGTATAGCAGGATCTATCAGCGGCAGTACCATAACCAGCACTTATGCGGCAGTTAATGTTGGCGGGGACAGCAACTTTGGCGGTATCGTAGGCGCTCTTTTTAGCGGCGATCTTAATGCAACCATCATCATCGTTCCGTCAATTATAAGCGATAACTTGAAAGATTTCACGGGAGGTCTTGTGATAGGATATGTTGTTGATACTACTTCAAGTTTAATATTCAGTAACGGATTCACATATACTATTGATTATATTTCACATATATTAGGTCGCGATATAAGCGATATGATGGAAGCTTATTTAACCAAAGTTTTGACTAATGTTTACGGTGCGATTTGGAATATTACGGTAGATAGGATGATAGTAGGACATCTCAACACAGAATATGTATACAGTACCAATTTAAAGTGGAAATTCGGCAAAGATGACGCAAATCCTTGGATAACACCGGAAGGCGGCGGTGCTCCCATACTCTATTGGCAGGCAGGTAGATAATACTTCTTTATGCGGGGCTTTTGGCCTCGCATGAGAGTGTAGATGGGTATAAAACTTTCCTTGTTTTGTGCTATTGGCAGATAAAGATTTTTGTTGAGCCAAATTCATTATTTTAATTGCGTTTTTAAAAAGTTGTCTTTTTATTTTTTCTTAGAATATAAATGATGCATATTATGATTATTGTGATGATTAAAAAGACGATGATAAGTGTGAGATACTTTTGTATCAGTTCTTCATTTTCTCCTATAAAAAATCCAAGTAATGCTAAAATATTCACCCAAATAAACGAACCCAAAATCGTATAAAACGAAAATTTTGCCAAATTCATACGAGCAAGCCCTGCAGGCAAAGATATAAAATGCCTTACGCCAAGTATGAGTCTTCCGCTGAATGTTGAAATTTCTCCGTGTCGGTTAAAAAAAATCTCCACTTTTTCCAAATGATGCGGTTTTATAAAAATATATTTACCGTATTTTAAAAGCAAAGTTCGCCCAAGCTTTAAAGCCAGATAGTAGTTAAAACAAGCTCCCGCGAGCGAACCTAAAGTGCCGCATAAGACTATTAAAAAATAGTTCATTTCGCCCTGATACGCAAGATAGCCCGCAGGAATAATAACTATTTCGCTTGGAAGCGGAAACACGGAACTTTCAATTGCCATAAGGATGAAAATTCCGATATATCCAAAGCTTCCTATAGTATCAATCAGCCATAACGAAACAGTCTCTATCATAAATAGCTAAAATGCCTCTATGATTGCGCCTTGATATTTTTCGCGTATAAATTTGCGAACCTCTTCTGAATTCAAAACTTTATTAAGAGCTTTAATGCCCTCTTTGTTCTCGTTTCCTTTTTTGACAACTACGATATTAGCGTAAGGAGACTCTTTGCTTTCAAGGAAAATTGCGTCTTTAAGCGGATTTAAATTAGCCATGATAGCAAAATTTGTATTGATGACAGACAGATCAAAATCGCCTATTGTTCTGGGCAATTGAGGAGCTTCTATCTCAACTATCTGAACATTTTTCGGATTTTCAATAATATCAAGCTTTGTTCTTATCTCTTTTTCGCTATTTAACTTTATGATGCCGGCAGATTGCAATACTTCAAGCGCCCTATTGCTGTTTGTGGGATCGTTTGGTATGGCTATACTATCGCTGTCTGCTAATTCGTCTACAGAGCTTAGCTTGGTAGAATAGATGCCTATAGGTTCCAAATGAACCGAGACTGTTTTTACCAAATCGGTATTTTTGTCTTTATTAAACTGTTCAAGATACGGCGAATGCTGAAAAAAGTTAGCGTCGATTTCGCCGTTAAATACCGCCATATTGGGTATAACATAATCGTTAAAGACTTGGATGTTAAGTGTGTAACCCTCTTTTTCAAGAAGCGGTTTCGCAAACTCCAAAATCTCCGCGTGCGGAATAGGCGTAGCGCCTACAGTTACCGTTTTAGAAGAATCTTTGTTGCTGGAACAAGCGCTGAAAGTAAGCGCGACGCCCACAAATAAAGCATAAATCTTTTTCATAAAAACTCCTTATATTTAGTGTTTGATGACTTTGTAAATTAGATTGCCAAATATTTGGAAAATCTGCACAAGCACAATAAGTATTACAACGGTATAGAACAAAATGTCCGCTTGAAATCCGTTATATCCGTACTGTATAGCGACTTGTCCCAAACCTCCTCCGCCGACTGTGCCAGCCATTGCCGAAAAACCGACGATTACTATCAGCGTTAAAGTAACAGCTGAAACAATACTTGGCATAGCTTCTGGGAGCATAACTTTAAAAATTATTTGAAGTTTGCTCGCGCCAAATGATTTAGCGGCTTCAATTATACCATAATGCACTTCTTTGAACGCGTTTTCAAATAACCTTGCTACAAAAGGCGCCGCTCCTATAGTCAAAGGTACGATTGACGCGGTTGTGCCAGTGATTTTGCCTATGATTATTTTTGTAAATGGAAAAAGGATTATGATGAGTATAATGAACGGAAATGAACGAAAGGTGTTTACTATGACATCTAACGAACTGTAGATATATCTGTTTGGCGAGAGCCCGTTTTTATCCGTCATGACTAAAACCACAGAGATAGCAAAGCCTATTAGTACGGCAAAAAAAGTGGACGCCAAACTCATATAAAGAGTTTCAAACAGAGCTTGAAACATTAATTTTGTTATCGCTATAAATTTGTCGCTCATTAGATTGTCTCCCAAAATATTTCCGTTTCCGTTTCCAAATAGTTTTTAGCGATATCCGCGTATTTCAAATCCACGTTAATAACCAAAGAGCCCACAACTTTATCGCCTAATTTTTCAAGTCTGCCCCAAACAATACTAAAATCTATGCCGAGTTTTCTCGCCATAGCTGTAACTATCGCTTTATCCGATATTGTGCTTGGAAAATAGAGTCTGATGTTCACGCCGTGTTTTGGTAAAATATCCTCTTCGCCTAAGAATTTTCTCATCTGTTCATTAGGTTTTAAAAACAAAGATTCTATCTCTCCAAAACCTATAATTTTTCCGTTTTCAAGTAAAAGGGCTCTATTAGCGACCGTTTTAACCACATTCATTTCGTGCGTTACTAAAATTATGGTAATTCCAAGTGTTTTATTAATGGTTTTTAAAAGTTCAAGTATGGATAAAGTTGTGTTGGGATCAAGTGCGCTCGTGGCTTCGTCGCTTAAAAGAATTTTTGGCTCCAGAGTCAAGGCTCTTGCTATGGCAACTCTTTGTTTCTCGCCGCCGCTTAAAGCTTTGGGATAACTGTTTTTTTTACGAATAAGTCCCACAAGCGTTAAAAGTTCTTCCACTTTTTTGTCTATATCGCTTTTTTTGTATCCCCAAAGTTGCATTGGAAGCGCCACATTTTGATATACGTTTTTTTGTTCAAGCAGCGAGAAATGCTGAAAAATCATTCCTATGTTTTTTCTTAAAAAACGTAAGTCATCTTCGCTCATTTTGCTTATCTCTTCGCCAAATACCTTTAATTCGCCCTCATCATATTTTTCAAGTCCGTTTATGCAACGAAGCAGCGTTGATTTTCCGGCTCCGCTGTGTCCTACTATCGCGAATATCTCATTTTGTTCAATTTTTAAAGTGATGTCGCTTAGTATTTTATTATTCCCGAAATACTTGCTAAGATTTGATATCTCTATCAATTTGTTGCCTTTAAAAGCGTATTTAATTCGTTATTAACTTTTGAAATTTTAGATTTCGCGTCGTTTAGCGCGTTTTTATTTTGCCTAACCACATCTTTTGGAGCATTTGCTATGAATTTTTCGTTTCTTAACATATTTTCAAGTTTTGCGATCTCTTTTTCAAGTTTTATTTTTTGAGCGTTTAGTCTTTGAGTTAGCAGAGTTAAATCCACATTCTCAAGCGGTATAAAAACTTCCAGATTGTCGCCTACATCGCGCACGGCGTTTTCTACATTTGTTTCCACAAAAGTTATATTTTCTACTTTTGCCAGCAGTTTGACAAATGGCAAAAATTGCTCGTTAAATACTCTGTTTTCAAATTTTATAGCCGCTTTTGGTATCAATCCTGCGATATCAAGCGTAGCTTTGGCGCGCCTTATTCCAACGATAGTTTCTATAACAAGCGAAAAAGTATCTTCTATCTCCTTATCTTGTGTTAAATTGTCAGGATAAGGTTTTATCATAATAGATTGAGCTGATTCAAGCGACGTGCCGCTTAATTCTTGATACAGATACTCGGAAATAAAAGGCATAAAAGGATGCAATAGTTTCATAGCCTCTTTGAAAATTGCTCCAAGTTCGATTACGGCTTCTTTTTGCGCTTTGGCGAGTTCTATGCCCCAATCGCAAAACTCTCCCCACAAAAAGCGATAAAGAGTAGTGGCTGCGTCGTTAAATCTATAGCTCTCAAGATAATCCCTTACCTCTTTTGTAGTCGCGTTCAGGCGACTTTTTATATAAAGTCCTAATTTTGTTTTTATTTCTACATGTTGCAAGTCTTGAAAACTTTTTTCATTTAGCAGCAAAAATCTTGAAGCGTTAAAAAGCTTATTCGTAAAATTCCTCATCTGCTCAAGCCTGTCTTTGCTAAGCTTTATATCCCTTCCTTGAACAGCCAAAACCGCTAAAGTAAAACGCAATACATCCGCGCTAAATTCATTTATCATATCCAGCGGGTCTATTACATTTCCTTTTGATTTGCTCATTTTTTGACCGAATTCATCTCGTACCAACGCATGTAAGTATATATTCTCAAAAGGTAGTTTTTTCATAAAATGCTCGCCTGAAAACATCATTCTGGCAACCCAAAAAAACAGAATGTCAAATCCCGTGATTAGAATGGAATTTGGATAAAAATCTTTTAAATCGTTTTTGTTGTATTTTTTATCGCAATATTCGCCGTTTTCCCAGCCAAGCGTTGAAAATGACCAAAGCCCCGAGCTAAACCACGTGTCAAGCACATCGGGATCTTGATGAAAGTTTTTGGAATCGCATTTAGGGCATTTGTGCGGATTTTCTTCATTGCTTGCCCACTCAAAGCCGCAATCATCGCAATAAAACACCGGTATTCTATGTCCCCACCAAAGTTGTCTTGAAATGCACCAATCTTTTAAATCCTTCATCCAAGCGTTATACGAGTTTATCCAATGAGGCGGATGAAATTTTACAAGAGAGTTATTTACTTTTTCTATAGCGCCTTTGGCTATCTCTTTTTTGACAAACCACTGTTTTGAGATGTAAGGCTCAACCACATTCTTGCATCTGTAGCAGTGTCCGACTTGATTTACATAATCTTCGATTTTTTCTATATTTCCGCTTTCTTGCAACGCATCTACTATCTCGTTTCTTGCTTTTAGCCTCTCTTTGCCTTCAAATATTCCGCAATAGCTGTTTAAAATGCCGTTTTCGTCAAATATCGTGATAAATTCCAAATTATGCCGCTTGCCTACCTCATAGTCGTTTATATCGTGGGCGGGAGTTACTTTTACGCAGCCTGAGCCAAATTCTTTGTCTACATGTGAGTCAGCGATGACTTTTATTTCACGATTGATTATAGGTAAAACCACGCTTTTGCCGATATACTGCTTATATCTTTCATCATCAGGATTTACCATAACTGCCGTATCGCCGAAAAATGTTTCTGGTCTTGTAGTAGCAACTGTCAAATATTTGTCGGAATTTTTGAAAAAATATTTTAAATAGTATAGTTTACCCTTATGCTCTTCGTATTCAACTTCTATATCACTAAGCGCGCCGTCGTGCGTACACCAATTGACCATATAATTTCCGCGTTCTATCAACCCTTCGTCGTAAAGAGTTACAAAAGCTTTTCTAACCGCGTTTTTAAGTCCCTCGTCCATTGTGAAACGCTCTCTGCTCCAAGCGGGACTTGCGCCCAATTTTCGCAACTGTTTTATTATTTCGCCGCCGCTGTAGTTTTTCCATTTCCACACTTCTTGCAAAAATTTCTCTCTGCCTATATCCTCTTTTTTAACGCCATCTTTTAAAAGTTGCTTTTCAACTACATTTTGAGTCGCAATTCCCGCGTGATCGACTCCCGGCTGCCAAAGTGTTTTATAGCCGTCCATTCTTTTATAGCGAGTTAATATATCTTGAAGTGTGAAAGTCAGAGCATGTCCGATATGAAGGCTTCCGGTAACATTTGGCGGCGGCATCATAACGGAAAAATTTTTACCTTCTTTTTGTATGCTTTTATTGCCTTCAAGTTCAAAATATCCTCTGCTTTCCCAAATTTTATAATAACTGTCCTCTATATTTTTCGGTTCATACGAAACTGCTTTTTCGCTCATTAATGGCCTCGATTTCAATTTTAAAAGCTCTAATTTTACTCAAAAAGTATTAAAAAACGGCTTTACATTGATAAATATCAACGTAAAGCAAAATTATAGTTATTTTTAGCAAAAAATTGTTAAAATAAAAAAGTTTTATTTTTCGGCAAGCAAAGGAATAGCGTGTCTAAAAATCTTTTAAAATTAGTCGTTTGTATAGTATTGTTTATGTCAGGTGAGATTTTTGCGAAAACACCAAAATTTGATGGACGCAAAGTAGATAGTTATCAAAAAGATTGTGCGACTAAAGATGCTATGGGCTGTTTTTTTGTAGGTGTAGCTTACTTTTTGGGCGATGGTATGCCAAAAGATGACATAAAAGCACTTGAATATTTAGAGATGGCACAAGAACTTGAGCCTAAAAATCCCACTTTTTTAGCTACAATCGGTAAGCTTCACTATTATGACTATAAAATAGGCAATGGCGAGTGGAATTTAAGCAAGGCTTTGGAACTTTTTAATAAATCTTGCAGATACGGCGAATTTGACAGTTGTAATATTCTTGGCGGTATATACGAATATGGCGACGGTACTATAAATATCAATTATGAAATGGCAACGCTGTATTATCAAAAATCATGTGAATTAAAGAGCCTTGACGGCTGCGATAAACTTAGAAATGTAAAGAATAGAGAATGAAGAAATTTTTAATCTTGTTTTCCTGTTTAATGTGTGTTGCGTTTGGCGCGGAGTTTGAGTCATCAAAAATAGTCTCTTATCAAAAAGAGTGCAATGATGGTGTTGCTCAAGGTTGTTTTTTTGTAGGCGTGGCTTACTTTTTGGGCGATGGTTTTGCCAAAAATGATGCGAAAGCGATAGAGTTTTTCAAAAGAGCAAATAAATTTGACAAAAGCAATACCACCTATATCGCTACAATCGCTCGTATGTACTATTATAGTTATAAGACAGACAGCGGTGCGGACTTGAATGACGCCGTAAAATTATTTGACGCTGCTTGCAAATTAAAAGATGCCGATAGCTGTTATGAACTTGGCGAGATATATAATTACGAGATTGTCGATAACTCCAAAGCCACCTCATACTACAGACAATCCTGCAATCTTCAAAAAATGGACGGATGTTTGAAACTGCGCAATTTAAAAAACAAATAATTTTTAATGAATGCACAAAATGTCATAAATGAGCTTTTAAAGTACGGCGATGAGGTATACGCGCTCCATCATGCGAATTTTTTTAAATGCTTTGAGGGCGGATACGGCGACATAAACGATACGTTTTGCGGTATCAGGGCAAAAAATTTAAGGCTGGTCGCTAAAAGATTTTATAAACAAATTGAATTTAGCGAAATAAGCGCTCTTTTGAAAGAGCGTTTGCATGAGGCGAGAGTCGCCGCGCTCATTATGCTTTTTAATAAATTTGACAAAGCGGACGCTAAAAAGAAAAATCAAATAGTAAATCTCTATCTTGAACATACAAGATATATTAACAATTGGGATTTGGTGGATATATCGGTTTATAAGATTTTGGGCAGATACTGTTATGAGATCGGCGATTGTACGATATTGCGAACTCTTTCGCAAAGCGGTTTTTTGTGGGAAGAGCGAATGAGCGTTGTGGCGAATTGGTATTTGATACACAAAGGCGAATTTGCTTTGGTTTTGGAGTTGTGTGAAAAATTTTTGACACATAAGCATGATTTAATGCATAAGGCTTGCGGTTGGATGTTAAGAGAGATGGGTAAAGTATCTCCAAAAGGGCTTATCGGGCTGATTGATTTTTTGGAAAAGTACCATAAGATAATGCCTCGCACAATGTTAAGATACGCTGTAGAGAGACTCTCATCCGAGCAAAAAGCCTATTTTATGAAAAAGTGAGGATAGAATGGGTTCTTGGGGGTGTTCGCATTTGACTGATAAAAAGTGTGACTTGCTGAAAAAAGAGTGTTCGCCCGGTGAAAAAGGGTGTGTGCTTTATGGTAAGGCAAAATTTGCAAATAGTGCCGAGAACGAAGTATATGAGAAGCGCGTTAAAGCCAAAGATTCCGAAAAATAAATGCGCAAAATCTATTAAAACGCAAAGCATTGTGAATATTAAGCCGTATCCTGCTATCCTTTTGGCTTTTTAAAAAGGATAGTGTTTGCCTCTCTCGCGATTAAACCAAGAACAATACGCCGCAGCGACAGCGCCGTTTGGACACAATCTTATCATTGCTTCCGCCGGTACAGGTAAGACTTCTACAATAGTAGCGCGTATCGCTCATCTTTTGCAAAACGGCGTAAAGCCTGAAGAGATTTTACTGCTTACATTTACAAATAAAGCTGCAAGTGAAATGATAGAGCGCGTAGCGCGTTTTTTTGACAATGAAACAGTCAAAAAAATAGAAGCGGGGACATTTCATGCCGTAAGTTACAAACTTTTAAAAAAAATCAGTAAAAATATCATTTTAAAACAACCAAAAGAACTTAAGATTTTACTAAAAGCTATACACGCTAAAAGGCGCTTCGCTCATATAGACTCAAGTGTTAAACCATATCAAGCTCAATATCTATACGACCTCTTTTCACTCTATCAAAACTCAGAGCTTAATCTTACTTTCAGCGAATGGCTCAAAAACAGCGATAGCGAGCACGGCGTCTATTTTGACATTTATGAGGATATTTTAGAAGAGTTTAGTGCCGAAAAAAAAGCATTTTCCTATGTAGATTTTAATGACTTGTTGATATTTTTTCGTGAAGAATTAAAAAAAGGTGATACAGGACTTTTTTTCAAAGAGATTTTGATAGATGAGTATCAAGATACGAACTCATTGCAAGGTTCTTTGATAAAGGCTTTTTCATCTGGAAGCGTTTTTTGTGTGGGCGACTATGACCAAAGTATTTATGCTTTTAACGGGGCAAACATAGAAATCATCGGTACATTTAAAGAGCGCTATACCGATGCCAATATCTTTACTCTTGATAAGAATTACCGCTCGTCTCATATGATACTATCTTTAGCCAACAGAGTTATAGAGAAAAACCCGCGTCTTTATCCAAAAGAGTTGAAAGTAACAAGAAACGGGACGTTTGAGGAGCCGAAACTGCTTGGCTTTAATGAGCTTTTTGAGCAGTATCAAGGTGTTGCGGCAAAGATTGAGGCTTCAATATCCGCACCATATGATATAGCGGTAATATTTAGAAATAACTCCAGTGCAGATGGCATAGAAGCGAGCTTGAGAGAATTTGGCATTAAGTGTAAACGCAAAGGCAGCAATAGTTTTTTTGATTCTGCGGAAGTAAAAGTGATGTTGAATTTGATGAGTCTTTTTGTCAATCCTAAAGATATGATGGCGTTTATTCATATTTTTGAATATGCAAAAGGCATTGGAGCGGCATTTTCAAAAGAGCTTTTTGACGCGCTTTTAGAGATAGGCGGTGATATAAGAGAAGCGTTTTTGAAGCCCAAAGATGTGGAAAATCCATTTAAAAAGAAGGTCAAAAACGCACAGCTTGGACTGTTTGACGATATACATGATATAGGTAGTGTGAGTAGATTTTATCATCTTGATTTTGAAGAGATATTTTTGTCCAATCCGATACTGAAAAATTCGCGTATTAATGAGGATGCGGCTAGATTTATATATATTTTTTATAAATTTTTGAGAGAGAGTCGTATGATAAAACTGCCGCTCAGTCTTTGCGAACATACGATAAATTCATCTGTTTTTGAGGGAATAGTAAACTTGCTCGCTAAAAAAAGAGGCACACTTAAAGACGGCAGTGTAGATAATAAGCTTGTTGATGAAGCGAAAGACAGGATAATGCGCAAAGCTTGGCTTTTGAAAGATTTGGCTAAAAATTACCGCGACATAGCGAGTTTTTTAAATGCCTTAACGCTTGGCAGCGGTGAAATGAGCGAAGGGGAGGGGGTAAATCTTTTGAGTATTCACGCAAGTAAAGGACTTGAATTTAAAGAGGTTTATATTGTGGACTTGATGGATGGCAGGTTTCCAAACAGAAAACTTATGAATATGAGCGGCGGAAGCCTTGAAGAAGAGCGAAGACTTTTTTATGTAGCGACTACAAGAGCGAAAGATAAACTTTTTTTATCATTTGCCAAATATGACAAAATCAAAAAGATAGAATATGTGCCTTCACAATTTTTAAGCGAAGCCGGATTTATGGTAGGAGGTTAAACATCTTTTTATCAATAAAAACCAATAACAATCTATTTATCAAGTTTAATCTATAATTAGCTTATTATTTTTAATACTAAGTATTTTTTAATTTAACTTAAGAGATAATCTTGTTTGACATTTTGTTTTGTTAAAGGGATTTTTATGAAAAAGTTGATTTCATTATTGATGTTTTTAGTTTGTTTCTCTTTTGCGAGAGACCCGTATGACATTAGTACTTGTTACGGGCAGCAGGTAGCTATTGACGGCGTTTCATATTATACTGCTTCAAATACTTTAACTACAGGTAATGGTAGTACGATAAGTGATTCTGGAAATTGGGAGTACCTTTTAAGTTTAACCAATCAATGTTCTAACAATGAAGTACTTGAGTGTCAACATTATTTGTATGTATCCGATGGAATTACGACAACACTGGAGATGGTAGATGGAGTTTGTACTACGGTATATGGACGTATACACAATGTTTATGACAGACTCAACGCAAGATATGTAGCGCTATGTTCGGCAGATGAGTTTGAGAGTTCAATACCTGCATGCATTAAATGTCCCCAAGGAACTTATAAAGACGCAAATCACATATGTGTGCCTCAACCAGAACTCAAAGACGGCAACGAAGGCACATGCAAAGCATCTGTCGGCTCTTACGTAATTCCAAAAACAAGAGAACTTCATGAAGATATAGATATACAAGGATCTGATATAACTCTTCACTACTC
>JAISGD010000004.1 GCA_031263195.1 Campylobacteraceae bacterium | reverse complement strand
TGTCGCGAGCCCGTATCTCATTAAGTGCAACTTAATAATTGGATAACCATCAACTGTTTTTTTTGACCGGCATAGAAAATCCGCGAGTTCTTGATTGGTTGCAGGCTTAATTATCTTTTGCTTCATTTTTATCCTTTTTTTAAAAATTTAATATTATCGCATTTTACCGCTATTTACCGCTTGTTTTTCCTATTTACCCCGCCTTTAATATAAAGAGTTTGATATTTATATACTAAAGAACCGATAACATCATAATATAATACCATTTGTTAAAACAAACATAAAAAAAATTAAGACCAACCTTTGTATAGTCTAAAATTCATATCTGAAGTTCGCGAAAAATTGACGTCCAAGAGAGTATCCTTCACGTCCTCTTGAAGAGATAACGCCGTAATATGCCGCAGCGTCATTTTTCTTGTTTAAAAGGTTTAAGACGTCTACCCCTATAGTGAATTTATTGCCTTTGATTTTTAAATCAGCCGCCGCGAACATGTCAATGTTGAAAGTGTCGCCGTAACTTGCATCGTTAAACGCGACGGTACGGATGCCGTCAGGATCGTTATGCCCAAATCCCGAATTTCTCAACGCGCCGCCTGCTGATTTGGATTGATATCTTAACACTCCGCCCAATTCAAAATAGTTAAAATGAGCCGTATGCGCGTACGCGACTACCCAAGGTCTGTTAAAATCTGTTGACCTTCTCACATCTTCTATAGGCATTAGCTTGCCGTTGTAAGTTATATGCGTCATAGATACTGAACCTGCTATATCGTCATAGTCAAAAGCGCCTATAGGGTCAAAACTGTTGGATTTACTGTTTTGTCTTGTCACTGAAAATTCTGAGCTATGCTTGCCGCCCATACCCAAATCGTAATCTTTTGAAGCTTGGAGTGTAATACCCCAATAACTGCTCTCTCCTTTGTTGGCAAACTCTCTGTAAGTATTTGTGCTGCCATTTGGACGCACGCTTCTAATCTCATTTTTGTTTTCTCTGTTTACCAATTTAAGCCCAAAGAGCGTATCGTAGATATCGAGCGATGCTCCGATATTAAGTTCGTCCGAGTATGGCGTTTTAAGGTTTCCTAAATTGTACTTGGGATTTGTACTTGTACTTGGACTATCAACCCAAGGAGCCGTCGCGTTGGCTCTTGTTGATCGATACGTTCTAATGGGCAAATGCATAGCGTAAGAGAGAATTTGAGTTCCATAGTATCTATTGTATCCGCCATATATATTTAGCATATCGTCGTTAAAAACGTCCGCGTTCGCGAAAAGTCTCCACGCGATATCGATATCGTCCGTTATGCTGTCTGTTGATATACGAAGTCCGGGACGAATCGTAAATCTGTCTATAGTCATACTATCCTCAATAAACAACGCGCCCGCGCCAAAATCTATGTCTATTTTTTGACGCATTCCGCTGACTGTGTTTGTTGAGTATTGCGAACCTTCCAATATGCCGTTATCTATGCTTCCCGTTACGGTTGTGTCTCCTACTCCGGCATAAAATACAGTATATTTACCTCTTACTCCTTTTAGCTTATTATATTCCGCTTCAGCGCCGACTTTTATCGTATGTTCAATATCAGCGCTTTGTATCTCGTCAAACTCAAAAATTCCTTTATATCCTATACTCTCTTTATCCTGCGTATAATCGCCAAAAGCTCCCTCGTATGCTACGTTTCCTGAGCTCCAATTCAAATAGCCGTTGCTGGGGTAAGCCGTGCTCCATTCATTTAGAAAATCTCTGTCAGAAATTCTTGAGAGCTCGTTTTTTTGGTAATTTATGGTATTTTTTAGCTTCCCAAATGAGAAATCGTTTTCCATATCGTAAATTAACGTATATCCGCCGCTATCTATACTGTAATCGGAATTTTTGTAAAGAGGAACGACAAGGGCATGTTCGTAAGGAGCATAAATACCGGTAAAACTTGCCTTAAAATCATCCAATCCATTAGTGTTTAATTTGACAAGAAAATTTTCATTTTCTCTTAATTGAACTCTTTTTTCGGGCACGCCGTTAACCGTATAAGTCGACCAGAGCGGGATTTTTGCCTCTTTTTTACCGTAACTTAGCATAAGTCCGAGATTGTCGGTTATGGGACCGTCCGCAGAAAAAGTGTATTCTTGTTTTTTAAATTTCGGCTGCAACTGTGGCGTTGACGTAGTGTTTAGAGCGTTTTTTTGAGCTTCACTCCAATGAAATTTTGTCCAAGTGTCGCTTGTGTAGCGATAATTTGTATATATATGCCACCTGTCCGTACTCGCGTCTTTTATCTTCGCGTCGATCACGCCGCCCAAAAATCCGCCGTATTCCGCCCCTATATTTTCAGTATAAACCGCAACGGTATCTATGAGACTTGTATCCAAAAAGAGTGTTTGAGCCTCTCCTCTTGGCTGACCCGATTGAGTTGACAAATCCAAAGGCAAACCGCTCGGATTTATATTGTTGGAGTTACTAACTCCGTTAATCAAATAACTGTTTTCATAGTGTTTGGCTCCGTTTATGGATACTCTTGGCGGCGATATCTCCCCGCCAGTCGCGCTGCTTCTTGACGTTTGGTCGTATTGTATGTAGGATTTGCCTCGCAGCAGATCCGTTACGGTATTTGTCGGCGTCGGCGCGTTTTTGATATAGTCGTTGCTTATGACGGTAGGTTCCCCACCTTTGCCTTTATTGGCGGTCCCGTTTAAATCTCCAGCTCGCGCTTTAACATCTATTTGCATAAGCTGAATGGTTTCGTCTTTGAAAGCGTTTTCATCAGCTAAAAGCGTAGCGGAGCAGATAAATAGACTAAGCGTCCAAAAAATTGCCGTTTTGTTTTGAAAATACATTTTGCGTCCTTTTATGTATTAATTATTATGATGGTAAAAAATATCCTTACATGTAGCAGTGCGTAAATACTCATTTCACTCTTTTTTGGCGATAGAGCTGAATATTTGCAATGTTATGAACCCTGGAATGCCCGTAAGGCAAATAACCGCTAAATCTGCTATATAAAATCTTTTTTTGTAATTTATTGCAATGTATAATGCTAACGCGAACAGTATCCCCAAAAGCGCGAAAGTGAGATTTGGCGCGAATTTTATCTCAAACAAAACCTCGTTTGAGAGAGCGTTAAATTGCGCGAGATAAAACGGCGTCAAAAAAGACAGACCGTAAGAGACATACTCTCTTTTTTGTACGATATCTCGCGGTATATTTTTTTGATATTCGCGTATGACGTTCAAATCTTTCATCGCCATATACTGCATGGGAGAATTTTTAACGGATAAGTTATTAAGTAAGACAGTCTCATACATAGGCGAAAAATAGGCGGTCGCAGAGGTTGTTTTAGGATTGTAATTTTCAATCGGCAATTTTTTTAAACCGTCTTTGTACGTATTTATATAGATGGAGTTTTCGGTCACTATAGTGCCGTCAAAAACTCTTTTTTCGCTTTCATCAACACTTACATGTAAGACCTTTTTATCTAAAGTTTCGCTTATTTTTTTCACAAACGGCGCGCCTTTTACCATTTTTAATTGAAATATTTTATTGGCGCTGTCGGCGAAAAACAGTCCTTCGTCAAACGGTTTCAAATCAGATGGGTTCGCGAAAGCTTTTAGGACAGGGAAAATAACTCCCGCATTTTTCGCTTCCTCGGTAAAACTTTTGGATTTTTCCTCGTCTACCTTTCCATTCGCGCAGTTTATAAAAACAAACCTGTTTGGTTTTATCAAAAGCATATCGTCAGGTATTTCCAAAGACGCGCCTAAAGGCTGGGATTCGAATAGTACATGTAAGGGCAAAGCGTTGGAGAGTATATTTCTCGCGGACAGCCTTAACATTTGAATTCCTGATTTTGCCGTATCGTAAGTGATATTTTCTCCATCAACGCTTTGAAGCGGAAAAGCTTTCCATTTGTCAATGCTGTTGTAAAACAAAAACGGCAGCATTTTTTGAGCGCTCACTCTATCGAGTTTCTCGCCGTTTTCATTTTCATAGATTAATCTATCAGGACCTACTTCCCAAGTAACGAACTCTTTTGAAATCTCGCTGAAAGATCCGCCGAGTTGAAATTTATCGGTTCTAAACGCTTTTGCGTAAAAATTTGGTATAAACCAAAAAAGCCCTATGACGCATACGAAAAAAACGGCGAGGCGCGGTATATTGATATTCATGATACTCTCTCCTTTATTCTTAAAGCCGCCGCTTCAAAAGAAAACAGCCAAAAGAAGCCGGTTAGAGCATAAAGACCCAAATCAGATTTTATGGAAAAAAATCCGTTCGTTGTGGTAAGCAAACTTATAAAAATTACGCATATGAACGCGAGAGCCAATTTTCTTACTATCGAGGATTCGGCTATGATTGACGATACGGCAAGATACGATACTATTCCGGCGATAGACCATGGAACAACGCTCATTAACATGCTAAATATGAGTTCATATGGAAAATGAAACATCCAAGAGACTAAAAACAGGCAGATTATGGCGGTTAGGGATAAGATAATATTTAAAATAACGCCGATAAAAATGATAGAATAAATGGATAAACGATAGGGTGTGGGCAGATGAAACATAAGCCTTAAACGTCCGCTTTTGCACTCTGGTGCGAATTGCAAATACGCAAATAGCATTCCGCCTGCTATCAAAGCCCATTTGAATTTATCAAAGTAAATGCTTTGTTTGTATACAAGATCTATCCAAAGTTCAGCCGCTCCATGTGAGGCTATGACGGATTTATAACTCATATAAACGTCCGCGGATACCGCTATAACGATTACAAAGGGAAGCCAAAAAAGCTTTTGCAGTTTTATCCGCTCTTTTAATAATATCGCTTTAAAAATACTCTTTTTACCCATTAATATCTCCCTGTAAGTCCTATAAAGGCGTCTTCCAAATTCATAACTTTTCGCGTCATATTTTCAACTATGCGGCTTTCAACCCCAATGCTTAAAAGGTATTTTTTTATAGCTTTTTCGTCGTTAAAAGAGAAGATTAGAAGTTCTTTTTTGCCATATTCTATATTCACGATAGTTTCGTTGATTTTCAAAACGTTTGATAAAGAAATCGGCAGCGAATACGAGTGGAAATTTTTCGCAAAATCCTCTTTTTTGCCTTCCGTCACGACAACGCCGTCTTTTAAAATGATAATCTCGTCCAAAAACGTATCAAGTTCTGATATGATATGAGAGGTTAGTAGCACCGTTGTTTTATACGTATCGACAAAATCTCTCAAAAACTCAAGAAACAGTCTTCTATAGCCTACATCAAGCCCCATTGAGAAGTCGTCCAAAATCAAAAGTTCAGGACTTTGAGCCAAAACAAGACCGAGTGTCACTTGCGATCTTTGTCCGCAAGATAGTTTTGATATTTTGCGCGAATGCGGCACTTTCATTTTGTCTATCAAGTCATAATATATCTCTTTTTGCCATTTTGGATAATAAGCCGAATAATACCGCTCTATCTCGTCTATGGACATAAAGTTGTATTGCGTAAATCCTTCGTGCACAAGTCCTATTTTAGCCCTTACATGTGGAGGTATGAAAAAACTTTGATATCCCAAAACGGAACATTTGCCCGCGTTTTGCTGTAAAAATCCCATAAGTATATTTATTATAGTGCTTTTCCCGGCGCCGTTTTTACCGAGCAGTCCGACTATGCCGCCTTGTTTTACGCTCAAATTTACATTGTGCAAAACTTCGGTATTTTTGTATTTGAAAGATAGATTTTCGCAGACTATTATCTCCCGCATATTTCTTGTCCCTTGCTTATTTTTAAAGTATAGATAATTAATATCAATATCAAGTATTTAATTTGGAAAGATATCATAATAAAGCTTAAAAGTATTTCAATATATGCTAAAAGTAAGGTTATAGTCTAAACGGCTTTGCGGAATTTTATTTGTGGAACCGTTTAGAATTTTGCTTTGTGTTAGGTAAAAGATATGAGATAAATTTTAAAGTTGAATGCAACTATAAAAGTCTACCATATGTTTATCATACAATCTAAATATTGCAATATTCGAGTAGGTTATAAAGTGCCACATTCATACCTTATATGCTATCATGGCAAAGCACACAATTTCCACACCTTATAGAAAAATTTGAGTTTATTTTAAATCATGAAAAATACAAAATATGCACAATTTTATTCGTAATATATTTATTCCTGCGACGAGAGCGTAATTATTGTTATAGTATCGTCGTTATTTTTATTAAAACTTACGCTGTTCGCTCTATAATTTAAATTTAAATCTTGACCACTGTTTAGATTTACGGTTAAGATAGATGTACCCTCAATAGTCGTAAATTCGTAAACATTACTCTCCTTTTTCAAAATAAGCCTGACATCGTTATCGCTTGTATGCACAACGGTTATCTCGTTATTTTTATCTTTGTTAATCTCAATATTAAAACCATCTTGTGCAATTACCGTTATATTTGGGTTATTAGTAGTAGTTGCCGAATTTCCTGCTTCAGTTGAATTACAACCCCATACAAAGAGTAGAACGCTCAAAAATATACCTGCTTTAATAAAAAAACGGTGAAAATTATTCATAAAGTATTCCTTAAAGAAAATGATTATGATTATTATATCTGTAGCAAGTTAAAAAAAGATAAAATTAATAGATTTCTATAAAAAACGACAAAAATGTATATGAAACTATTTGACAATAGTTTCATATACATTTTTTTATGACAGATTATCGTTGCGTTTATGATTACATGTAGATTATTTATTTTTACAATTAAGATATAAATGCTAAAACAAAATGCCTACATGCAAGATTATTTTTATGGATTTAAATATGAAAATATATTAGTAAAATAGCAATAGTTTTATTATCAGTTTAACAAAGATGATATCAAAGTTATTGCGATAAAGTATAGGAAATTAAAGATATAAATAAAGGCGTCAATAATACTTAACGCCTTTATTTGATTTGGAAATTTATAATTACGAGTGATTGTTTGGTTATCAACCTTGTTGTCTAAGCGCGTCTGCAGAGCATACCTCTACACACTTAAAACAGCCGGTGCATTTGGATGGCGTTGGAACTAAATGAGTTTCATTTGAAAAGGTATCAAGAGCCAGAGCATCCTCGGTACATGCAGATACGCAACTTCCGCACGCTACGCATCTACCTTGATGAAACAGTAAAGCTTTACCTATTCCTACATGAACAAACTATATAACCGCTATGGGGATCATCAGCGGGATTAGCCATAAATCCCTCCTTATTCTGCAGGAAATAGTCCAATTAGACTATTACCTTCCGCATCTTTGCCAAATCCTATTAGTGATGGGCTTTTATACTCATTATGTCCAGGCGCCAAGACAATGATAGTTTCACCTTCGCGGGTTGTAAATTTTGTCACACCGTTTTCATCGTGCGTTGAGATAATTGTTACATTTTGATTGCTCTTAAGTATAAAATTTGCTACAAGATTTTTTCTGTCGTATTCAATTTTGAAGTTATCGTACTCTACTATCTCCAAATCAGTATTGACATCGGCAGACGCTTGCGTTTCTCCTGAATTACAGCCGCTAAGAAATAGTAAAGCCGTCAGGGAAAGAACCGTTTTTGTAAAAAAACGACGGGAACTGTTCATGAAGTACTCCTTAAAAAATGATTACAATTATTATTATATCTATGCTAAAATTAAATAAAAATAAAAATTTGCCATAAATAACAAAATTTTAATAATAAATTGTTACGCTATTTTTGAAAACCCACAATGGCATAATTTGTTTTTTGTAATTTAATAGGTAGCAGATTTTAAGCTCGCTATATTTTTATTATAAGCCAAGATTTTTGGAAATGAATGCAATCCGTTACATGTAGTATTTATACTAAGCTCTTTACATGTAAGGACTACTCGTAAATTATTGCCAAGCTTGGTTATATAAAAATATTTAGATTATTTTGACATAAGGGCAGAAAAAAACGGTTAGAATGAAAAAAATCGTTACATGTAAACATTTATTATCATGAGAAATGGAGCGATGAGGTTATTTGAAAAGATATATTGGTACGATAAAATTGTTTTTTGGATTATAGCAAATAAAAAGAATTGGTAATTGCTGAGTATGATTTGTTTTTGCAGAATATATTTTATTGATAAAATATGAAACTTTAAAATATTCGATTTTTTTGCGAAAACTATTTTTAGAGATTTGATATAAGAACCGTCATAATATTTAACATAAACAAGTTAAAAGATTTAATATATGAAAGAAGATTTGGAAGTTAAAACCCTTACATGTAAAAACTTGCAAGGGTTTTAAAAGGGCAGGGCGATTACATCATGCCGCCCATTCCTCCCATTCCTCCCATTCCGCTCATATCAGGCGCGTGATGATGGTTTTCTTCTTTTATCTCATTGATAGTAGCTTCTGTCGTTAAAAGCAAGCTGGCAACGGAAACCGCGTTTTGAAGAGCAATTCTTTCTACTTTAACAGGATCGATTATGCCTTCTTTGAACATGTCCACATATTGTCCGCTTGTCGCGTTGAAGCCGAAATTTTTATCTTTGTTAAGTTCTACGTTGTTTACCACAACGCCGGCGTCAAAGCCCGCATTTTCAGCTATTTGTCTTAAAGGCGCTTTTAAAGCTCTTGTTACTATCTCAGCGCCAACAGCCTCGTCGCCTTCAAGGCTTAGATTAATTTTTGATTTTGCTACGATAAACGCCGCGCCGCCGCCTATAACTACGCCTTCCTCAACAGCCGCTTTTGTAGCTGAAAGAGCGTCGTCAACTCTGTCTTTTTTCTCTTTCATCTCAGTTTCTGTCGCTGCGCCGACTTTTATAACAGCTACGCCGCCGCTAAGTTTTGCGAGTCTTTCTTGCAATTTTTCTCTGTCATAATCGCTTGTCGTATCTAAAACTTGAGTTTTGATTTGAGCAATTCTTGCGTTAATTTTATCTTTGTCGCCACCGCCGTTTACTATCGTAGTGTTATCTTTATCGGAGACTATGCGGCTTGCTTTGCCAAGATCGTTTAAAGTCGCGCTCTCAAGTGTACGTCCAAGCTCTTCACTGATAACTTCGCCACCGGTTAAAATAGCTATATCTTCAAGCATAGCTTTTCTTCTGTCGCCAAATCCCGGAGCTTTCACGGCAGCTATATTTAGTACACCGCGCAATTTATTTACTACAAGCGTAGCCAAAGCCTCGCCTTCAATGTCTTCTGCTATGATAAGCAAAGGTTTGCCTGTTTTTTGAACTTGCTCTAATACAGGAAGCAAATCTTTTAGATTTGTTATTTTTTTGTCATATAAAAGCACGAGCGGATTGTCAAGCGCTACTTCCATTTTGTCTGCGTTTGTTATGAAATATGGAGATAGGTAACCTCTGTCAAATTGCATTCCTTCAACCACGTCAAGTTCGTCTTGAATGCCTTTAGCTTCTTCTACAGTAATAACGCCGTCTTTGCCGACTTTGTCCATAGCGTCAGCGATAAGTTCGCCGATTTTTGTATCGGAATTTGCCGATATGCTGGCAACTTGCGCTATCTCTTTTTTATCTTTTACTTTTTTTGAAATCGCTTTAAGTTCGGCTATAATCGCTTCAACCGCCTTATCCATACCGCGTTTTACTTCAATAGGATTTGCGCCTGCGGTGATATTTCTCAATCCCTCTTTGAAAATAGCGTGAGCCAAAATAGTCGCCGTTGTTGTGCCATCTCCTGCTTGATCTGCCGTTTTGCTGGCAACTTCGCGCACTAAAGCCGCGCCCATATTTTGTACAGGGTCTTTTAGTTCAACCTCTTTAGCTACGCTTACGCCGTCTTTTGTAATAGATGGAGCGCCAAAACTCTTTTGGATGAGAACATTTCTTCCTCTTGGTCCCATTGTAACTTTCACGGCGTCATTTAGTTTTTTAACGCCTTCGTACAATTCGTTTCTAGCATTATCTGAAAATTTTATCTCTTTTGCCATGGTTTATCCTTATTTTAAAATTCCAAGAACATCTTCGACATTCATCACTAAATATGTCTTTTTATCAAGCGTAATTTCTGAGCCTGAATACTTGGCAAATACGACAGTATCGCCTACGCCGACCAATTTCTTTTCTTTTACTTCGTCGCTTATAGCCTTTACGGTTCCGTGTAAAGGTTTTTCTTTCGCATTATCGGGTATAATAATGCCTGACGCAGTAGTTGTCTGTTCTTCAACTCTTTCAACTAAAATTCGTTGACCTAGTGGCTGAAAATTCATGCTATTCGTCCTCCAAAATTAATTTTTAGCACTCAACTTAAATGAGTGACGAGATTTTACAATATTTGGTGTAAAATGTCAATGCCTAATGATAATAAAATCACATTACTTTAGTGTATTTGACTAAAGTTTTATAATAGATACTCCAACAACTTTAACATGTGGAGATTGTTAGCGATAATTGAAATTACGAAATTAAGGAGATTTGGGATATGAAAAAATTTTTAAAGATTTTGGCTGTAGTTATACTGATATTGATAGTTTTTTTGTATTGTTTGTTGTTCACGCAGATAGGAAACGATGTCTTAAAGCCCATTATAGAAAATAAGGCGAAAGAGGCGAGCGGCATGGAGATAAAACTTGACAAATTTTCGCTAAGGGTTAATTCTATAGACGTTGAAGCCACAATCATGCAAAATATAAAAGCCAAAGTAGCGGGCGGTATAAATATATTCGAACGTTCGTTTGATTTAGACTACGATATAAATGCCGACAAACTTCCCGAGATAGAGGGCGTTAAAATAGACGAACCGTTGAAAGTGGAGGGCAAAGTCATTGGAGATTTAGACCTTTTTAGCGCGTATGGCGCTGGCGATATATTTAAATCGGCTATAAACTTTAACACTACATTAAAAGATTTTAATGTTACCGGTATAACCGCAAATGTAAAAGAGCTTAGAATATCCAAGCTTTTAGCCGTTTTAAATCAACCAATTTATAGTGATGGTGAAATATCAGCCGATATACATATAACGCCGAATGAGAAAAACGAACTGTTCGGCAATGCGGTCGCGACTGTCGCTAACGGTATAGTTTTTAAAGATGTTTTGCAAAAAGAGTTTAATTTGACTTTAGATAAAAATCCTACATATAGTCTCTCCTCAAATTTTTCGGTACAAAACTCAAATGAGATAGTGGGAAATGCTGAGCTTTTCTCTTCTTTGGCTACCTTAAAAACTCTAAATGCAAGATACGACTTAAATGCTTCGGAGTTTAAAAGCGGGTATACTTTTGACGTGCCAAACTTCAAAGAGTTTGAAACTATTATTGTCGGCATGGCGCTGAGGGGGACTGTAAAACTTTACGGAGATGTGAAGTATGCTCCAAATGTGTTGCAAGTAAGCGCAAAAAGCGATAATTTGGCGGGCGGAAAGTTTGAAGCTAAACTTGACAACGATAAACTGGATGTTTTGGTATCGAATGCCAGAATAGAAGAGGTACTGCATATAGTATCTCAGCCAAAATACGCAAGCACAAACTTTAACGCGAAAGCCTCTTTGTCGTCTTTAAAAAATATAAACGGAAATATAGATGTAGAACTTACCAATGGGCTAATTAATAGCGATACTGTGAAAAAAGAGTTTAATTTGACACTTCCCCCAAATAGCGAATTTGGTATGGTGTCAAAAGCTACAATACAACAAGATTTGGTAAGTTTTGATGTTAAATTTTTATCAAGCCTTGCTAATTTGGATAAGTTTAACGGAACTTTTGATATATCAAAAACCGAACTAAAGTCTAATTATGCGTTAGATATCAAAGAGCTTGCGAAATTAGAAAGCGTAACGGGAGTGTCGTTAAGAGGTTCGCTGGCGCTTTACGGTGACGCAAGATATGCGCCAAATATATTGCAAGTAAGCGCAAAAAGCGATAATTTAGCGGGTGGAAAACTTGACGCGAAACTTGATAATGACAGATTGGATGTCTTAGCCTCAAACGTGAAGGTTGATGAGGTTTTAAAGACGCTTGTTCAGCCAAATTACGCTTCGGCAAATCTAAATATAAAAGCTGATTTTAGTTCTTTGGCAAATAAAGACGGCAAGATAGATATTGATTTGAACGAGGGTTTATTAAATTCCCAAACGCTTCAAAAAGAGTTTAATCTAACAATTCCAAAAACCGATTTTAGCGCTAAAACAAATATAGTTATGAAAGGCGGAGTTGGAAATTTTGACGCGAAATTTCTATCAAGTCTTATAAATCTGAACGAACTTACAGGTAATTTTGACATAAACAAAATTGCTTTGAAATCAAACTATCAATTTGAAATTAAGGATTTGTCAAAATTTGAAACCATAGCGCACCAAAAGATGATTGGCACTTTGGCGGTTAATGGTATGGCAAATTATCAAAATGACAATTTATATGCGAACGGCAAGAGCGATATTTTAGGCGGAAGCGTTAATTTTGAGCTGAACGACATGAAGGTAAATTTAAAAGGCGAAAACCTATCGTCTCTTGAGACGCTCAAAATGTTAAGTTATCCTGCCATCTTTAACGCGAAAGTCGCGTTAAACGCCGATTATGATATAAGTAAAAGCAATGGAACTTTCAAAGCCGTCAGTCCAAGCGGAAGGCTTGTAGAGACGCAGCTTGGCGATTTACTTAAAACGTTTACAAATTTTGATATAACATCGGAACTTTATGAAAATATGTTGCTTGAAGGCAGGATAAATGGCGCAAATATCAACTTTTTGTTTGATATGAAGAGTGCGAAATCGAGCATATTTGTCAAAGATGGTAAAATCGCAGGCAATACGCTAAATATTCCTTTTGAGCTTAATATTGAAAAAACCGATTTGGGCGGTAAAGTCACAGGTACTACCGACAAACCCAAAGTTACCATAGATAGCTCGCAGTACCTAAAAAATAAAGCCGCGCAAGAGGTAAACAGGTATATTGATAAAAACGGTGAAAAAATAGACAAAGCCGTTGGTAAAGCGTTGGATAAACTGTTTAAATAAGCTTTAGAATAAGTTTTTTGGGTTGATTTTTGAAATTCGGCTTTACATGTAGTGCTTATAAAAACATTGTTTTTGCAATGAATTTACACATGTGAATGGAATGCAAGTAAAAGAATGCTGCATATTATTCTACATGTAGTGTATTTTTTCAAAGATTGGAACGACTATAAGCAATTTCAATTGCTTATAGTGGCAAAAGCGTTATTATTATGATTTTAACTCATAGATTAAGTATCTTAATAGTATGAAAATATGTTCACATCTCTATGTCGCGCTTTTTGTCTATATTTGTCTATTTTGATTTCAAACTTGTGTGCCAAAGGCATTTATAAGTAACTACGCTATATAATTATCCCCTTTTTGTTGGCTGGGTAGCTCAGCTGGTTAGAGCGCTGGTCTCATAAGCCGGAGGTCGGGAGTTCAAGTCTCCCCCCAGCTACCAATATATCGTATTCTTCGGTGAATTTCTATTTATCATAAGTAAAGTTTTGTGCCTCACTCAAATATTCTATTTCTACTGTTGTAGATTGGAGTTATGAACTAATGTAAGTCCAAAGTTTGGATTTTTTACCGAATTTCTACTCTGATGAATATTAGTCTTGACCATTATTTGCTTATTGAAAACTAACTCTTTTTTTATTGTTTCGGAAGACTTATTTGTTTAGATATAAATAGTTAAAAATATATCTATGAAAGTTTACAACTCTTGAAATGCGCCAATTGAAAGAATTTTTCTGTATCTTGCCTCTTGTCGTTCATCATCATCCATAGCGTCTAGCAGTTTTAATGTTTGGGCTATGTAATCGCCTATAATCGTTATTGCACTGTCCTTATCTCTGTGAGCGCCCATTAACGGCTCTTCTATAACATCATCTATGAGTCTAAGTCCTCTTAAATCGTCTGCTGTGATACGCATAGCTTTTGTAGCGCTCTCCTGTTTAGCAGGGTCGTTCCACAAAATTGCTGCGCAACCCTCAGGTGAAATGACGGAAAAAACAGAGTATGTCATCATAGCGACTTTATCAGCTACTCCCAAAGCCAACGCACCGCCTGAACCGCCTTCTCCTATGATGATAGATATGGTTTTTGTTTTGAGTGAGCTTAACTCGTAAAGATTTCTTGCTATTGCTTCACTCTGTCCGCGTTCTTCAGCTCCTATTCCGGGATATGCGCCCGGAGTGTCTACAAAAAAGACGATAGGTAATGAGAATTTTTCAGCTAATTTACAAACTCTTAAAATTTTCCTGTAACCCTCAGGGTGTGGCATGCCGAAGTTTCTGCGGATTTTATTTTTAGTGCCTCTGCCTTTTTGTTCGCCTATCATAACGATTTTACGTCCCCAAAAGTCCCCCACATAACACACTATAGAGGTATCATCTCTAAAAGTTCTGTCGCCATGAATTTCGTAGTAATTATTTAAAAGCGGACGCATATAATCAATAGCATATGGTCTGTCAGGATGACGTGCAAGTTGAAGTTTTTGATATTCGCTAAGGTTTTTGTATGTTTTTATCACCTCTTTTTCAAGGTTTTTTTGAAGGATCTCTACTGCCGTTGCATCATCTTTTATCTTTGCTGTTGAAATCTCTTCATCTATTTGTTTTATACTTTTTTCAAAATCAAGATAGGTTGCCAAAATCAATCCGCTTTTTTAAATATTATAGAGCCGTTTGTACCACCGAAACCAAATGAATTACTCATGGCTGTAGCAATATTTACTTGTCTTGCAGTGTTTGGTATATAGTCCAAATCACATTCCGGATCTTTGACGAGTTGATTAATGGTTGGCGGCAATATGCCGTTATTGATAGCCATTATGGATATAACAGCCTCTATTGTTCCAGCTGCTCCTAAACAATGCCCTATTTGTCCTTTTGTGGAGCTTATTGGAGGAATTGTTTCGAATAGTGATTTGATAGCTATCGTTTCATAAAGATCGTTATATTTTGTGCTGGTGCCATGCGCATTTATATAATCCACGCTTGTTATGTTCGCCATTTTCAATGCTGCTGCCATAGCACGTTTTGCGCCTTCGCCTCCCGGAGCCGGTGTAGTTATATGATTGGCGTCACCGCTCTCGCCAAAACCAATGATCTCAGCGTAAATTTTAGCTCCTCTTTTTTTTGCATCCTCATAAGTTTCAAGTACCAATGCTCCGGCTCCTTCGCCCATCACAAATCCATCTCTTTCATTATCAAACGGACGGGAAGCTTTTTGTGGGTCGTCATTTCTTGTAGATAGCGCCCTCATAGAGGCAAAGCCTGCTATACCTATATCACAAATGGCTGATTCCGATGCGACTACGAGCATTTTATCTGCTCCGCCTGTCATAATAGTCTTCACAGCTTCATTGATAGCGTGGGTACCTGCAGCGCAAGCTGTAACAGAGGAGAGGTTCGGACCTTTTAGCCCGTACTGGATAGATACAAAACCGCCAAGCATATTGATAAGCGCTGATGGAATAAAAAATGGAGATACTTTTCGTGGTCCTCTTGAAACTGAAGAGATGGAATTTTTTTCAATATTGGGAAGTCCGCCAATACCTGATGCCGAGCTAACACCAAATCTATCATGGTTAAAATCTTCAAGGCAAGCTTCTTTTAACGCGTCTTGCGCTGCTTTAAGCCCAAGCTGTATAAAACGATCGGCTTTTTTGACCTCTTTGCCGTCTAAAACACTCTCCGGATCAAATCCTTCTATCTCGCCCGCGATAGTAACAATATGATTGGAAGCATCAAAGAGGGTAATTCTTCTAATACCGCATTTACCATCAATTATAGCTTTAAAAGCACTCTCTTTGTCAAGTCCGACGCTGTTTATCATACCCATACCGGTAACAACAACTCTTTTTAACATGCAATCCTTTCCAAGTCTGTTAAATTAAAAAAGCCTGTCTAAAGAAGCAGGCTTTGTGCGGGTGAAAATTATTTATGGTCTTGAATATATTTAATTGCGTCGCCGACAGTAACAATTTTTTCTGCATCAGTATCCGGAATCTCAAGGTCAAATTTCTCTTCAAGTGCCATAACAAGCTCAACAACATCAAGCGAATCTGCACCCAAGTCCTCAACAAACTTAGACTCTTCTTTTACCTCTGTCGGGTTTACATTTAATTGTTCTACAACTACCTCTTTAACATCATCAAATAATGCCATACGAGTGCTCCTTAAAAAAATTTAGTGCCATTTTAGCAAAATAAGCTTAAAAGCATTATTATAAAATAAAAATGCATAGGATAGATAGTGTAATACCCCTTATTTTTAGCATGTTCAAATAAATTGGAAAGCGAATAAGTAATTTTCTATTAAAATATCTCTTTTGCCTATAAACATTTATAAAATCAATCAAACACATGAATAGAGTAACAAAATTAGGCAATATTGCCCGATCATATTTTTTTATAATATCAATATTTTGCGATGTTTTTGACTGCATTTACAAGAATGGAAAAAGTGACTCAGGATAAGAAAAAAATATTTTAATGAATTACTATTGAAAGATTTATATATTACGACGTGCTTATGGTGGTCAGAGACGGAATTGAACCGCCGACACGGAGATTTTCAGTCTCCTGCTCTACCGACTGAGCTATCTGACCAGCAAAAACAAGAGTGAAATTATACCTACTAAACTTTAATATTGGCTTTATACGCGATCTTGCTATTTTTTTAGATTACTTGCTTAAAAAAATATTGTTACATGTAAAGTTTAACTCTTACGATTTGCAACGGATAAAAAATACTATGTTCAAAAAAATTATCACATGTAAAGAATATGTAGAAAATTAAAACTTCTTTTCATAGCATAAATTAGCTACATGTAAGCAAAAAATGCTATTAAAACCTTTGCGATTACAAAATTTATGCAAAAACCCTTTAATTCAAAGCTTTTACCAATGAGATAAAAAGTTCGCCGCGCTCTATATAAGAGCTAAATTGGTCTAAACTGGCAGCAGCCGGCGATAAAAGCCCCACGCTATTTTCATCCATTAATTTATCCATTTTATGCACCGCCACATCAAGCGTTTTGCAGTAGTGCGCTATTTTTCCTATATTTTTTGAAAAATTCATAATTTTTTCAGCATTGCTGCCGATAGCGAAAATCTCCACATCATAAGTTTTTATAAACTCAAAAAACCGCGTCAAATCAACGCCTTTATCGTCTCCGCCAAGCACTATGAAAATTTTTTTGTCTTTATATCGTTTTAAAGCTTCTATGGTCGCGTCTACATTTGTGCCTTTTGTATCGTTTACCCAGAGTCTGCCGCGTTTATCATAAAACTCTTCTAATTTATGCTTATCTATCTTAAAGTTATTTATTTTTTCTATATCAATCTCGTCAAAAAGTATTTTCGCCGCACTAAGAGCTAAAAGCGCGTCCAATAAAAAAGGTTCTTTGATGATTATTTTTGATATATCCACACCCATTTTTTGCGACAAATCCAATGAATTTTCATAACCTATAAGCATTGCGTTTGATTTAAATCCCGCATACTCACTCGGCACTACCGCAACGCTTCCCTCTTTCATCATTAAAAGAGGTTTTAATTTCGCCCTCTCATACTCTTCAAAACTTCCGTGCCAACTTATATGATCCGGACGAATGGGGAGCAAAAGATATATATCAGGCGCCGCGCGATTTGTATAGTGAAGCGTAAAAGAACTTGTTTCAAGTATCCACAAAGGCGCATTTTTGTCCAAATTAGCAAGCGGATTGCCGATATTTCCGCCTTCAATTGCCCCACGAGACGCCAATAAATGTTTTAGCATTTGCGTTGTTGTGGTTTTGCCGTTTGTTCCGCTTATCCAAACGGACGCGGGCATATCAAAAAAATCGTACTCGCTCGTTAAATGTCTTGCTTTTTTGATTAATTTATGATTTGGCGGAAAACCGGGGCTTGGTATGTCAACGTCGCTTGCATTAAAATCATATTCGTTACAAGTAAGAAGTTTATTGCCAAATTCATCTTGTGAATTTTCTTCAAATTTATCATCATATATAAAACAGTTTGGCGCAAACCTTTTAACAATGGCTTTTGTGGTGACGCCATACCCAAACAGTGAAATTTTCATCGTATTTTAAGAGCTGTAAGCGCAATGAGATTGGATAAAAGCGCGATGATCCAAAAACGTACAATAATTTTATTTTCTGTCCACCCTTTTATCTCAAAATGGTGATGAATCGGCGCCATTAAAAATACCCTTTTTTTGCGCGCTTTAAAGCTTCCTACCTGCAATATAACCGAAAGCGTTTCCATCACAAAAACAAATCCTGTAATAATGAGTAAAAACTCATTTTTAGAGATTATCGCGGTATAACCGATAAACGCCCCAGTACTTAAACTGCCGCTATCTCCCATGAATACTTGCGCAGGGTGGCAGTTATACCATAAAAATCCGACAAGCGAGCCAATAAGACTTGTAACTACTATCAGGACTTCACCGGTACCCATCACTTTAGGCAAAAGCAGATATTCGCTGAAATTTGCGTTACCGCATACATAAACAAATATTCCCAAAGTCAACAATGAAAGTATGGACGGCACTGTAGCAAGCCCGTCAAGTCCATCGGTGAGGTTGACAGCGTTTGATGATGAGATTAGGACAAACATCCAAAAAAGCAGTGAGAAAAAATAGAGATCAAAAAGAGGTCTTTTATAAAACGGTATGTAAAATTCCGTTGTCAATCCGGAACCCCAAAACAGAACTGCTCCTATGATAAGCGAACCGACACATTGCAAAAAAAGTTTTTGTGAAGGCTTTAAGCCACCATTGTTCTTACCTACGGTAATTTTTGCGAAATCATCTTTAAGTCCTATAAAAGCGAAAATAACTAAAGTCAAAATCGCTCCAATAACATAAATATTGTTAAGTTTCGTACATATTATGGTAGAGAGTAGAGTAGCTGTTATAAATACAAGCCCCCCCATTGTCGGAGTGTCATTTTTGGTTTTGTGACCGCTTGGGGCAAGTTCAAAAATAGGCTGTGAAGCTTTACGGCTTTTTGCCCAAGCTATAAATTTTGGCATTAACCAGACGGTAAAAATAAAAGCTAATAAAAACGCTACTGAGGCACGCAAGGTGATATATTGGAAGAGGTTAATTCCCGCATGTCTATAAAACCAATAAAGCATTAAGCCTCCGGAAGTTGGTAAAAATTGAGAGTTATTTTAATACAATAATGTTAATTTTACATAAAATACAAAAATAGATTTTGATGAGTCAATAAGATTTTAACTCTAATTTTTCAAGTATTTTTCTGTTTTCTTTAAAAAAAGAACATTTTCAAATACTTTTTTGGATATTTAGAACTTTGTTTTATAACAGCGGCATCATAAGTATTACTTAGCTTTTAGCAACCATATAGTATTATTGCGCATAAAATAGGATTATAGAGTTATGAAATTTAATAAAACCATTTTAATTATAACAGACGGTATAGGTTACAATGAAAATAGCCATTTTAACGCATTTGCTGCCGCAAAAAAGTCTACTTATGATATGTTATTTGAAAAAGTCCCTTATACTGTCTTGAAAACTTCAGGACTTGCCGTGGGATTGCCTGAAGGTCAGATGGGGAATAGTGAAGTTGGTCACATGTGCATAGGCAGTGGTAGGATTTTATACCAAAATCTTGTCAAAATCTCAATGGCTATAGAAGATGGAAGTCTGGCGCAAAATAGCGATTTGAAAGATTTTTTTAACAAAAGCAATAGTATCCATATAGTGGGGTTGGTAAGCGATGGCGGCGTGCATTCGCATATTGAACATATAAAAGCGTTAGCTAAGATAGCGGCAAACAATGGTAAAAAAGTCTTTTTACATGCGATAACCGATGGTCGGGATGTAAGTCCTGTATCTGCGGGTAATTTTTTGAAAGATCTGCTTGGTATTTGCGATGATACTGTTAAGTTTGCTACTATAAGCGGGCGATTTTGGACAATGGATAGAGATAATCGCTGGGAAAGAGTGGAGAAGGCCTATAACGCGCTTGTAAAAACCGACAATAAAACTACTCTCAGACCAATAGAATATGTCAAATTTATGTATGACAAAGGCATAACGGATGAATTTTTAGAGCCTGCGGCGTTTAAGGATTTTAATGGAATTAAAAACGGTGACGGGATACTATTCGCAAACTTTAGAAATGACAGAATGCGTCAAATCGTAAAGGCATTCGGCGAAACAGAGTTCGACTATTTCCAAAGAGAAAAAAAAGATGTTAATATAATTACGATGTGTGAGTACGATAAAACTTTCCCCTTTCCTATGTTATTTGTATCTGAAAATCCTACTCAAACGCTTTGTGAAGTTATATCCAGAGAGGGTATTTCGCAATTTCACACAGCAGAAACAGAAAAGTACGCACATGTAACATTTTTTTTAAATGGCGGCAAGGAGAGTCCGGTTGATGGTGAGACAAGAGTTTTAATACAAAGTCCGAAAGTCAAAACTTACGATTTGAAGCCTGAAATGAGCGCAAAAGAGGTGGGTGATACGGTATTAAAAGCTATGGATGCAGATTATGGTTTTATAGTCGTGAATTTTGCTAATGGTGATATGGTTGGACATACGGGCAATTATGAAGCGACTGTAAAAGCAGTGGAAGCGGTAGATAAAGAGTTGGGCAGGATTTATCAAAAAGCTGTGGATTTGGGTTATAAATTTATCCTTACATCGGATCATGGAAACTGCGAAGCGATGAAGGATAGTAGTGGTATATTGACAAATCATACAACTTTTGATGTGTTTTGTTTTGTGGCGGCAGATGAGGTAAAAAATCTTAAAAGCGGCGGACTTAGCAATATAGCGGCGACCGTTTTGAAGTTAATGGGCATTGAAAAACCAAGCGTAATGCAAGACGCACTATTCTAAAAAAGGAAAAATATGACATTCAGTGGGAAAAACGTTTTAATTACAGGTGCAGTAAAGGGAATAGGTCGAGAGATAGCCATTAAACTCTCAACAGAAGGATTGAAAGTGTGGATAAATTATCGTTCCAATCCAAGTGCTGCAGATGAGCTTCAAGCTTTAATAGAGCAATCTGGTGGCAAAGCAGCTGTTATCGGTTTCGATACTGCTAATGAAGAGGCATTTGCCAACAGTGTCAAAACTATCATTGAGGGTGACGGCGAACTTTCATATCTTGTAAATAATGCCGGTATTACGAATGATAAATTGGCTCTTCGTATGAAAAGAGAGGATTTTACATCTGTGATTGATATAAATTTGACAGGTGTGTTTATTGGATGCAGAGAGGCTTTGAAAGTTATGAGCAAACAGCGTTTTGGAAGCGTTGTTAATATCGCTTCGGTTGTTGGGGAAACAGGTAATGTGGGACAGGTAAATTATTCGGCAAGCAAAGGCGGCGTTATCGCTATGACAAAAAGTTTTGCGCAAGAAGCAGCTTCCCGCAATGTACGTTTTAATTCCATAACACCGGGCTTTATAGCGACTGATATGACTGATAAATTAAGCGATGAAATAAAAACCTCTTTTGTAGAAAAAATACCGCTTAAAAGGTTTGGCACGCCAAAAGATGTCGCTAACGCGGTTGCATTTTTACTGAGTGACAGTGCAAGTTATATAACAGGAGAGACGCTGAAGGTAAACGGCGGTATTTATATGTAGTAAATGATTGGAGTGACGTCATGTTCGTCATTCCAAACTAATGCGAAATCGATTTTTGTCTCAAGCGCGAAAAATGTAATAACTTGAATTAAAATTCAGATACAACAGATATCAGCATCTTTATGCAGAGTACCATATTTAAAGTACCCAAAATCTTTTTCAATATAGGAATAGGAAGTTTTTGTGTGCATCTGGCTCCAAGTTTTGCAGTAAAAAAACTTGCTATGGATATAAAAAATACGGCAGGTAAATAGACATATCCAAAAGTCCAATTTCCAAAGTTTATGTTATCTATTCCGGTTATTAACATATATCCTATGGCGCCTGCGATAGAGAGCGGAAAGCCAAGTGCTGCAGAAGTACCGATAGCTTTTTTACCGTCAACATTCTGCCAAATCAAAAACGGTACGGTTAAAGAGCCGCCTCCTATGGAGACAAGCGCCGATATCGTTCCTATGCCTCCTCCTGCACCGAAAAGATAAGGTTTTGATAAAAGTCGTCTTGATGGTTTTGGTTTTTTATCCAAAAATAGTTGTATTGATATATATGCCATAAATACGCTGAAAAATATTGAAAGAGCTAAAGAATTTGTAACGGAAACTATGAAAGTGCCTGCCAAAACCCCCAATACTACGCCAAATGCCATCGGTTTAAACGCTGTCCAAATAACGTTATTTTTGGCTCTATGCGCTCTCATACTGGAAAACGAGGTTGCAACTATAGATGTCATAGATGTACCAAGTGCTAACGGGACGGCTTCGTTGACATTTAAGCCTTTATAGATAAATATCATTGAAAGCACAGGCACCATTATACCGCCGCCGCCAATCCCTAAAAGTCCTGCCATAAAACCTACCACCAGTCCTAAAAGCAGTAAATATATTATTAATTCTAATGTTAGTTCCAAATTCACTCCAAAAATACTTATTATATCAGAAAAATAGTACTATCATTGCTAAGTTTATATATTGCTGTCATACCGGTGAAGCGATGTGAGAGCTGAATTTCATATTTTATTGCTGATAGGTATATGCGCCGTATTTTAAAACTGCCAGGGGAATTAGCGTAAACAATTATGATAATTCTATCATCATTTTTTCATTGTTAAAGCGTAGCTGTAAAATTAGCAATAATGAATAAGTTAGCTAAAAAAAGTATGATTGCTGTAGAGTTGTTAAAGTGCAGGAATACAAAACCGTAAAAAGTATTCTGGAAGCTGTTAGCTAAACTGTGTCGTTAGAGTTAATTAAAACAAGATGTTATGACAAAAGATTTTGGTGATTTAATCCTTCGCTTTCATTGTTTAAGTATATATGAAAAACCTAAAATAAAGTTATCTTTACATTATAATATAGTACCAAGTTGATTTTTAAAAGTTCAAATAGCCTCAGATCATAAAATCTTAATTGCTTTTAAAAACTCTAAATCCAATTTTCTCTGCTGTCGTTTGTATCTATGTCTCTGCCTATCGCTTGGTAAAGTTCCCAATAATACGCTACAAAACGCTTTATACTCTTATCGACTGGCATATAAACATTCTCATCTTTAACGGCAAATCTGTCTAAAAATTCTTTCGCGTCTTTTTTTGCCAGATAGTGTTTTGCCAAGTCAAGGTAAGTATGAGAGTACCACTCTATCAAATTGGTATATGTTTGAGTATTGATGCAAATCTCCAGTTTTTCACCAAACGATAAAATGCCGCTTTCAAAAAGAGCTGCCAAATGTATCAGCGCTTCACAGTAATAAGGCTCTATCTCTGCCGTTTTCATACACGATATAAGTCCGATAGAACGTTTAATAATATCGCTTACGACATATGGCAGCAGTGTATCGTCCAAATCGTTGAAAAATGCTATCAATCCACCCGTTGTAGCTTTAAACTCCTCTATGTTTTTAAATACGCCGTTTCTATTCATCATGCTTTCCGTATCTTCATCCATCCACAAGATATGACCAAACTCGTGCCCTATTGTCGTTATCTCATAAATCTGATGCCAAATACTCGATTTTTTAAATATGAGCTCGCGTTCATTTCGTAAAAATTTTGTACCTAAAACCTCGTTTGATATTTTCATAAAAGGTTTGGCTCTTATACTCTCTAATATATTATCAGGATACGCGAAAATCTTTTTACCACACTCTTGACTTACAAATTCGTCGTTAGGTACGACTTGCGCGGAGAAAAGCCCATTAAACTGCGCCGCGTAATAGAGCATGGGGCGAGAGATGAAGAGTAACGATTTTTTGACATTTTTTACACTCTTTTCATATACGTGCTGCTTTCCGCCTGCCTTTAAAAACAGCTTCTCGTACATTTTCAGTATGCGCGATTGTGTCCTGTCATCATTTTGATTTTGGGGATTGCAAAGTCTTATATCCCATTCAAGCGCGACGGCTTTTTTGTAGTGGTCTTCATAATATTCAAGCATATGACCTATCTGTATCGGTGTTTTTATACTCATCCACACTCTATCCACATCTTGCCATGCTGCTATAAGTTTAGAGTTTTCTTTTGTCAAAAGAGCATTTTTTAGTGTTAAAAGATATAATATATAAGCTTCCTTTGCATCGTATATATCGTCGTTTTGAATTTCGAGCTTTGTTGTAAGTTTTGTTATAAGTTTTGCTGTTTTCTCCGCGTCCTGCCAAAAAGCTACGGCATAAGATACACTTTTATAACCATCATTATCTTTTATAAGTACAGAGTACGACCTGTCTGCTAAAGTACCATCGCTATTTATATCAAAAAGAGCGTTATTTTTCAAAAATATTATGATATTTTTGTCATCTTTAAATTCACTCAACAGCATTGGATTTATTGTATTTATGATATGTTTTGTCCATTTTGGCTGCCAAGCCGTCAAAGCTATACCTATCTCATGAATGCCATTGATAAGCGTCCTGTAGAACGGACTTAAAAGCCGTTCTTTTTCTATTTTTTTCAAAAGCTCTTTATGATGTTTGATATGAAATTTAGCCGTTTCGTCATACAGGGCAAAAAGAGCTTTTTCTATCTCGTCTTTATTTTTACCGCTTTGCTCAAGTGCGGTTACGATCATATCTTCACGAAGATTTATGATACGTGTCAGGATTGCGATTTTATTTTGTTTGGTAGGTCTTAAAGCGCAGATTTTAAGTGCGTTTTTTAGCAGTTTGTACTCTTTTTGCTTGTCGTTATCTATAAGAGAATAGAGGCTGTTTATGCGTGCCGTACGTTCTTTTATAAGTTCATAGACTTTTTTTAAGTCTTGTAAAAATTGCTCTTTTAGCATCAAAAATCCTTTAAAAAGCGAAATTATACCCAAACAAACGTCATTTTTAAGAAGTTTGAAGCCAAATTGTAATATATTTAGTCAAAGAACAGATATTCACTCAAGGTTTGTTTGTGGAATTAAAATCTATCAAAGATGTCAGAAATGCTAAAAAATTCAGCTTCAAAGACGCCGCAAAATTACTAATCAGTCTCGCGTTTTTACTGCTTGCTATCATATATGCTTCTATGCATACGGGAAATTTGAGCGCCTCTTCAAGTAATATACTCATTGTAGCTTCAATTTTCGGTTGTTATATGGCTTTAAATATTGGCGCGAATGATGTTGCAAATAATTTAGGACCGGCTGTTGGTTCGCGTGCCGTGTCACTTTTTTGGGCTATCATATTAGCTGCTGTGTTTGAGCTCAGCGGTGCGCTGATCGCGGGTGCAGATGTTGTTACTACTATCAAAAAAGGTATTGTCGACGCGACTCTCTTTTCTGATCCTCAGATGTTTATCTGGGTAATGATGGCAGCTCTTCTTGGCAGTGCGGTATGGATCAATATCGCCACTTTTGTAGGCGCGCCTGTTTCCACGACGCATGCTATAGTCGGAGGTGTGGCGGGAGCAGGAGTAGCTGCTACAGGATGGAATATAGTACAATGGGGCAATCTTGGTATTATAGCCTCAAGCTGGGTAATTTCACCGCTTCTTGGAGGTATTATTGCTGCAGGATTGCTTTATGTCATAAAAAGTACGGTTTTAAACAAACATGATAAAAAAGCTGCTGCTAAAAAAGTCGTACCGATTCTTATCGCATTTATGGCTTTTTGTTTTTCGACATATCTTATTTTGAAAGGATTAAAAACAGTTTTTGAATTAAATTTTTCAAACGCTGTTTTGATAGGTTTTGCGATTGCCGTAGCGGTATTTTTTATCACAAAACCGATTATTATCAAAACTTCCGATAGATTGCCGAATTCCCGCAGAGCAATAAATTGGCTTTTTAATATTCCGCTTGTTTTTGCTGCGGCTATGCTTAGTTTCGCGCATGGCGCTAATGATGTATCGAATGCGATAGGGCCGCTTGCCGCGATAGCCGAAACTTTAGAAAGCGGACTTGGGCAAATGGAAGCGAATATACCGTTTTGGATAATGCTTTTGGGAGCGGCAGGGATTGCTATAGGGCTTGTTTTATATGGACCTAAACTTATCAAGACTGTCGGCAGTGAGATAACGGAGCTTGATCAGGTAAGAGCTTTCTGTATTGCGATGTCGGCGGCGATTACCGTTATCGCGGCTTCGCAGTTAGGACTTCCGGTCAGTTCGACTCATACGGCTATAGGCGGCATATTTGGCGTAGGATTTTTGCGTGAATGGCTCATGCGAAACAGCCTTAAAGAGGGGATAGTTACCGACCCCAAAAAAGTCAAAATGAAGCTTGAGCAAAAAAAATTAGAAGATTATAAGACAGAATTGGAAAGTCTTGGCAAACTAAAAAACATAGATCCTCTTTTTGTCAAAGAGTTGATAACAAAAATCAATGAAGAGAAAAGACTCATAGTAAGAGCCACAGAAATAGATATGAAGACCACCAAGATAGAAAAAAAGGCTATGAAAACAGTTAAAAAACATGAATTTGTAAAGCGTTCGGCCTTAAAGACAATCATCGCAGCGTGGCTCATAACAGTGCCCGCTGTCGGTTTACTGTCAGCGATATTTTACTATACGATAAGAGGGATTATGCTCTAAAGCTTTTTCAAATCGCCCATTTTGCCGTAGAAACTGCTGTTGATTTGGGAGTTTTGAATAAGAAAATTTATAAATTTTCTAAACAAAGATCTATTCGGTGCAGTTTGATTTTTCCAAAAATCATCTAAAGTTGTCTTTTTGTAAGTAAGTCCTTTTATATCATATATAGCTTTACCAAGCGCGATGGTAGGCGTACCGTGATAGAGCGATGATAATCCTACAGTGCTGTTTATGGTGATTGTTCCGCGCGCATTTTTAAGAGCGTTTGGTATATTAAGCTCATAAAGTGTTATGATTCGTCCATCAATACCAAGATTTTTAGATAGCGTATTTATAAAGTTTGTATAATTTGTCTTGCCTCTATCAAAAGGATGGTGTTTAAATACGATAAAACACTCTTTATCGGCATGGTTTGCGAAAGAGTTTAAAACTACCTCTATAAATCCCTTCATATCTTCAAAAGGGGAGTGTTTTTTAATTTGCGCGTCATCATTTGTTTGCAACGGTACGAAAAAGTATTTTTTTGATAATTTATTTTTCAAAAGCTTGTTATATGGTTTGTCTTTTGGCGTATGGATTATCTTTCGCACAAAATTTTTGATACCGTAGAGCGCTTCTTTTGGTACGGAGAAATCTCTATGGTGGATATAGTGCGGATACAAAAACTTGAAAGCGTTAGCTATGAGATAGTAGATTATCGCGCTCATAATCATAATGAACAGGCTATTTTTCATATCCAAGGCTTCTTTTATCTTTACTACTTCCGGCAGTTGCTCGTAAAAGCTTGCGGATTTTGGCAGTTTACTGTTGCCGTTAACACCATATTTTTCAAGTGTGATATAGTTGGGTCTTACGTATCCCTCTTCAAAGACAAAGACTTCCACACCAAGTGAATTTGCTGTTTTTATGGCGATTTTTTGATAAAATCTACAATCGCCGAAAATAAAAATCTTATCTATTTTATATTGATCAAAAAAATCGGCTATAAACTTTTGCCAAAGCTTTGGTGTATCCTTGTAAGATATGACATTATCTTTATTGGAAAAAAACCAATCAGCCGCATTAAAAGCTATCTTATAAGTTTTCGCTCCCCTTTTTCGAAATATCTTATCAAGTCTTTTAAAAAAACTTCCCATAGGACCTTGTAGCAGCAGGATGTTTTGATCGTTTAAAGCGCCTATATTGTTCATTGTTTGAATATCCGGTATAACATTTGTGCTTTGCGCACGACAAATCTTAACAGTTCTCCCTTCCTGTTTTTTCCGACGGCATTATATCTCATTTTCTCTTCATTTAAACTTTTTAAAAATATCATTATATTGCAAAGTTTATCTGTTTTTGGGTGGATATAGCGCGGATATACGATAAGAACGCCTGCTACCAACTCTTGAAGCGTTAATTTTCGCACCCTTCTGCTATTTGTCAGATTATCGCGTGTCAGTCCCCAGCCGGCATAAAAAGGCATACCGTATGTTACTACTTTTTTACCTCTTAAAAGCGCTTCAAATCCCGTAAGGGACGTTATCGTATGAACTTCATCACATACTTTAAACAGACTGTCCGGCGAAATATTTTTGATAACGGCATCCGCATATAGAAGTATTTTTTTTTCGTTTAATTTTCCTATGCGGTTTTTTACTATAACATCAGGGTGAGGCTTATATATAATGAAACTGTTAATATTTGCTTCGCGCACTTTTTTCAAAAGCTCGATATTTGACATACCCTGACTGCCATAAATGATTGAAGCGTCATCATCGACTTGACCCGGAACAAAGATAATTTTTTTATCAGCGTTTATCTTTATCACTCTATCCTTATCGATATTATATTTTGAAATATGGTTTTTTACCAAAAACTCCATTACTTTTTCAGCGGTTTTTAATACATCTTTATCAAAAACGGTTTTATTTAATATCTCTTCCAGTTCGCTTTTATTCGTCGCATCAAAGTAGATACCGTACCTGTCAACGACCAAAGAGTATGGTTTTGTCAAATCCGAACCGAGATCTATAGATCTTATAAAGCCGTCTTCTACACAGAAAGTCGGGATAGATTTTTGCTTAGCGAACTCTTTTACTTCAGTAAACGGCTTTTTACCCCAAATATAAATAAGTGAGTTTTCATCAAGTCCAAGTTTCTGCGCTATTTTTAGGTGATTGCTGCCAAATAGCGGATTGATAAATTTGAGATTTGCAAACTGCTCTTTGGCAAAAAACGGCTTAATAAAATTATGTTTCCATCTTGAAAATCCGAAAAAGAAGCCGTTTTTGTGTCTATTTTCACTTTTGATTTTAGCAATCTCGTCAATTGTCTCTAAAAGCGTTAAATCTCTTCTGTTATACGGGTCAAAATATCTTGTATATAGTATATAAGCGGCGGCAAAAATTTCCAAGACAGTTCGTTTTTTTACTCTTCTTTTACATACAGCTCTGTCATCGCTCACACCCCAACCGGCATAAAACGGTAAGCCGAAACAGACACATTCTTTGCCTAAAATCAATGCATCAAAGCCCATTTGCGAAGTTTTTGTATAAACTTTATCTATGAGTTTGAGCAAAGAGATGGGATTTATATCATCTTCTATCACTTTGCAAAACGGCGGTATATTGCGCTTTAAAATATCGGATTTTTTGCTGCCTTTTAAGGCTTCCGGATGGATTTTGAGATATATGTCTGCATCTTTATTTTCCTTATATGCCGTATATATCAGATTAATAGTGGATATATAGTTGCCAAGCCCGTAAGCGACTGATTTATCATCTTTTGTCTGCGATATGATCAAGACTCTTTTTTTGCCGTTATTTGGAAAAAAATCTGCACCAGCCTCTTTAGAGCAGTTGTATTTTGAGATATTATATTTTTTAATTCTCTCTATCGCCAAACCGGCTTCGTTCAATATATTTTCGTCAAATTCATAACTGTTTAAAATATTTTCCAGTTTGCTTGGCTGTGTCGCGTCGTAGTAAATCCCTACATCGTCTTCTATGATGCTAAATGATGGTGATTGTTGACTGCCAAGGCCGATAGAACGGATAAAACCGTCCTCTAACAACACAAATTTCCCATTATATTTGTCAGCTAATTTAACAGCTTTCAAGCCAGAATTTCTTCTGCCCCAACCGTAAAATTGTCCGCCGTTCTTATGTGTCCAAAATAAGCATTGCCGGATCTCTAAAAAATGGCTTACATTTTTTATAAGCTCTCTCGAAGTTGAAAAAATCATATGTCAAGTATTACTTTTGTCGCTACAGCTATCTGATACAATATGCGTGTTACGAGATTGGTAAGTTGCAGCGTTTTTCCTTCCGCTTTCGGTAAAACAAGTATAGAATCCCCATCGTCTATATTGGGCTTGCCGAATGAAAGAAACGATGCATCGTAACTTTGTGCTTTACCGCTTGCTTTGATGACTAAGATATTGTTTTTATTGGCTCTGCTGCTAAGTCCTCCGGCAAGTTTGATATATTCATCAATGTTTTGCCCTTTGATATACGTAAAAGCTCCGGGTACGCCGACTTCGCCTTGTACTATGACTATATTACCAAGAGTTGGAATATTGATAACGTCTCCTTCTTCAAGGACTATGCTCTTAAGTGCTGTTTTTTCATTAATAGTTATCTGACCTTTTGGCTGAACCTTTTTGGCTCTTTCGATAAATTCCAGTATCGCTTTTGTCTCTTGCGCTCTTGTGCTGGCCTCTTCCGGAGAAACAGACGGTGTTGTTAAGGCTAATGTCTCAAGCTCTTTAAGCTGTGCGTCTATAAGGTTTTTTTGTGTTTTGGCGACGCTTATCCTAAAGAGTTGCATAGCATTGATGTTGGATTGGGCGTTTAATTTAAGACCATCTTTCAAGTCTTGCAGTGTAGAACCTTTTTTGAGTACTATGGTACGCATTCCGTTGTGTTCACCCTCAACACTGACTCTTATCTCATCGGCCGAATGTTCCGGCAAAAACTCCACTTCATCTCCGGGAAGCAGCAGAACGCTTTTAAACTCATTTAAATGATAAAAGTTGATATTTAAGCGATTATATGTTCTGTAACTTTTTACAACGGCATTTGTAGCCGTAGGTTTTATACCGCTTAAATCAGCTAAGTCTCTTAATGTCATAAACGGTTCCGTAGCTTCAAATCTAAACGGTCTTAGTACCTCGCCTTGTGCGCTTACATATGAGCCGATACTGTCCACAAGGATAACATCTCCGCTTCTAAACGCGAAAAAATCCACTTTTCCGTTAAGCAAAAAATCATACAAATCTATCTTTTTAATCGGCTGATTATTTCTTAAGATAGTGATTTTTCTAAAGCTTCCGTATTTGGAATTGATACCTTTGGCTTTATCAAGATACTGCACCAGAGAGTCTGAACTTAATCCCTCATAGAGTCCAGGCTTATTGACATTGCCCGTCACAAAAACAGAAACGCTTTGATACACATCCATATCCGCATATATAAAGACATTGTCTTTATATATCTTTTTAACCTCTTTGGTTATTACGGAGACTATATCCGCGTTTCGCACGCCGAGAAGTTTTACTACGCCTACTTTTGGGACAAAGATATTTCCTTGCGAGTCGATACTTAAAGCCTGTTCATACTCAAAAGCCCCCCACATTTTTAAAAGCACTACATCACCAATATTAAGACGATAATCGGGGTTGTATGCATGCTGTTTGACATTAGCAAAGCTCCCGCTAAAGAGATGCGAACCGAATATGTCGTTTGATGGGTTCACGCTGTCGTTATTGTCTATGGTCGTTATTGCGCCCGTATCTATGGCGGCGAAACAAAATAGCGCCAAAAGTGGCAGTAAAATCAATTTTTTCATTAGTATTTATGGTCCTCTATAGTAGCTTTTATCAATTGCGTTATGCCGTAAAGCAGAAACAAAACGGCAAGCAGAGTTATGAGATTGTAGATTTTGCGCGGGTATTTTGCACTTTCAGGTGTTGAAGGCTGTTGTACTACAGACAGATATTTTATCTGTTTTGTACTCTCTATACGAGCTTGTTCTATCGCTTGGAGTGATAGCTTATAAAGTTCTTCGGAAAAATTTGCTTCTATAGCCAAAGTTTGATATTCGGAAGCTAGAGTGTTGGACGCATTGTCGGACTTTTTAGTAACTCTGTCCACACCTTTTTCTATTTGAGCCTTTAGTGCATTGATTTCGTTTTTGAGGGTTATGACTTGGGGGGCGCTTTCTTGCAGATATGCTGTGATAGCTGACAATTCAGCCTCTTTTTTCGCAAGCTGTACCTCAAATTCCCATACTAAACCGGCACGGGATTGAGCATATTCTATTGGATTTAAAATACCATATTGATTTTGAAAAGCTAAAAGTGTTTCTTTTGCCCTGCTAAATCTCTCCTCGGCTTTTTTAAACTCTATTTCGGCAAATTCAAACTGTTTCCGCGACATAGCGTGAGAGAGTTCATTCACGAAAGACTCGCTATGTTTTAATATAAGAATTGAAAGGTCATGCGCGTCTTTTGGTGTAAACGCTTCTGTGTTTATCTTTAAAAGTCCGCTCATATCATCATATATTATTTCAACTCTATTTTGATAATACTTTAAAAAATCCTCTTGTGATAAAAAGTTGTAAAAGCGGTACAGAAAGTCGAATTTCTTTTTGCTGTATATTTCTCGCAGATTCAACTCTTTTTCTAAGGTTTTCAGCATATCAAGCGAATGTATATACTCTTTTAAATAGAGCATATCTTCTTTTGAGCTCGGATTTATCCCGACAAGTGCGGCAAGTCCTCCGGCACCGGCAATAGATGACTCTTTAGCTTGTCTTATGGAGATAATATTTTCACTCACGTATCTATCGGCAGCAAAAAATAGATAGTAAAAAACAGCCAGCGTAAATGGGATAATGACGATAGCGATGAAGCTCTTGCTCAAAAACCATACTCCGGCTTTATGAGCATTTATCATCGATTGGCGTGTTTTTTGTGTAAATTCTGCCAATTCTTCTACTTTATCGGTTCTTTTAAGATAAGCGTCTTTAAAAAACAGATGAGGACGTTTGATAAATTTGGATAATTTGCTCATTACGCTGTTTACCTTTTTAAACTTGAATACATTTTGATTCCATCTTCTACATTGTTAAAAATTTGAGCTTTTCCAGCGTTAAAGACTATGACATAGTCGCACAAAGACCGTATTTCACCCATATTATGGGACACAATGATAACATTAGATTTATTCAATTTTTCTTGATATACAACCGAACTCTTTTTTTTAAATGAAGCGTCGCCTACCGCTCCTGCCTCATCTATAAGGTAGTAGTCGAAATCAAAAGCCATACTGAGTCCAAAAGTGATTCGTGCTCTCATTCCTGAAGAGTATGTTTTTACAGGCTGGTCAAAAAATTCGCCTATTTCTGCAAACTCTTCTACATATTTGACTTTCTCTACCATTTTTTTGCCTGTAAATCCGTAAACTCTCGCGACAAATTTGACATTGTCCCGTGCGCTCAAAGAACCTTGCAAACCTCCTCCAAGACCAACGGGCCATGATATGGATTTGTTTGTTATAACCTTGCCGCTATCCGGTATATCGGTACCGCCTAAGATATTCATGAGAGTTGATTTTCCTGCGCCGTTTGGACCGATAAGTCCTATATTTGCGCCCTCAGGAAACTCAAATGATAAATTTCTAAAGACATAATATCGTCCGTTTTCTAAAGGATATGATTTGGTCAGATTGTCCAATTTTATCATTTTGCCGCCAATGCGAAACGACGCACACGATAAAGGTAGAGTCCTATGAAAAGCGCACCCAAAGTTACACTTAAAGGATAAAAAATGTTTATGCCGTCAATTTGCGGGTAGTGCGAAAAGTAGTTTCGTCTGAAAAGTTCTATCAAATGTAAGATCGGATTGTATTTGAGGTACTCTACATATTGACTTGGTATGATCCATAAAGGATACATGATGGCGGATAAAAAGTACAAAGGCAGCATTATGATACTTACTACCATTTTTGTCGCAGGAAAAATACTATGCAAAATACTTGCAAGAACTCCAAACGAAAACCCCGTCAATACAATGATAGCAAATATCGCTAAAACCCCAAGTGGATTTGATACACTTACGTCAAGCCCGCCCCAAAAGCCGAAGCCAAGTATAATAATCACAAATATTACTATATAGATGACAACTTCCAAAATAGTCCTTGTGATATAAGTATCTATTGGTTTTACAGGTGTGTAAGCAAAAAGCGATTTATTAGCGTCTATACTCGCCATAAGTCCTGTCACTATATGTCTAAATAAGAAAAACGGTATTAAACCGGTTATCAAAAAAAGTTCAAACGGTACTTGTGGCATCATACGGCCGCGTATAAATACGAATATAAACAGTAAAATGACTATATGTACCATCGGCTCTGCTATTGTCCAAAAAACACCAAATCGTACCCGTCCAAAACGTGTCTTAAGCTCTCTTAAAAACAATGCAAGAATAACAAGTAAAAATTGCCTAAAAGGCGAGCTATAAACCGCTTTTCTTTTCATAAAGTTTCCGATGTAGAATTTAGAAAATATATTCTAGCAAAAGTTTTCTTTAAAGCACAAGATTTTAAAAAGATTTTAGGAAAATCATGATTAATATAAGATAAACAAAAATATTATTATTGCCATGAAAGCGTGATTTATAAATTTTCATTATGAATCATCAATTTTTTATTAAAGCTTAAGCTTGTCGTAATAAAACAGTTAGTTTATTGATAGATAATCAATACAATTAAGTAGTCCGTATAATTGCATATTTGTATCAATAAAAATCCCTACAAAGCTTATATGTGATTTATTCTGCACATCATAAATATACGGATTATTTTAATAAAGTTTATAACGACATAAGGAGAATTAATGATTTATTATTGCTTAAATTCGATATTAAAGCCATTAGTACCAAGTTTTAATAATTTTAGACAAAAATTTTTTAATAAAAAGATTGCCGCGACTTTTTTTGCCTCTTTGGCATTTGTTACATGTGCGAATGCTTATGATTTTAACTGTGACAGCGTTTATGGCATAATGAATACTCCTGATAATAAGAGTAGCAAGGTATATCAGTATAAAAGTATGACGTCAGCCAATATAAATAGTGGCGATAGTGCTTTTATAGATACAGGCATAATTTTTACAGAACTTAGTCAGTCAAAACCAACACCTGATAATTTTGCAAATTCTACGCTTGCTATTGGGTATGGACCTGATAGTAGCAATATTAGAGTATACAGGTGGAAATATCATGATTGGACAACGTATGACAATAATGCTAGTATTAGTAAGAGGATAAGTTATTTTATTACTCCCGTTTCTCTCGACAATATTACACTTTGGGCTTTCAATTATAATTCAGCTAACGCTCCAAAAAGAGAGTCTGCCGGCGGAGAGGTAAATCAGCTTACCGGCGATCTTTATCTATCGTCTGCCTGGAACGATAAACTCTCCGACGGTTCGTTTAAAATAACAGTTATAGACGGTTCAAAGAGAACTACAAGATCTCTTAGCTTTTCAAAAGAGGATGATTCCGAACCGGATTTAGGTCAAGCGGTTTCGGATATGATAATAGACGCGGAAGGGAACACTTTCATTATAGCTACAGACGGCACAAGCAATTATTTAACGCGTTTAAATATGACGACGGGAAAATACGACACCGTTGTAGAGATAAAAGGCGCGTTTGGCAATCCAAGCCTAATAACAGCCGGAGGAATGGCGTTTTTAAATGGTCGCGTATATGTTCTTGGCGGCGGAAAAAATTATGAGATAGATCCGGTAAGCGGTCAAAGCGCTGATATAGGCAATGGCTATAATTTTACGGATTTGGCGTCTTGTCAACTGGTTCCGCTTATCACGGGTCAAGTTTATAACGACGCTAACGGCGACGGGGCTTTAAGCGACAGTGAAAAAGTAAGCGGCATAGCGGGCGTAACGGTACAACTTTACGATAAAAACTATAACCTGCTTGGAGAACAAACGACAAAAGATTCAGGATCGTATAGTTTTATAGTCAATGATATAAAAGGCGCCGAATTTTATATAAGAGTGAAAAATCCTACTATTAACGGCGAGCACGCCGCTCAAACTTGGGCTTCTGGCGGCTCGTTTTCTTATAAAATCGGCGGAACAAATATCGTGACAAATTATTGTACGGATTTGACAAGCGACGATAGCACAGGAAGCGATCAAGATCGCGTATGTTACGGCAAGAGAGCCGATAGTATTGATTCTTTAGATAACGGCGTAACAAACGCCAACTATTATTCAAAAGTTTTTATGGATACGGACAAAGCCGTAGTTCACGCTAATTTCGCGTTTACGGCGATTTTGGATAGAAGCGACGCTCCGGCAAGTTACGGCGAAGCGATACACAATCTTGGCATTAAAGATAGTTCAGGCAATCTTGTCGCGTATCTTGGAAATGGCGTAAGCGCGGACAGTGCTTTGAAGACAAGCGATAACGCGAGCGGCGATGATTTTGATGATGGTATGTTTATTACGATTGACGGCGTTGAACTTCCTTTGCAAAATGCCGTTTTGATGACGGGCAAAACATATAATATGCGAGCGCTCATAAATGGAACTTTAAAAAGTAGCGCTTATTTGAACGCGTGGATAGGAACAAAATCGGGCGGAGAATTTAGCAATACGTTTGATACGCAAATAGCTGATAATCTAAACAGCGCTTCAGACGATACGATAGAGTTTACTTATTCGCCCAAAGGCAATGCAGCGGCGATAAATACATTTATAAGGGCGAGATTTAGTACGGTCAAAAACTTATCCGCGGCGGATAACGTTGATACAAAAGATTATCCTTGGTCGTTTGACGGCGAAGTTGAGGACTATAGAGTCGTCATCGCAGGAAAGCAGATAAGGTTAAACGTAAAAAGCGTTAACGATATCGGAAATTTCTCGTTTAATCTCTCAAATGTAGACGCGACTTTTCCTTCAATCAACACAAGAACTTTCGAGACGACAACCTCCGACGTATTTACCATTCAGCCTTACGACGGAACTGTTCACGCTATAAAATCGGCAAGTCAAGATGTCGTGATATCAGGATCGTCAATTCCGTCGCAGTTTGAGTTAATGCGATCTCAAACAAATTGCGTTGATCTAAGCTCTTCCAATCCTTCGGCTAATTTAAATATAGATTTTAACGCAAACGGCGATATAACCGTACAAGGCGATCAAGTTGCGGACGGGTCAAATATAGTTTGTAGTATAGTGTACGGAGTGCGACCGACTCTTGAGTTTGTGACAAATATCGCTAATCGCGCTTTTGCCAATGACAACTTCAATATAAGTATAAGCGATGTTTCTAATGTCTCTTTGAAATCAAATCAAACAATGATAGGCGAATCAAGCGCTTCAATAAACGCTTTTGGGACAGCGACGGGAACATATCTGTTTAATCAAACTATGGCGAGCGGAAGTATCGGCAGTTTGGAACACTATAAAAAAGATATAAAATGTACCAACTCTAAAGACAGCTCGACGGTGACTACAAGCGGCGTATTTCCGTTTGAGATTAACGCTACGTACGATGATATTATAAAATGTGAAATAACAAATATCGGTCTAACCGCGGATTTAAAAACATCCGAGATAAAGGCGGAACCGTCAACTCAAACGGCGGGCGATAATTCGACCATAACGGTTACTTTAAAGGATAGTTCGGGAAATGTGATAAATTCCGGTGGAGACGATGTCGTTATATTTATGAACGCCAATGACGCTATGACGCTGACAAACGGCGCGGTCTCAAAAATATCGGCTACGGCTAATGTTACCGCTGTAGACAATGGCAACGGAACGCATACCGCGTACGTTCACTCGACTGTTGCGGGTTTAGCGAATATGACGTTTACAGTAAACGGCGATTTGGGAGAAAATAATACGAGTGTAGAGTTTACCCACTCAAACAGCATTGACATAAATGGCGGCAACACATCCATAACCGCTAATCCAACTCATCTTTCAATTGATGAGAAATCGGTAATTACAGTAGTATTGGTGGAT
>JAISGD010000025.1 GCA_031263195.1 Campylobacteraceae bacterium | reverse complement strand
TATAAATATACAAGACGTTACAAATAAGGATGATATACAAGAGAGTCATAAACATCTTCAAACCGATATATCCTTAACCCTGCAGAATGAATATATAGAGATAGCCTCAAGCATTAAAGCCGCAAAAGAGTCAGCCGAACAGTTGGAAAGAGTCAGGAATGATTACTCCGATTACAAAAAAGAGATAAAGGGACTGGAAAACACTCTATCCGAACTCAAACAGAAATATACTAACAAAGAAGCCGGAATTACAAAAAAAGATATTGAAGATCTTCAATATCTTATAGACAGTATAAAAGATCAGGAGAAATATTATCTGGCAGCCATAACGGCAGCATCATTAGACCTTGCCGCAAAAACAGCCTCTATTGCTTCTCAAGCCGCGTCGGCACTGTCCAGCTCAGAAACACTGGGATTCAGTGCGGGATTGGCTCTTGATTTGGAAGGAAGCCAAACAGATACAAATACAAAATCCTCGACAAGTATCTCTTCAAATCTTAATGCCAAAGATATTATCTTAATCACAAACATAAACGACGATATGTTTACTTCGGTAAATATAAAAGGTTCCAACCTCATAGCGGATAATAATCTGGATATACAAACGACAGTCCTCAATATACTCTCCGGTATTAATACGAATACTGTAACGCAGGATACCGAAGATATCTCAGGTTCAATATCAGCTTCACTGTACGGAGTAAATTCCGGTATGGGAGTATATTCGGGTTACGGACAGAGTAACTATAATGCAGAGAATATATATCATACACTTTCACATGTATATTCGGGTAATAATATGAATATATACGTAAGAGATAATGCTTATATGGAAGGAACTGTATTAAGAGGAGACAATGAAGTCAATATATTTGCAGGAGAAGATTTAAATCTTGTATCGGTAACAAACAGTTACTCTTCCAACTCCAAAGGGTTTAACGCAGGTGCGGGATTTGGTTTGGGAAGTGACAGTGACTATACTGCAAAAGCCCAAGAGGGACACAGCACAGCGTCAAACGTTGCTCAGGCAAAACTAAACCAGCAGGTTGGTTTGAGAACAGGAGACGGATTAGGAAGTACTAACGCCAACTATCAAACAAACAGTGCCAACTATCAGGAAAAACAGGTAATTCTCTCTTCCATAACAGGAAACAAGGTCAATATAGAAACAGGAGGCAATACAAATCTAAATGGTGCGCTCATTGCTGCAGGATACTTTGATGAAAACAATAACTTCATTGATAATGGGCAACTGTCATTAACAACAGATACTATAACATATTCATCGCTTTCAAGCACATTATATTCCAATTCAAACTCATTCGGAATGGGAACGAATACAGGATTTGGAGAAACATACAAAGAAGACTCCGAAGGAAACAAATGCAGGAGATGAAGTTAAAGAGTATATATTCACAATGTGCTTATAATAGCACATACTTAAATTGAATCATAAATAAATCTCATTTTATAAATTTATCATAATATATAAAAACGTTTGTATTATAAGCCATTTTTTGTCAGATATTTTGGGTATAATTTTTTTCAAAACTAAAGGTTGCGATATGCAAAAACGGATTTTAATCACAAATGACGATGGATATGAAAGTAAAGGTTTACTTGCGCTGAGAGACGCATTAAAATCTTTAGGCAGCGTTACCATCGTAGCACCATCCACTGAAAAATCAGCATGCGGACACTCTTTGACAGTAACCAAACCGCTTAAATTTATAAGAGTGGATGACGACTTTTTCAAACTTGACGACGGAACGCCCAGCGATTGTATATATCTTGCGCTAAACGCTCTATTTAAAAAAGATAGACAGCCTGACCTTATAGTCAGCGGCATAAATCGCGGAGCAAATCTTGGTGAAGACATCACTTACAGCGGAACAGCTGGTGGAGCTATGGAGGGGATTTTACATGGTATCCCGTCATTTGCCATATCACAGTACTACACAAACGGCATAGGGTCTTTGGAGACATTTAGCTACGAGTTAGCGGCGCAAGCGGCATATGAATTAGCAAAAAAGATTCTACAAGGTAGTCTGCCTCTTGATAAAAGAGAGTTTTTGAATGTAAATATCCCACCTATAGAACCCAAAGAGTGTAAAGGCTACAAAGTAACAAGAGGCGGCGAGAGAGCATATGATACCGGCGTACTGGTCAATAAAAACCCGCGCGGCGAAGAGTACTATTGGATAGGAGTGGAGTCTTTAACCTGGCAGAGAGAATTTGATGAGCAAAGCGATATTTTTGCGCTCAATCAAGGTTTCATCTCTTTAACGCCAATAAAAATAGATATGACAGCACATGATAAAATGCAAAACGTTGAAGAGTGGATAAACGGCTAATTTAATTCTTGCGAACTGTTTTTAGATATAAATATTACCACACTACAACATATACGCCATTTCTCAAAACAAGTGACGATTATACAAGAGTGAAATGAATAATCAAATGTGCAAATATCGTTGATCTCATCAGGCTGCACATTCTAATAATTCCTATGCTTCCAAATGATATCTATTTATTACGTGACATGTTTGTAAAATATATGAGAAAGTTCATTTGGCAAAATAAATATCAATGTTTCCATTGATAAAATCACAAAGATGACTTAGCATAAATCATGATTTGGCAAATCAAATACATTCACTTTGATGCATTGATATTGCCAAATTTAATTTATTCAAATTTGCAAAATGTACTACTATAAAATTACATAGTATGTTTTATATTTATTGACTGCCAAAGTTTTGAATGAATGCGATATTGACAAAGCAGACAGTTTCTATCATCTTGCATATATTATAATGCCCAAACATACTTAGCTATGTTTTTTAAACTCTTTTTTGTTATTATATAAAAATATTTTATCCGAAAGGAGCAGTATGCTGCGCAAATTACTATTGGCTATAGTGTTATGCGTCTTTGTTGCTAACGCGCAAGAGACAGTCATATTAGAAACAAATAGCGGCAATATCACCATAAAACTTTATCCAAAAGTCGCTCCAATGGCTTATGAAAATTTTACCACTCTCGTAAAAAACGGTTACTATGACAATGTCACTTTTCATCGCGTTATCAAAAATTTTATGATACAAGGCGGCGATCCGACAGGTACGGGTATGGGCGGCGCGAGTATTTGGGGCAGACCATTTCCGGACGAATTTTCACCATACATGCTTTTTGAGAAACCATATCTTTTAGCTATGGCAAATGCCGGCAAAAATACAAATGGAAGTCAATTTTTCATAACAACAGCTCCGACTCCCTGGCTCAATGGATATCATACAATTTTCGGTGAAGTCATAGACGGATTTGATACCGTTAAAGCGATAGAAAACAGTGCAACAGATAAAACCGACAAACCCATAGAACCGCAAGTCATTATTAAGGCATATATAAAAACCAACTAAGGAGAAGAGATGAAAAAGGTAGAAGCGATCATTAAACCATTCAAGCTTGACGAGGTAAAAGATGCTTTGAGCGAACTTGACATATCAGGTATGACAGTCAGTGAAGTCAAAGGCTACGGCAGACAACAAGGGCATTCTGAGCTTTATCGCGGAGCCGAATATGTCGTGGACTTTTTACCCAAAGTTAAGATAGAACTTATCATAAAAGATGAGAATTTACAAGCGGTACTTGATGCTATAAGTAAAGCCGCCAGAACAGGTAAAATCGGAGACGGCAAAATCTTTGTAAGTCATATTGATGAAGTTATACGCATTAGAACGAGCGAAGACGGAGAGGATGCCATCTAAGTGAGGTTGACACTAAATTCACCGCTTGATATGCATTTGCATTTAAGAGACGGCAAGATGTTGAGTGATATAGCCAAATATAGTGCGAAAAATTTTGCCGGTGCGCTTATTATGCCAAACCTAACACCACCCATCACAACCATAAAAACTCTTAAAGAATATAAAGAGCGGATATTGAAAGCTTGCGGTGAAGAGATTTTTACGCCTTATATGAGTCTATTTTTTCAAGAGAGTTATACGCCTGAATTTTTAAAAGAGGCAAAGCCGTTTGTCAGTGCCGTCAAACTCTACCCAAGCGGCGTAACGACAAACTCCGAATGCGGTGTCAGCGATATAGATATCAAAAAATTGTCTCATATTTTTGAAGCGATGAGCGAACTTGATATCCCGCTGTGCGTACATGGCGAAACAGACGGTTTTGTGATGGACAGAGAAAGAGAGTTCGGCGCAATCTATGAAAACATAGCAAATGCTTTTCCTAAACTCACCATTATAATGGAACATATCACAACAAAAGAGAGTGTAAGTCTGCTAAGAAAATATGACAATCTATACGCTACTATAACCCTGCACCATCTATTGATAACGCTTGATGATGTTGCAGGCGGGCTTTTGAACCCGCATCTGTTTTGCAAACCCATAGCCAAAACTTATGAAGACAAAGAGGCATTGGTGCAAATTGCCATAAATGCTGATAAAAAAGTTATGTTCGGCAGTGACTCCGCACCGCATCCTGTTAGCAAAAAAGAGTGTTGCGGTTGTGCTGCCGGTATCTTTAGCGCGCCCATTGCTTTGAGCGCATTGGCTGAACTTTTTGAACAACATGACAAACTAACAAACCTTCAAGCGTTTGTTAGCGATAACGCTCGAAATATTTACAACATTACCACGCCGAACAAAGAGGTCATTTTACAAAAAAAAGAACAGACAATCTCTAAAGAGTTTGATGGCATAATACCAATGTTTGCAGGAAAAAAACTCTCATGGAGCATTGAATAAAATATATCGATTTTGAACTTGCGAAAATTAAAAAATAAAAGAGGAATTTCATATGAAATTTATTGCAATATATGCAAAATATCTTTATAAAATACCAAACTTTTTTATTCGTATTTTTGCCGAACTTATACCTGTAAAAACAAAGAGGCAAAATTTTAGGAACAAATTGTTTAAAGCTCATATCAAATATTTTTATAAAAAATTGTCTGTAACGACTTTGAATAAAAAGGCAATTATTTGCCGACCACACGGCGGATTTAATGATATGCTAGTAAGAATTGAAAAATGCTATGAATACGCAAAATTGTACAATAGAATTTTATATATAGATACTAGTCGTTCCGGGTTTTTGGATGACTTTGATAAATATTTTATCGCGCCTAAAGGAGTGTTTTTAAATCCCTCTTATTTACTTTCTCTCTCGAATGTCAAAAAGTCTGATTATAAAAAATTAGAAATAATTATCAATAGCCCATTTGATACGCAAGCTGTTTTTGATTTTTCAAAAGATTATGATGAACAAGTTTTAGTATATGAAGATAGCGGTGGCGGAGATAGATCTATTTTAATGTTTAAAAAGTTAATGCTTAAGAATAATTTAAAAACGCATATTCGCACTATTGTTGACTCTCTTGGCGAATATGACGCCATACATGTACGAAACTCGGATTATAAAACAGACTACAAAGAGTTTTTTACCAAAATCAATGATAAATTGAATAAAAAAATTGTGCTTTGTACGGATAGTTACAAATGCCAAACTTATGCAAAAGAGTTTTGGGGAGATAGACTTCAAATAGTTACAAACATTCCCGATACACAAGAAAAACCTTTGCATACGAATAAAAAACTTGATAGATTTCAGACAAATATTGATACACTTACCGATTTGTTTGTTTTGGCATGCAGTAAAAATCTATATTTTACTACAATGAAAAAAGGCTGGATTTCCGGTTTTGGTAATCTTGCCAAATCACTCCATGAACGATCGGATTTGATTCATAAGCTTTTGTACCAATAATACTCATAAAGATTTTATATACTGAAAAAACCGCCTCAAAAATTCTTTTTTTGATATAGTATTGTGTTTTAAGTGTATAATATAAAATTTTATTTAAAAAACAGCGAGGCTTATTATGAATAAATATGTTATAGATAATGCAAGAACCTGTCTTGGCTGCAAAAGACCATCCTGTCAAAAAGGGTGTCCTGTGAACACGCCTATACCGGATATGATAAAACTTTTTTTAGCCGGCGATATTGAAGGCGCAGGCGCAATGTTATTTGCCAACAATCCGCTCTCCGTTGTCTGTTCGGTTGTCTGTCCACATGAAAAGCACTGTGAAGGGCACTGTGTGCTAAACAAAAAAGGCGCTCCCGTAAGCGTTGGCAGTATAGAGAATTACATTTCCAATTTCTATATCGATAAAATGCGCTTTACAAAGCATGAATATACAGGTAAAAATATAGCAATTATAGGCAGTGGACCAGCAGGCATTGCACTTGCTTTTATAATGGCAAATAAAGGACACGGCGTAACAATATATGAGGGCAATGATAAAATAGGCGGCGTTCTAAGATATGGCATACCGGAATTTAGATTGCATAAACAAATCCTCGATACGCTATCCGAAAGGCTTTTGCAACTTGGCGTAGTAATCCGCCCAAATACCATGATGGGTAAAAATCTAACTCTTGACGAACTCTCAAGAGATGGTTTTGACGCCGTATTTATCGGCACAGGCGTTTGGTCGCCAAGAAAGCTTAATATAAAAGGCGAAACACTTGGAAATGTACATTTTGCGATTGATTATCTAAAAAATCCTGAAGTTTACAGTCTGGGCAGCAAAGTTATAGTATTGGGCGCCGGAAATGTCGCTATGGATGTAGCCAGAACAGCTGTAAGACACGGAGTGCGTGAAGTGGTTGTAATGTATAGAAAAGATGAAGAACATATGAGTGCAGAAAAACACGAAATAGAATGCGCAAAAATAGACGGTGTGAAGTTTGATTTTTTCAAAGAGCCTATTGAGTTGACAAGAGAAGGAGTCAAATATCGCGCTACAGACGAAAGTATGACGGAGGGCTTTTCGGAAGCAGACTCTGTTTTAGTCGCAGTTTCGCAAGCTCCAAGAGATTTGATAGTAACAAACAATAAAGGCATAGAAGTCAAAGATAACGGACTAATCATAACCGATGATAGCGGCAGAACAACCAAAGACGGCGTCTTTGCTTCGGGTGACGTTGTGACGGGCGCCAGGACGGTTGTAGAGGCTGTTAGCTTCTCAAAGCGCGTAGCAGAGGCAATGGAAGAGTATTTTCTAAGAAAAACTGCTAACGCATAATTTGGTCTACGTTAGTAATTGTCACAGTATTTATAGAGTTTTAATATTACAAACCGCAATTACTATTGCTCTAACGATTAGTTGGAGCTGATAAACTTTTGATCTTTTTTTGATACGATTTTCTCATATTAATGCCTTTTTTGCTGCCACCTACCTTTTTAAATTCTATTTTTATACATGTAACAATCAATATGTAGCATGAAAATTATTGATGGAGGTATAAAAATTTGTCCATTTTTTATACCTAAGTATATAGATATGAATTGTTGACATTTAATAATATTTTCGCTATTATTCGCCTATTTGCTACAAAAAGGTAATTTATGGGGAAAAATATCAAAAATGTGGTTTTAAATAACGATTTGCGTTATAACTTAAGACCTTGGGTTATACAAAAAGACCAAGACCCTATCGCTGTCTCTCATGCCAAAGGAGTATTTTTTTGGGATTATGAGGGTAAAAGATATTTTGATATGTCCTCACAGCTTGTTAATTCAAATTTGGGACATTGCAATAACGAGATAAACGAAGCTATAAAAAAACAGCTTGACAGTTTTACGTACATAGCTCCGGCACATGCTGCTGCTCCCCGTTCGCTTCTTGCTAAAAAACTCATTGAAAAATCACCCTCAAATATGGCGAAAGTATTTTTTACATGCAGCGGGGCGGAATCAAACGATAACGCCATATTGATAGCTAGAGCATTCAGCGGCAAACATAAAATCTTTTCATCATATCGCAGTTATCATGGCTCCACGATAGGCGCCGGAAATCTTTCGGGAGACGTTAGACGTTTTGCGGCAGAACGTCCGTCTGTCGACGGATTTATAAAATTTTTAACGCCATACATCTATAGAGAAAAGATTAAATTTAAAAATGAAAAAGAGATAACAAGATATTATCTTGAACTTCTACATGATCAAATCATAGCTGAAGATCCAACCAATATAGCCGCTATAACTCTTGAAGCGATAGCAGGCACTAACGGCGTCATTATACCGCCCAAGGGCTATCTTGAAGGCGTGCGAAAGTTATGCGATGAATTTAATATACTTTTGCATTTTGACGAGGTTATGGGAGGGTTTGGCAGAACGGGGAGATTGTTCGCTTTCGAAAATTTTGACGTTGAACCGAACATTATCACCTTTGCCAAAGGCATTACATGCGGATATGTTCCTCTTGGAGGAGTAATAGTAAGCAAAGAGATAGCCTCTTTTTATGATACTCATCAGCTTTTGTGCGGGGGTCTACATACAACGCTCATCCATTAGCTTGTGCCGCAGGAGCGCGGTATTGGACTATTATGATGAATATCATATTTTTGAGCATGTACGCGATCTTGGTAAAATTTTAAAACAAACGCTCGCATCTTTTGAGAAAAAACATAAAAGCATCGGAAATACAAGAAGTATAGGACTTTTCTCGGCGGTTGAACTTGTGGCTAATAAACGCACAAGAAAACCTTTGAATGATAAAATTCCTTTCGTGATAAATCTACTCAAAAAGAGAGGTTTTGCTACTATAGGAAGAGGAAGCAATATTATAGTAGCTCCGCCTCTTATTATAACCAAAGACGAACTTTTGGAAGCACTGAATATATTGGATGAAGTGCTGTGCGAAATAGATAGCAAATTATAAAAGATTGTTCATGAGAAAAACCATAACAAACAAGATACTAACAGCAGTAACCATAGCCGCCATATTTATACTGTGGTATGCGGTAACAAAATTGGAGTTAGTATCAAGCGTTATGATTCCATCTCCCAAAAAGGTATTTGACACATCTGTTTTGATATGGAACGAAGGTTATAAAGAGGTATCCATATTAAAACATCTGTTTGACAGTTTGGAGCGTTTGGTCATAGCTTTTTTTATTGCCGTAGCAACTGCTGTACCTCTTGGACTTGCCAGCGGTTACAGTTCAAAAATCGCGGCTGTATTTGAACCTGTAGTTGAGTTTTTAAGACCTCTTCCGCCGCTCGCCTACTATACACTGATAGTGCTTTGGATGGGCATAGACAACTCGTCTAAAATCGCTCTTTTGGCTTTAGCGGCTTTTGCCCCAATATTTATATCATGCGTAGGAGCTATGCAAACGGTAAAAAAAGATTATATTAATCATGCCATGATGCTTGGAGCGTCAAAATGGCAAATATTTTTTTATGTAAGTTTCCCCTCATGTTTGCCCGAAATCTTTATTGGTATCAGAACGGCGCTTGGGGTAGCTTATACAACTTTAGTGGCGGCAGAGATGGTGGCGGCAGTATCCGGTATAGGGTGGCTTGTGTTGGATGCGAGTAGATTTTTAAGAAGCGATATCATCTTTATGGGTATTTTTCTTATGGGAATTACAGGCATTTTGTTAGATTGGGCGGTTCGTCTTGTTGAGCAAAAAGTAGTCTTTTGGAAAGGACGAGATTAATTTAATATTACTTTAGGAGGTAATTTTATGAAAAACAGACTTTTATTGATTATTTTATCAATGTTTGTTGCGACAGGGATTTTGAGCGCAGACTCAAAAAAGGTTTCAACGGAAAAACCTTCCGTTGTAAGAATAGCTACTCAGCAGATACCAAATGATGAGAATATAGCCAAAGCCAAAAAATATTTTAATAATATAGGCGTTGAGGTGAAACTTTTGGAATTTGACTCTGGAGCCGCTGTAATCAATGCGATAGCATCAGGCAGTATAGATATAGGTTTAGTGGGAACAACGCCCGCAACAACGGCTATATCTAAAAATCTTGATGTTGAACTTATATGGATTCATGGTATTTTGGGCAAATCCGAAGCTTTAGTAGTCAAAAACAGCGCGAATATAAAAAGCGTTGAAGACTTAAAAGGCAAAAAGGTGGCAACTCCGTTTGGCTCAACAGGACACTACAGTCTTTTAAGCGCGCTTGAGTTAAACGGCTTAAAGGTTTCCGACGTTACCGTACTTGACCTTCAGCCAAAAGATATTTTTGCCGCATGGAAAAGAGGCGATATAGACGCCGCTTACGTATGGGATCCTGTGCTTACATCGCTTTTGGATGACGGCTTGGTTTTGCTAACGAGCGAGGATTTGGCAAAACTTGGAGTAATAACTGCTGACGTTGAGATAGTAAACGCCAAATTTGGTAAAAAATACCCACATGTAGTAGCTCTATATATAAAAGCTCTTTCAAAAGCTCAAGATGATTATAGAAATGATTTTGATGGTACGGTTAAAGCTTTGGCAAAATATTTTCAGATAAGCGACAGCGACAGTAAAACTCAGATACTGGGCAATGTCTGGTTGTCAGCTGAAGAGCAGCTTGGCAGTAAATATCTCGGTAAAAGTGGCAAAGTCGGAGATATCGCATTCTCTCTTAAAAAAACGGCAGACTTTTTAGAGAAGCAAAAATCCATAGAAAAAGCGCCTTCGCTTGATATATTCCAAAAAGCGGTAAATCCGCTCTATATAGAAATCTCTTTGGAAAAATAGCAATTTATCCCGCATTTGCGGGATAAAGCGCAAAGGCAAAAATGTACGATAAAAATATCATCTCTTTAAAAAATATTGGCGTTACTTACAATATCGGCAATAAAAATACCCTAAATGCTCTTCATGATATAAATTTTGAGATAAAAAGCAGGGAGTTTATAGCTATTTTAGGACCATCAGGCTGCGGGAAAAGCACGCTTTTAAATATAATAGCGGGCTTTGTAAAACCCACATGCGGTAATGCCCTAATGAATGACAAACCTATAACCCGCCCAAATTTTGAAAGAGGGGTTATGTTCCAAACGCCAGTACTATATCCATGGCTTAATGTCAAAGAAAATGTAGAATTTGGACTTAAGATGAGAAAATTTGATAAAGAAGAGAGATCAAAGCTCTCCGATAAATATCTAAAAGAGGTTGGACTGTTTGAGTTTGGAAACCATAAGCCTTACGAACTTTCAGGTGGCATGCGACAAAGAGCGGCTTTAGCGGGAGTGCTTGCGGGAAGTCCGTCTATTATATTGTTAGACGAACCGTTTGGAGCATTAGACGCTTTTACAAAAATAAATATGCAGCTTTTGATAAGAGCTATATGGTCGTCTGATAAAAGTACTTTTTTTCTTATAACGCATGATGTGGACGAAGCTTTGAGTCTTGGTACAAGGGTGCTTGTTATGTCCAAAAGACCAGGCAAAATCATAAAAGAGTTCAACAATATAGAATTTACTTACCATATAAACGAAACGGTTTCGGATAAAACTCGTTTTTCAAAAGAGTATATACTTTTAAGAGAAGAGATATTAGGACTTATTTATCATCAAACAAGCGACGCTAGTAGTTATGTTATTTAATTTGCCGCAAACGGCTAATAGACTGTTAGTATTATTTTGTCATATATTCACATATTTTATATTTTCATCATTCTAAAAACATAAAAAATTAAGAGATATGGGAGTTTAATATCATTTCGTCATTTTTTTGTGTTTATTTTCAACAATTTTTATTTTTTGCGATACAAAAGCTACATGTAGGGATTTTATCTTTTCGCGAAAAATGATATAACCATTGCTGTGTATCACTACCTAACGGCTTACCATTAAAACTCGTTTCTATCAAAATATAATATCGCCGCTACATGTAACCTCAAAATAGATAATTATATGAAAATTATCTATTTTTGTTTGTGTCAAAATTGTCCTTAATGCTATTACTCCCATTATTTTGCATTCGTCATTCCCGTTGCAATTTAGCAAAAGTTCTTAAAATAATATCAACCTGTACGTTTTTTTATTTTTGGTTTTCGCGCTGTAATATTAGCGCTTTTGTTAGCCATAAAACAAAGTGCACATATTTTAAAACTATTAATGATGTTATTTTTATCAAAACTCTTGAATTTTTAATTTTTTAGCAGTAAAATTTAGTTTTTATTTTAAAGAGAGGTTTTTATGAAATTTACGCAATATCTGCCAAGAAGCGTAATGATATTTAAAAATTACAGATCAAACATGTTTGCGGCTGATTTGATAGCAGGAGCTACTGTCGCGATTGTCGCATTGCCGCTTGCTATGGCGTTTGCGATAGCTTCTGGAGTTGCGCCCGAAAAAGGGCTTTTTACCGCTATAGTAGCGGGATTTATCATCTCCGCTTTTGGCGGCAGTAAATATCAAATAGGCGGTCCGACCGGAGCTTTTGTAGTAGTGCTGTACGCGGTGGTATTAAAACATGGATATGACGGACTTGTTATAGCCACTTTTTTAGCGGGCATTATGCTTATGTTTATGGGTTTTTTCAGGCTTGGAAATATTATCAAGTTTATCCCATATCCGGTTACCGTTGGTTTTACCACAGGCATAGCGCTCATTATATTTACTTCGCAGATAAAGGATTTTTTGGGACTTCCAATAGAATCTATGCCCGCTGATTTTGTAGAGCAGATAAAAACTTACGGCGAATTTTTTAAAGATATTTCGCTTGTCTCTCTTGCTCTTGGTATTTTTGGAATTTTTATTATCCTTACATGTAAGCGTTTTTGTCCGAAAATTCCTGGTCCAATAGCGGTTATTATCATTTTATCATTTATAGTATGGATATTTGGGCTTGATGTGGATACGATAGGAAGCAAATTCGAAAGTATTCCAAATATGCTGCCAAGTCCGTCCCTACCCTCTTTTTCACTTGAAAAAATTAGAGCCGTATTCCCGGATGCCGTAACCATAGCTATTTTAGGAGCTATAGAATCGCTGCTTTCGGCTGTCGTAGCGGATGGAATGACGGGAGACAGACATCACTCAAACAAAGAATTGGTAGCTCAAGGCTCTGCCAATATTTTATCCGTGATATTTGGCGGTATAGCCGCTACCGGAGCGATAGCAAGAACCGTAACAAATATAAAAGCAGGAGCGGTAAGTCCGCTTGCGGGTATGTTTCACGCGTTGTTTTTATTGGCGTTTATGTTCTTTTTATCTTCGCTTATATTATTGATACCGCTTTGCGCTTTGTCGGCTATACTTGTGATAGTCGCTTGGAATATGAGCGAATTTCATCATTTCAAGTCAATACTTTTAAATTCCGAAAGACACGACGCCATAGTACTTGTAACTACATTTTCGCTAACTGTGTTTATAGATTTAAATATGGGCGTTCAAACGGGAATAATGATGGCGGCGCTACTATTTATCAAACGTATGATAGACGTAACACAGATAACGGACAAGAAAGCCGCCATAAAAGATTTGGATTTTGATGCGGTAAATTATGACGAAGAACTTGACGATGCCGACGCGCTTTCAAAAAAATATGTGCCGGAAGGCGTTGAGGTTTATGAGATAGGCGGTCCTTTTTTCTTTGGCATTGCAGATAAGCTAAAAGGAGTGTTGGATGTAATTTCGGTTCCTCCTAAAGTTTTTATATTAAGGATGAGAAAAGTACCGATGATGGATGAGACAGGCTATCATGCGTTGGAAGAGTTTTATAAAATGTGCCGAGAGAAAGGTACGATACTTGTACTGTCCGGTGTAAACAATACGCTCAAACACCGTCTTAAAAAGAAAGGTTTTGATAAAGCAATAGGCAAAGAAAATATCGCGGAAAACATCGATGAAGCACTGAAAAGAGCAAATGAAATTTTGGTATAGGACAGCATTTTGGCAAATAGCTTACGAAGTGTCGCTGCTGCCTATATCCGGAAAAATTTGCCTTAACGACACAACAAAGGAGTATATCTTATTCCGTCATTGCGAGGAGTACGAAATATGACAAGGCAATCCATAAGAAAAAAGTATAAGCCTTAATAACAAAGTAGTTGCGATCTATAAAAAACTAAGTGGATATGGCTTAGTTGCGTTAAATATATTTTAAGTGAAATGAGAAACAAAAAGATTTCATTGTTGATATTTTTGTCATTGTAAGTCGGCTTTTCCTTTTCGCTATTTAGGTGAACTTCGTTCGCTTTGCATTTAAGCAATGATGAAACATCACATGTAAAGAAATTGAGCAAAAAAGCTTCTTACATGTAGGGCAATGTTTATTGAAATGTTTTGCAGTGATAGATTGACATCATACTTTGTATTCCTTAATTATCACGCCGTTTTAGCAAATTGCTTAAAGCCGTCTCAAAATGCCCTTGTGCTACAATGCGCTCTTTAAAATCAGCGTTCGTTTTGGCATAAATACGCTTTAGCAGACGCACCGAATATGAAACTTTACCTCCAAAGAATTTGCGTGGAATTTGAACTTGTAACATTTTTAATCGTCTGTCCGCTTGTATTTTTGGCGGGATTTATTGACGCAATTGCCGGCGGAGGCGGACTTATCTCTATGCCCGCATATTTGTTTGCCGGACTACCTCCGCATTATGCTTTAGGTACAAATAAACTATCGTCAACCATAGGCGCGATTGTCGCTTCGCTTAGATACTATAAAAACGGTTTTGTGGATATGGCTATTTGCTTTCCTTCCATAATTTGTGCACTTATGGGTTCATTTATTGGAGCGCATATAGCGTTACATGTAAATGAGGAAATATTGCAAAAAATCTTAATAATTTTGCTTCCCATTATCGCGATTTATATATTAAAAAATAAAAGTCTAAATGTAGCAATAAACTCGATACCGCGTAAAAAAACGCTCATTTATTCTACTATTATCTCTTTTGCTGTGGGTATGTATGACGGATTTTTTGGTCCTGGAACAGGTACATTTCTTATAATCGCGTTTATTGGAATAGCGCGTATCGCTCCTCGTACCGCCGCAGGAAACGCGAAAATTATAAATTTATCCTCAAATATCGCAGGATTATCAGTGTTTTTATATAACGGCTATGTGTCGATAGCTTTAGGACTGATTGCCGGAATTTTTAGTATATTTGGAAGCTATATGGGAGCGGGGCTTGCGATAAAAAAGGGGTCAAACATTATAAGATACGCGATATTTTTTGTCATAACTTTGCTCTTTTGTAAATTGGCGTGGGATATAGTTTTTCAGAACTAATATGTGCATTACTAAAACAAAAAGTTTAGACTTGTCAAATAAGATAGTTTTTTATTGTTAAGAATAAACTCGCATTGTGTTAGTTATTTACTATTGTTAAACTTTCATAAATAAGTAGATATTTCTCACTATAAATTTAAAATCTTCTATTGTATGTGTATTTTGCACCATTATTACTCTTCTTTATCCAAATTCTATTTCAAGTAAATCCTAATATCTTGTGTTTAACTTGTTATGATGGTAATGATTCTAATACACCTTATGTGTTTAGTCTTTCGGGAACAGATTGTTATTGACAAAAAGGTTGATTTTAATTTTTAAAAAAGGTAAAATATATTGGTCATAATTTTGACTAAAAAAGGGATATGATGAGTATTAGCAGTAAACTCCAAAAAGGTTTACAATATTTATCAATGCTTGATAAAGATAAACCAAAATATGGTTTAAAATTTATTGATGATATTAATATTGAAGAAGAGCAATATATAAAATTACATTTATATGAAGCTAAAAAATATAATGCAAAAGCAGTATATTTTAAATATTTTGACAAAAGACCACCCATACCTCAAATATACATCTATGAAGAAGATCAAAATATAAACACTGATAGTCTACACAAAGAGCTTTGGAGCTCATGCAAAGTTCCAATGTTTTTTATCTTTTCAACTACGGATATTAAAATCTTTAACAGTATGTCAAAAAAGAATATAGATAAAACTGAAAACATAGAACCATTAGAAGTATTGCAAATTGCGGCACAATTTCAAAACGACAATCAAGCTCATACGAATAATTTTAAAGCCTCCATGTTTGACAGTGGAGAATTTTGGAATACCTCACTTGCCAAAAAAGAATTTGAGTATAAAAACAGTGCTTATGAGACCCTATTAGATTATTTAAAGTGGTGCAGAAACGAGCTTTTAACAGAAAAGTTTTTACCAAAAAAAGTAATTAATAGCTTATTAATAAAGGCGATTTTAGTAAGATATTTAGAAGAAAGATTAGTTCTTAATGAAAATTACTTTAATATATTTAAAAATGGAGCAAAAAATTTTCAAGATATTTGTGACAATTCTAATAACTCGGAAAAAGACAATATCGCACTGTTAGAGTTTTTTGATAAACTGACCAACAAATTTAATGGAGGTATGTTTGAGATTAACCCTGAGCATCGCGAACAGATAAAAACTGCCGATTTAAGCAAATTTTCTCAATTTTTAAAAGGCGATATGTCTAAAAATGGTCAGTTGCATTTTTGGAAACTTTACTCTTTTAAAGATTTACCAATAGAATTGATAAGCAATATATATGAGTTATTTTTAGACGATAAAAACAAAGAAGGTGTTGTTTATACTCCACCATTATTAGTAAATTTTTTGATTGATGAAATGATGCCTCTTGATAAACCAAAAGAGAGTTTTAAAGTTATTGATCCATCATGTGGTTCGGGAGTATTTTTAGTTGCCGCCTATAAAAGACTTATACAATGGCATATGCTTAAAAATAATATGCAAAAACCTTCAACAGAAATGCTAAAAAAACTTATTAGGGATAATATTTTTGGAATAGATAAAGAAAAAGATGCTGTTGAACTTGCTAAGTTTAGCTTATCTCTTGCGATATGCGACACTCTATCGCCTGAACTTATATTTAATGATTTACATTTTGACAACCTTGAGACAACCAATAATTTAATTACTAAAGATTTTTTTGAAATTGCGGACAATGATAGTTTTGGAGAAAGTTTTGACTTAGTGATAGGCAATCCACCTTTTATGTCCAAGCTAAATACATCAAAAGCAAAAGAACTTGAAAAAGACTACTTTAAGAAACACGGGTTTAAACTTCCGAATAAACAATTAGCTTTTTTATTTTTAGAACAAAGTTTAAAGTTATGTAAACAAAATTCTCATGTTTGCATGATACAGCCACCTGCATTTTTATACGCAAATAATGTATATAATTTTAGAAAAAAATTATTTGAAAGCTACAAGGTAAAGCAGGTTTTAGATTTTGCAGGCCTAAATAGTTCATTGTTTAAAAGAAAGGATGGTGGTGCAAATGTAGCTGTATCTGTACCTATTTTTCAAAATAGCAAACCAGATGTTGACAAAGATAGAGTATTACATGTAACTGTTAGAGAAACTGTTTCAAGTAAAGAGAAATTATATTTTGATTTGAGCTACTATGATTTTCATTGGGTAACTTATAGGCAAGTCAAAGAAAATAAATATATTTGGAAATGTAATCTTGTTGGCGGAAGTAGAACAATAGATACAATTGATAGACTAAGCCAGTTTGAAACACTTGGTAAATTTTTAGAAGATAGAAAAAAAGATGGATTTATATATAGTGAAGGTTATATAGTTGGCAATAAGAAAAAAGATAATATTTTGCAGGGACGTCAAGAAATTAAAAATGACGCTATACAAGAAGATCATACAATTAAATGGAACAAAATACATCTCATTTCACATGAAAAAATTGAAGCTTGTCGGGATATAAAACTATATGATACTCCAGTAATAATTGTTAAGGAAACTATATCAAATAAAAAATTCCTATTTGCGTACACAGATAAGGATGTTGTTTTTTGTAATAACTTTTTCGGTATAAAAGCTCCACAAAAATATTTTGCCATTTTAAAAAAAATATATGAAAATATGGATAATTACGATAGGGAGTTTATTTTTCACATAATAGCAACAAGCGGTAAGTTAGGAGTATATAAAGCAACTGCTTTTTTAAAAACTGATTTTAGTATGTTGCCTTATCCAAACAATATTGAAAAAATCAAATTATCTGAGACGGAACAATATTTTGCTGATGATGTTATTAAGTATATGCTTGATTGGATAAATGGCATCAAAAATCCTAAAATTTTGGAAAATGTCACAGATAACCAAATAGAAGAATACAAAACCATATATTGCAAATTATTAAATGCAATTTATGCTGATTATAAGCCGTTAGAAACTATTAAAACGGGACAGTTTATCATAACTCCTTTTTGTTACGGAGAAAAACCAAATAGTAATTTAATATTTGGCAATATTGCACAAGAAGATATGATTACTTTAATAAACAATAGATATCATGAAAATATAAACATAAAGCGGGTTATAAAAATATATGATAAAAATATAATTTACATTATAAAACCCAAACAATATAGATTTTGGTTAAAATCAATTGCCATTAGGGACGCTGATGAGACAACTGCCGATATTGTGACGATGAGATATAATTAATGATATCTGATAATTTAAATAGAGATTACTTTGGTAGTGTTACAAAAGATGATGTTCCCCTATGTGAGCCTGAAGGCATAATGAATTTCTTAAAAAATATAATTTTAGCAATACAAAATAATCTATCAAGCTATATAAAACAATGTAATGCTAATGAGAATTACATTACGCAAGAAATTATTATACGCGCCAATGATGGATCTCCTTTTAGCTTTATAAGGGATAATATTACACCTGCAAGTAGTTATACGGAAGATATTGGTGTTTATGGAAGGTGCAGACAAGTAGGAGACGTGCCTGTATTTTTAATAGAGGCGAAGAGACTTAATTCAACTTTACCAACAAAAAGAGAAAAAGAATATATTATTGGCAAAATTGGTGGAATAGAGCGTTTTAAAAGATGTAAACATGCTCAGAGTCATAATATAGCAGGCATGATAGGATATATGCAGTCTGATAGTTTTGAAAAGTGGGAAATAAAAATAAACAGTTATATTGATGAAGAAATAAAGAATCCAACATATTCTGATTTAACATGGAGCAAGGAAGACAAATTGAATTTAAAAAATCAAAGTGAATTGTTTGCAAGATATGAATCTTTGCATAGTCGAATATGCAAACAAGATAAAATTAAATTACTTCATTTATGGATAAATCTCACGTAGGCAATATTCTATAATTCTTTAATTTTATCCTTTTTTATTGAAAAAATGATTTAAATAAAATGTATAAATCTAACTACATTAAAATTTAATACTCCAATCCCGCTTTTTTCAACGCTTCTTTAGCTCTGTTTTTTTGCATATGAGAATCATAGCACCACATGGGAGCTAAAAGCGTATCGTCTTGTACACCCGCCGTTATACGTTGCAACGCGATGTTCGAGGGCAACATTTTTATGGCTTTTATAAGCGTGTCAAGATAAAGTTCTTCGCTAATAGGAACAAAAAGTCCATTTTTAAAATCGCGCGCAAGTTTTGTATGTTTTGTGACATAAAGTGAATGAAATTTTATAGCGTCTACATGTAAGTCTATAACGCTTTGCACACTTTGAAGCATCATCTCTTGCGTCTCATTCGGAAGTCCGAAAATAAGATGTACGCACACATTAAGCCCCGCCTCTTTTGTTTTTTTTATCCACAAAGCGGCGTTTTCAAAATCGTGTCCGCGATTAATGGCGTTAAGTGTTTCATTAAACGCGGATTGTACGCCGTATTCTATCCATATCTCCTTGCCCTCATCTTTTTTTAAGCGTAAAAAATCCAACACCTCGTTGCTAATACAATCGCTTCTAGTGCCTATGCTGATACCTATAGCGTCGGGAAGTTCGAGCGCTTTTTCATACAAGGCGCTAAGGGTTGAGAAAGGCGCGTAAGTATTGGTAAAGGATTGAAAATAGACTATGAATTTTTTCGCGCCGAATTTCTTGGCAAGTCGTTTTTTGTATCTGTTGTACTGACTTTCAAGTTGTAAAAGCTGTTTATCAATATGCGGATTTTCCGTTAAATACGGATTTAATTTAAAAACTTTGTGCTCTTTTGAGAGATTTGGGCTGAACGACTCGTTTTCGCAATATATGCAACCGCCTTTCGCCACTGTGCCGTCAATATTCGGACATGTAAAGCCCATAATGGATATAGGCGTTTTATATACTTTTACGCCAAATTTATCTCTAAAATAACGTCCGATGGTGAAAACGGTTTTTGTTTGGTTATTGGATAAAGTAGTTGCCGTCAAAGCTTACCAACGAATATTTGCGTTCATCGCCGATACTTTTTATCAAAGAGTCTTTAGATAAAAATTTGAGCGAATCCGCGCCAATATAATCTCTAACCTCATCCTCGCTTAAATTCGCGCTTATCAACTCTTGGTAGCTTGGCGTATCAATCCCGTAACGACACGGATGTTTTATAGCAGGAGACGCTATCCTCATATGCACCTCTTTAGCTCCCGCGTGTTTTAAGATGGATACTATCTGTTTTGAAGTAGTTCCTCTAACGATACTATCGTCTATTACGACTATTTTTTTGCCATTTAGTAAGGCGGCTATCGGAGAGAGTTTCAGTTTTACTTTTTGACTTCTCATCTCTTGGGTAGGTTCTATAAATGTGCGCCCGACATAGTGATTTCTAACGATACCATTTTCAAAAGGAATACCGCTTTTAGCTGCGTAACCTAAAGCCGCAGCCACGCCACTATCTGGTACGGGAATGACGTAATCCACGTCTTTTACCGGTGCTTCAACCGCCAAAAATTCGCCCATTCTTTTTCGGGTCTCGTATACGTTTTTGCCTTCTATAACACTATCGGGTCTTGAAAAATAGATATATTCAAACGCGCAAATTCGAGGATCCGTATCAAACAACTGTTCGCTTACATACTCCTCTTTTCCTCTTTCAAATATTATCATCTCTCCTGGCTTCACATCTCTTATGAACTCCGCGCCAACCAAGTCAAAAGCGCATGTTTCGCTTGCCGCGATATATCCACCGTCTCGCAATCTTCCGATAGATAACGGACGCACGCCGTATCTGTCTCTGATGACAAACATTTTGTGACGACTTAAGATAATAAAGCAGTAAGCGCCTTTAATTACATGTAAGGCTTCTATGATTCTGTCTTTCAGATGCTCTTTTTTACTGCGCGCTATAAGATGAACGACATTTTCCGTATCCATAGATGATTGAAATATCGCCCCATCTTCTATGAGTTTTGCGCGAACCTCGTTTTTATTTATCAAATTGCCGTTGTGAACTATAGAAATCTCGCCTAGACTATATCTGGCGTAAATTGGTTGCGCGTCCAATATAGAGTCGTTACCCGCGGTGGAGTACCTATTGTGACCTACCGCTAAACTTCCCTTTAAAACCTCAAAAGAGTTGTCGTTAAATACTTTTGTGACTAAACCTCTGTCTTTGATGGTTTTGATTTTATCATTGTCGCATGCGCTTATTCCTGTCGCCTCTTGTCCTCTGTGCTGCATGGCAAAAAGCGCGTAATAAGATATTTTCGCGGCTTCGTTGGAATTGATAACGCCGACTATAGCACACATATTTTATCCTTAAAGTCCAAGACAATCGCTGATAGTGTATTGTCCGTTCGGTTGATTTACTATCCATTTTGCCGCGTGAATCGCCCCTTTGGCAAATGTATCTCTGCTCGTTGCTGTATGGTTTAACTCTATAAATTCCCCATCATTATAAAATCCTACCGTATGCCGTCCTATAATATCTCCGCCGCGCAAAGACATAACGCCTATCTCGTCTTTATTTCTTTGACCGATTATCCCGTCTCTGCCGCTTATCCTAACTTTGCTAAGTTCAAGTCCTCTCGCTTTCGCAGCACTCTCTCCCAAAGTAAAAGCCGTGCCGCTTGGAGCGTCTTTTTTAAAGCGGTGATGCTGCTCTACTATCTCAATGTCAAAATCTCTCAGTTTTTCGGAAGCAAGTTCGACTAAACGATTTAAAACCGCGACGCCCAAAGACATATTCGTAGAGTATAAAACAGGCATACTTTGCGCCGCTTGCTCCAATAAAGCAAGCTGCTCGCTAGTTAAGCCTGTGGTTCCTATAATCAGTGGTTTTGGTCTTTTAATAGCATATCGCAATAAAGCTTCCGTGCCGCTTGGAGCGGTAAAATCAATAATAACATCGCTCAAATCAAAAAGCGTCTCAAGTAAATCCGTCTTTTTTATATATTCCGGCACCGCGAATTTAAATTCGTCTATGGCGTGTAAACAGGATATATTCACATTTTTATCGTTTTGCAGATTTTCTATCAAAACTCTGCCTACTCTACCTGTGGAACCGTAAATGCCTATGTTAAGAGACAAATTTTCACTCATGCAAACTCTCTAAATAACTTATGACGTTAATCGCTGCCGTCGCGCCGTCACCAGCCGCGCAAACTACTTGTTTTGCGGCATCTATGCGAATGTCTCCCGCGGCAAAAAGTCCATTTAGCGAAGTTTTCATATCCAAATCAACAACTACTTCTCCATTTTTACTCATTTCGCATAAAAAGCTGCCATCTTCTTGAAGTAAAACTTCATGATTTACTTTCATTCCTACAAACACAAAAATACCAGGAACTTTCAAATCTCTTTCAACGCCATTCTTATCTGTTACGATAAGTCCGTTAACTCCGCTTATATCTCCATAAATTTTTTTGCCTGTAGAATTTAATACGAGTTCTATTTTACTATTTTTCTCAACCCTTTGTACAGTCGCCGGACTTGCTCTAAATTCGTCTCGTCTATGGATAAGATAAACTTTTGAACAGATATTTGCTAAAAATAGAGCCTCTTCAAGCGCGGCATCTCCGCCTCCAAGAACGGCTACTTCTTTGTTTTTATAAAAAAATCCGTCACATGTAGCGCAATAACTAACACCCCTTCCATAAAACTCGTCTTCGCCTTCAATACCTGATTTTTTAGGATTGCTGCCCGTGCAAATTATGACGCTTTTGGCTCTTAAAAGAGTATTATCGTCAAGCATAATGTCAAAAAGATCGTCTTTGGATTTGCTAACGCGTTTAACGCCTGCAAATTCCTCTCTAACACCAAATCTCGCCGCTTGCTCAGGCCATTTTTCCATCAATTCCAAACCGGTTATAACTTCAATTGCACCGGGATAATTTTCTATCTCACTGCTTTTTGTTATTTGCCCGCCAAAAACAGACTTTTCAAACATTACAACATTTTTTAATCCGCCGCGTGAAGCATATAAGCCTGCCGTTAAACCTGCAGGTCCTCCTCCCACAATAACCAAATCCAGTATTTCGCTCATAATAAAACCTTATAAAAGCGTTTTTAATTTATCCGCAAGGATGCTTTTTGACGCAGCACCGATATTTTGATCAACTAACTGTCCGTCTTTAAAAAAGAGTATAGTAGGTATAGAACGAATACCATAATTTACAGCAAGATCCTGTTCTTCATCGGTATTTACTTTGCAAATTTTAGCCTTGCCCTCAAATTCGCCTGCCAAATCCTCAATTACCGGCGCCAACATTCTGCAAGGTCCGCACCAAGGCGCCCAAAAATCCACTAAAACTACCCCTTTATCCTTAACTACACTGTCAAAATCAGAGGTTTTTAACTCAATATATTTACTCATTTTTATCTCCTTTGAAAATTTTAAATAAGACAAATTTTACCCTAAAAAACTTAAAATATACATACCAACATCAAACTGCCGTTAAAAAATGTTTTGCACCCACTCAATGTTGCCATTTGTAACAATCACAGCATCTATCTGATACTCTTTTTGGATACCGTTTTTCAAAATATAGCACTCTATAGTTTTTACTATCTTTTCCATTTTCAATGGAGTGATCCGCTCCAAAGGATCATAATCGCCAAACGTCGCTTTCACTTCCACGAAATGCAAAATATTCTCTTCTTCAGCGATAATATCTATTTCGCCAAAACGCGAATGATAGTTGCGAGCTACAATTTTAAGAGCTGCTTTCTCCAAAAACCGCACCGCTTTCTCTTCGGCCCTGCGCCATGGCAAAGTCTTACCTCTCTTTGTAAAAATCTTAAAAAACATCTTTTATTATATGACAATTATATTAAATAGGAGTATAAAACGATTATTGACAATATATCTTTGACCGCGCGACTATATTACCCAATCAATCATTATATTATCATCATCGCTTTTTTTTGAACGCTTGGATGCTTTATCGGTATATATTAAATCTTGATTTTTAAGGCTTACATTTGTTTTGCCTGTAACAGAACGTGTAATAAAAACGTTACTGCCTATCACAACACCTTCGCCTATAATCGTCTCACCGCCAAGTATGGAAGCTCCTGCATAAACCACTACATTATCTTTTAGCGTCGGATGTCTTTTTGTACCTTTTAAGCGTTGCCCTGCTTTTAAAGATAAAGCTCCCAGCGTTACTCCCTGATAAATTTTTACAAAATCCCCTATTACAGTAGTTTCGCCTATAACTATACCTGTCCCGTGATCTATAAAAAAATATTTGCCGATTTTAGCTCCAGGGTGTATATCTATACCGGTTATAGTATGTGCATATTCGCTCATAATGCGCGGTATCAGCGGAATACCCAATACATGAAGCTCATGGGCAATCCTATGTACGGTTATCGCAAATACCCCCGGATATGAAAAAATAACCTCATCTGTACTTGACGCCGCCGGATCTCCGTCATAAGCCGCTTGTACATCCATAGACAACATATCTCTTAAATGCGGAATCCTTTCCAAAAAAATGCAGCTTTTCTCTTGAGAACTTGTCATAATCTTATCTTTTTGCGATATATTATCTCTTTGCAGCATAAATGACTTGTATATCTGCTTGTACAGCCGCTCATAAATATACGTAATATGCTCGTTTATCATAGACTCTATCGTCTTTACGCAGTTTCTTTGTTTATCAAAATATCCCGGGAAAAGTACTTCGCGAAGCCGCAAAACTATATCGATAATCTCTTCATGTCCAGGCAGATTTTCGCAGTCAAAATTTTCACAGTCAAGATGACTTATATATTGATATTTTTTATAACTTTGCGCGATTAACGGCGCAAGAGTATTTAATTTAGTTTGTATATCCTCTTTCAAATCAACTCCTTAGTATTTTACCATACTCTTGTCTATAACTTCAGCCCATTCCATAACGCCGCCTTTAAGATTGAAAATCTCTCCTTTAAATCCGCCGTTTTTAAGAATGTTTATAGCATATACACTCCTAACGCCCGATTTACACAGTATAACGGACGGTTTGGAGTTATCTATCTCTCCAGCACAACTTACGACGCTGTTTAGCGGGATATTGACAGAACCTGCGATATTTGTCATCTCAAACTCAAAAGGTTCTCGCACATCAATTATATTTATTTTTTCGCCTTTGTCAATCCTTTTTTTCAACTCCGTCACGCTGATATCTTTAAAATCGCTTGTCTGTTGGGGTTTTGCAGCGCAAAAAAACTCATAATCAATGAGTTTTTTGATAGTCGGGCGTTTGCCGCAAACAGAACAATTTTCATCTTTGGAGACTTTAAGCTGTACAAATCTCATTTTCCACGCGTCTAAAATAAGCAGTCTTCCGATAAGCGTATCGGGTGCCTCCAAAATAAGCTTTATCGTCTCGTTTGCTTGAATAGAACCTACAATTCCGGCCATTGAGCCAAGCACACCGCCTTCTCCACAACTTGGCGCTAGCTCTGCCGGCGGCGGCAAAGGGAAAAGACAGCGGTAACAATGTCCTTTTTTTGCCCAAAATATGCTCATTTGAGCATCAAAACGAAATATAGAACCATACACAATCGGTTTGCCTAAGAGTACGCACGCGTCATTTATAAGATAACGCGCAGGAAAATTATCCGTACAGTCGACTACTATATCAAATTTTCTTATAATATTAATCGCATTTTGGCTTGTAAGCTTGGTATTAAAAACATTGACTTTTACAAGCGGATTAAGACGCGCGATAGCCTCTTCGGCAGATTTGGTTTTTAGCTTTCCGATATTGGCATTTGTGTGGATAATTTGTCTTTGTAGATTGGTAACATCTACCTCATCCATATCCACTATGCCGATATTTCCTACGCCTGCTGCTGCAAGATACAGCGCTACCGGAGAACCCAAAGCCCCTCCGCCAACTATCAAAACGCGTGCGTTTTTAAGTTTTATTTGCCCTTCCAATCCAACGTTGGGCAGTATGATATGCCGGCTATATCTTGCCGTCTCCTCTTGTGTCAGCACTATTTATCCTTCTCATATGGCGAAATTATACAAAAAAATTATATAATTTATAGTTTTTAATTTTTATCGTGTACAATATGATTGTGAATTTCATTTAAGGTTAAACAATTGTATAAAAAAATATTTGCCTTGCTGGATACATTTCTGAATAATATCTCATTTTTAAATAAAACAAGACTTGTGCTTTTCGTATTGGCATTTGGAATGGTTTGCATCTGTTTTTTGACATTTGTTTCACTTTTTGCCCTCAAATACGACCATGAAATACTCTATGAAACTCGCATTGCCAATGTTCAAAAGTTAGCCGAATTGGATAGACTATATTTTGACGAAGCATTCGAGGCATTAGAGAGCAAAAACAACGCCAAACTTACGAGTTTATATGTCAAAACAGACAATATCTGGCAGCAAATCAAAGGCGCACAGATAAAAAAGCCTGATTTTCCGGCTAATTTTGCAAATTGGTGGCTAAGAATTTTTATGATTTACGATAAACCGTTGATTCCAAAAAAGAGTGACGATATAGAGTCAAAAACCGATATCGCTTTACAAAAACTCAAAAGCGCTGCTGTTGATGATACCGACAAAGCATTTGAAGCATTGCGTAATCTCTCAAGTCTATTCGCGCAGTTTATTGATTTTCACTTAAAAGAGGCAGAGACAGAGAAGATACGTACAGACAGAGCTTTTACAAAAAGTATTGCTATTTTGTTGTTGCTTGTGGCGTTTGTCTTTATAGCAAGCTCATATGCAACCTATTTTATTCTCAAAAATATTCGCGAACTGCATAACTATCTTGAATTTGATGTGAAAAAGAAAACTAAAGAGCTTGAGGATTTGAACAACTCTCTTGAGGCACGCGTCAAGGAAGAAGTGGAGCTTAACCGTAATAAAGACAGGATTTTATTTCAGCAGTCAAAACTCGCAAGTCTCGGCGAAATGCTCCAAAATATAGCGCACCAATGGCGGCAGCCTTTAGGAGCTATAAGCATGATAATACAAAGTTTTGAGATAAAGTATAAAGCCGGCAAGCTTGATAGTAAATTTGTCACTTCAAGAGTACAAGATGCTAAAGTTTTAGCCAAAAATATGTCTGATACTCTTGATGACTTTCGTACGTTTTTTAATCCCAACAAAAGTAAAAAAAAATTTGCCTTAAAAGAAGCGATAGACAAGTCGATAGATTTGAGCAAGTACCCGCTTGATAAAGCAAAGATAGATTTGACTGTGAATGAATTTGAGGATGTCTATATATACGGTTTCAAAAATGAACTTATACACGTATTGTTAAATCTGATCGGTAACGCCAAAGATGCCCTTTTAAATAAATCTACAGAAAGAAAAATACTTATAACGGTTGAGTTTGACGCAACATATACGATTATCAAAGTCATAGACAGCGGCGGCGGTATAGACAGTGATATAATATACCGTGTGTTTGACCCGTATTTTACGACTAAACACAGGAGTTTGGGTACGGGCATCGGACTTTATATGTCAAAACAGATTGTTGAAGAGCATATGCAAGGCAGTATCGATTGCGAAAATATAGAGTACGATTTTAGCGACGGTAATATTTTCGCTTGTGCTATGTTTATAGTGAAAATTCCATATTTTAAGGATGAAGATGAATAAACGTGACTACGCTATTTTATCGGAATGCAGCGTCTTATATATAGAAGATGAGGCAGACCTTCTAAAACATACAAGTACGATTTTAGAAGATTTTGTCAAAAGTGTCCATTCTGCCCAAAATACAAGAGATGCTTACGAGATAATAAAAAGTCAAAATATTGATGTGATTGTATCTGACGTTTTACTGAAAAATGAAACCGGCATAGAGTTTTTGAAAAGGTTGAAAAATGAGCTGCATATACCCGCTATTCTTACAACCGCATTTACCGACACCGAGTATCTTATAGACGCGATAAAATTAAAGGTTGAAAACTATATCATAAAACCGATAAATATAAGAGAGCTTTTGGATTCCATACACGATGTATTGCTGCCTAAAATTCAGCAAAAAGAGATGGCGCGCTCATATAATATTATCAAAACGATATCCGCCGTAACGGACAGCAAGCAAGTGGAAATTATACGATTTATCATTAAAAATTTAGATGAAAACGGCATTTTAAACTACTCCTATGCCGATATTATGGAGCGAACTGCTGTAAGTAAGCCAACTATCATTAAACTTTTCAAGCAACTCTCCGATAAAGGTATTTTAGTCAAAGTGCAAAACAGAAAATACCGTTTTTATGAAAGTTGTCTGCCGATACCGGAGTAGTGAAAATCTTAAATAGAATTGACGATTTATAAAATAAAAAACAGCTCCTCTTGCAAATTAAACGATTAAAATCAATTAGCGTTTTCAGGAAAGCGACAAAAAACAAATTTTTTACCGTAAAGCAGAAATACTAATTTCACTATTCTGTTAAAAAAGTCTTATTTCAACACTTTTTTACGTTTAGCTCAATAGTGTGCACTAACCATTTGCCTCTATTCTTAGCATATTTGTTTTACCCAATACAAACGGCATTCTTTCTATCTCTTTAAGCGCTTTTTGAATATTTGCCTCTTTGCATTTGTGAGTTGCAAAAAAGATTGTTGTAAAAGCTGATGTTTTGGTTTCGTTTTTTTGCAAAAAACTCTCAATAGAAATTTGCGAACTCTCCAAAATAGCGGCGATTTTAGCAAGAACTCCTATCTCATCTTTAACTTTTACCCTAAAGTAATATCGTGTCTCAACCTCATCTTTAGGCATAAGCGTTAACCTGCCGCTTTCAAGCGGTTCTTTGAAACCGAGCATAGGAGAGTGTCCTTCTCTGGCTATATCTACCAAATCTGCTACCACTGCGCTTGCCGTAGCGTCTCCACCTGCACCTGCACCGTAATACATAGTCTCTCCAACAAAATCGCCTATCAAGCTAATACCGTTCATAACGCCGTTAACTTTAGCTATCATCTCTTCTTGCGGAATGAGCGCCGGATGAACTCTAAGCTCTACTTTACTGCATTTTTTCTTAGCGATACCAATAAGCTTTATAACATACTCAAACTCTTTGGCAAAATAGATATCTTCGCTCTCGATATTCTCAATACCCTCTATCAAAATATCTTCAGGTTTTGCATCTATGCCATATGCGATGGATGAGAGTATCAAAAGTTTATGCGCAGCATCAAATCCGCCTACATCAAATGTAGGATCAGCTTCTGCATAACCTAATGCCTGTGCCTCTTTAAGCACATCCGCAAAATTCCCTTTCTCATTCATCATTTTTGTAAGTATAAAGTTGCAAGTACCATTCATAATACCTTTAATAGCATTTATATGATTAGCACTAAGTCCCTCACGTAAAGCTTTTATGATAGGTATGCCGCCCGCGACTGAAGCCTCAAAGCCTATTGTTGCTTTTTTCGCAGCCTTTTGTAAATCATATCTGTGGTATGCAAGCATCGCTTTATTAGCAGTTACGACATTTTTACCGCGCCCCAAAATCTCTTTTACAACTGTAAACGCTCCATCCACGCCACCCATAAGCTCTACATAAACATCTATGTCATCGCGCTCTATAACACTTTGGAGGTTGTCTGTCAAAGGGATATTTACATCCCTCTTTTTAGATAAATCCCTAACAACGCCTATAACTGGAATTATTTTTTTTCCACTTCTTGCTTCTATAATTTTCGCATTTTTCTCCAAAATTTTAATGACGCTTGAACCTACCGTACCCACACCTAAAACAGCAACTTTTATCATGCTTTTTTCTCTAACGAATTAAGATATTTTTTGATATTTCTGGCGGCTTGACGGATACGGTTTTCATTCTCTATAAGAGCTATTCTCACATATCCTTCGCCGTGTTCACCAAAACCAACCCCCGGACTTATGGCGACCTTAGCCTCCGTTAAAAGCTGTTTTGAAAACTCAAGGCTTCCCAGATGTTGTGCCGCTTTCGGTAATCTCGCCCATATAAACATCGTAGAGCGCGGCTTTTTGATACTCCAGCCCGCGGCTTCAAACGCCTCGCAAAGCACATCGCGCCTTTTTTGATAGACAGTCTTTATCTCTTCTATACACTCTTGCGGACCGTCAAGTGCGACTGTTGAAGCAACCTGAATAGGTGTGAAAATACCATAATCAAGCCACGATTTTATCTTTTTAACCGCGCCTATGAGTCTTTTGTTGCCTACTATGAAGCCTACTCTCCAGCCTGCCATATTATAGCTTTTTGAAAGAGTGAAACTCTCTACTGCCACATCTTTCGCACCTTCAACTTCAAAAATTGAAGGCGTCTTGTAACCGTCATATGTTAAATCCGCATAAGCAATATCACTTATAATATAAAAACGCTCCTTTTTGGCTAAAGCAACAAGCTCCTCATAAAAGCTCTTATCTACTGTAACGGTAGTAGGATTATGCGGAAAATTTACGACTACATATTTCGGACGTGGGACAGATTTGTCAAAAGTCTCTTTAAGTTTTGTAAAAAAACTCTTTGAGTCAAGTTCGAAATTATCATCAAAATCCAAATTTATCTTGTGTACATTCCCACCGGCTAATATAAAAGCGTAAAAGTGAATAGGATATGCCGGATCAGGCACTACAGCGACATCTCCAGGATTGGTAATAGCCTGTACAAGGTGCGCAAAACCCTCTTTACTGCCAAGCGAAACTATCGCTTCGGTATCAGGGTCAATATCTACATCGTAACGTCTTTTGTACCAATTGCAAATAGCAAGACGTAATTTATAAATACCCATACTCGCAGAATAACCGTGCGTTTTTGATTTGTTGGCGGACTCCATGAGTTTATCTATGATATGCTGCGGCGTTCTGCCATCGGGATTACCCATTGAAAAATCTATAATATCCTCGCCTGCTCTGCGTGCTTTTAATTTTAGCTCGTTAATAACCGCAAATACATAATTTGGCAAACGCTCAATCGTATTAAATCTTATCTCTTCAAACATTTTTTATCCTTTGTTGTCTGCTATTCAATTAAAATGCTCAATCCGCGCTTGATATTCTCGAGCGTATATTTATCCTCAATTTTCATATATGCGGCGGTTTTTGGCGGTTTCAATTTCATAGTTTGCGTTTTTTTATCCTCTTCTACCATTTTGATAAGCTGCAGATTTTGAGTATAAAAACTTATTTTGGGAGACCAATAATCGGATATATGAGCCCAAAAAGTTATCGTATCTATATTGGCATTTATTGCTATAATATACGGTACTAACGGCTTTTTAAGATTTGTCCTTGTTTTAGTAACTATAGGTATGGTATCGATTTTCGCGTTACTCACGTCAATCTTATACATCCAATTTTCGCTCTTTTTTTCTATATCCAAAATCGCAGCATCATGCGCTTTAAGGTTATCGTTCAACAGCAGCGGATTTGGAACACTCTGTGTAGACAAAGAGATAGTCCAGACAAACTCTTCAGGTGTTTTGACAGCCTTTTTAGTTATAAAAAAGTTATATCCCATCGAGTTTAGCGACTCTGTAATGATACGTATAAAAAGTAGAGGATTTTGCTTGGTGATAAAAGTCAGTTCAAACTCTTTCGGCTCTTTGGAGTAAAGTTCTAAAAGAGAGTTATCTTTGAGTGTTTTTAACACAAGGATAGAATCTATATTGCCGTTTTTATCAAGATATTTCTCCTCATTTTGAAATAAAAATGTAATGAGGTTCTTTGATGACGCAACGTTTATATTCGCAAAACTATTCGCCTTGTCCAGAGCTGCATTTGCGAAAAGCGCGCCAACGCATAATATGGCTAAAAAAAGATATTTTACCAAATTTTACCTCTGTTAAGTAGTATAAACTCATCTTCGCTTATCTGTTTAACCTCGCCGTTTTGTATATGCAGATAGATCATATTTTGAGGATTAAAACTTTTTATTATCTCGTTGTCTGCCCTTAAACTAAAATCGCCGTGTCCGGTTACAATAATCTGTTCTTTAGTCGTATCAAGTTTAATATCGCTATTTTGCAGATATGTATTTCTTTTGAAAGTACTAAGGTCTATCATGCCGACCCAAATCTCAATATTCGGCACTATAACTGTCTGCTTATTTATCGATTTAGTGGACGGATTTTGCTCAACTACAGGAGAATCTTCAACAATTTCTTCATTAGGTTCGCTGTTTTTTATTGCTTCTTTTGTCTCTTCGGTTTTGGTATCATCTTTATCACTTTGTAAAGATTCGTTTGTTATAACTATATTGGTGTAGGAAGAGACATCTTCCACATAAGCCGTACGCCCTTTAAGAAACAAATAAAAAATAGCTATGATGATTATCAAAACAAGTACGGCGGCTATCACATAGAACCTTTTTCGGCTATCCGCATACCATCTTTCAGACGTCAAAAACTCTTTGTTTTTAATTTCGGAGTTGTTAGATTGTTCTTGCAGGTATATTTCAAATTCCTCTACCCAGTCACTCATGTCTATGCCGCATTCGCGTTTAATGATTTTCACAAAACCAAGCGTTTTGATGCGGTTAAGTTTTGCAAAATCCCTTTCTGCCATCAATTTAAGATAACTCAACTCAATATAAGTTTTTCTTGAAACTTCTTTAAGCCCTATCTTTTCTAACGCTTTAATGCTATCCATTATATATCCTATCAAATAAAACTGCGGCAGCCGCGCTAACATTTAAAGAGTCAAATCCATTAGCCATTTTAATGCACACGCTTTTATCACATTTGTCAAGGAGGCGGCGTGGAAGCCCTTCTCCTTCACTGCCCAAAATCAAAACCATCTTCTTGCTAAACTCTATATCTTTAGCGCTCTCTCCAGCCATATCCGCTCCGTAAATACTAAACCCCGAAAGTTTCAAATCATTTATAGCGTCCGCTGCATTTTGCACTGCACATATGGGAAGTTCAAACGCTGCTGCACTCGACGTACGGATAAGATTCTCTATTTTGAGCTCTTTTAACCCACAAATGACAATCCCGCCCGCCCCAAATGCATAAGCACTCCTGATAATTGCGCCTATATTGCCCATATCGGTAACGCCGCAAAGCATGACTAAAAAATTCTCACTCTTCAATCGTGAGAGTGAAACCTCTAAAATCGGCTCAATATCGGCGAGAAACCCTTGATGATTACCACCTCTGGCTAATGCTTGAGCTTTTTTTTCATCCAATCGTTCTATCTTGACGTTTAGTTTCACTATCTTTGAAAACAACTTTTTGTCACACTCTTTGGCCAAATAAACACCTAAAATCCGCTTCGGATACTGTTCTAATATATATAAAAAAAGTTGTTTGCCGTAAATTAACATGAAAAAGATTTTATCTTAAAATCTCTTAAAAAAAGCTCTTACGACGCATTTTCGCGAGATTATTTTAGCTTGTCGTACTCTTCTTTAATACTGCTGCCTCTCAATCTCGCTAAAAGTTTAGCTTTTTGCTTTGGCGGCAATGAAAGCGGTAAAATATCATCTTCGTTCAAAACCCCGCCTCTTTTTTGTCCGCTTTTTTCTATCACGATAGTCCATTCGCCGTTTAGATTCGCTTTTTTTAACTTTTGCACTAACTCCAAAGCAGTACCCTTATAATGAGTTTCATGCATTTTAGTAGCTTCTTTTATTAAATAAATAACTCTTTGAGGGGCAAGTTCAGCAAGCTCGACAGAGAGTTGCAAAACCCTATGAGTTGACTCATAAAGCACACTGCTATATTTAAGCAGTAAAATCTCCCGTAATTCCTCTATACGCGCTTCTTTTTTATGAGGTAAAAACCCATGAAAGTAAAAATTTTTTTCCGCAAGTCCACTTGCAATTAAAGCCAGCAGAGCAGCGTTAGCTCCCGGCAGCACTTCATAAGGGATATCGTTTTGTTGGGCAAATTTCACCAATAATATGCCAGGATCACTAATGCACGGCATTCCCGCATCACTTATACAGGCTGTGTCAAGTGATAAAAAATCGTCAATATTTAAACTATTTATTATATCTTGCTCATTGTGGGAATGGAGAGGTATAAACCTCTGTTTTGTATCATCATGGTTACCAAAACGCTCTTTTAAAAGACGGATCAGTTTTTTTGCAACTCTTGTATCTTCGCAAAAAATAGTCGGAACGGCAAGAAGGAGCTTAAGACTCCTTAAGGTTATATCTTCAAGATTTCCTATTGGCGTAGGAATAAAGTACAACATTATTGCATATTGTATTTTTTCTTAAATTTTTCCACGCGTCCCGCAGAATCAATGATTTTCTCGCTGCCGGTAAAAAACGGATGGCAAGCGCTGCAGATATCTATTCTCATATCTTTTTTGTTGGACATCGTTGTAAAGGTGTTGCCGCAAGCGCAAACAACCGTACATTCTACATATTGTGGATGAATCTCTTTTTTCATTAAATTTTCCTTTATTTTCAACTTTTTTGTATAAAAAACTGGTGATTATAGCAAAAAGTTTATGATATTTCAATATTTACAGAAGAATTTTCACGCCAATTGCCATAACAGCGCTTTCACTCTTTAAAATATTTCTACTGTCAAAGCCTATAACAGGGCGATTTTTAAGCATTTGCCTCTCTTCTTCGCTAAATCCCGCTTCACAACCTACAAACCAAATGTACGGCGGATTTTTTATATCGCTAAGCCTGTTCGGCGAAAAATCCACAACTGCAAAATTATCATATTTTTGTGTAAATTCTTCCAATGAACCTATTATCTCAAAATCCATTATGTCATATCTGCCGCATTGTTCGCATGAATTTATAACTATTCTTTTAAGCCGCGCAATATCTATCGTGAAAGAGCGCTGTGAAAACTTTGTATATACGAATATTACCTTTTGAACACCTATCTCATTCAAAAACGGCAGCGTTTTTTCTACCACTTTTGGCTCTACTACGCTCCACGCTATCCAAAGAGGTTTTTGCGTTTTATTTTCCAAAACATTTTTTTTAATTAAAACACATTCGGCGGCGCGCCTGTTGATTGATATAATTTCATATAAATATAAAAATTTATCCCGCAAATTGCACACTTTCAGCGGTTTTTTCGCACTGCTTCTTCGAGATTTGAATAGATGTGTAAAACTCTCGCCTTCTATAACAATCCTCTCTTCGCCTGCTTTTTCGTGATACAAAAACTGCATTAAATGACTCTGCCAACCCATAAAAGATAGACAATAAAGCAAATAACAATATCAAACGCATACTTCCTGGCGGTAAAACTTCCAAATTTCTCATTATTTTTTTTGCTAAGCCTGTAGGCCGTTATCGCTCCGGATAAAACGCATATCCACGCGATAATTGCGACACTCTCCGCAATCGTTATCCGAAATCCTTTAAATGCCAATAACAAAAGAATGCATAAAAATATAAATGCTAAAAACATATAATATACCGGCATTACAGCACGGAAGTATTTTCGCAGAACAGCTGTTTTATTTGCAAGACAAAATAGTATGAACCCTATCAACGCCGTTACAATAAAGGCAAAAAAACTAAATGATAAAATACTCTTCACAAGATCTATCGTATCGTCCATACTATTTCCCGAGATTAACTATATACGCGGACAACTCTTCCATATCATTATCACTTAATCTTTTAACGGTAGGTATCATTGTGGCTTTAAACGCGCCGCCATATGTGTCGTCTTTATAGCCCCTGAGCGCTTTTAGGATTTGCTCCCTGCTCCACTTGTTGATGATTTGACTCTTATTTACAGCTGATTTTTCAGCCTTTGTACCGTGACATGGTATGCAAGTAGCGAAAAGTTTTTTGCCCTTATCTGCATTTGTCAGTGGAGCGGTAGCAGTTTGAGCCATATCATTTGCTTTTTGCTTTACCGCATCAATCGTAATTGTACCCTCATTTATAATTTTATCCGCTTTCTCACTGATATTTGAGAGTGTTTCATTGGTTTTTTGCAAAATATCTTTACTCATATCTGCCGCTTCCTGCAATACCTCTTCTGTTATCTGCTTGGTTTGAGCCGCTGTTTGGGCTATATCATTCCCAATCTCTTCAACCTTTTGGCTTATCTCGTTCGCTTTTTCGATCGCTTTAAAGGTTGTCTCTTCAATACTGCTCATAAGATTTTGAGATGTTTTATTTATCTCTTCAAGTGCGCTTGAGCTGTCTGTTTCACCGCAACCTGATAATATCAAAGCAACTGCTATAACGCCAACTCTTCTCATCTCTTCTCCTTTTAAACTATTTTTGGATTTATGATTTTTTCGCCGTTTAGAACTTTATTCCACAAATCACAATCAGTCCAATCCTCCATAACGCCTTTGGAAAAAATGATATTGTTAGGATTGATGATACCCATAATTTCACTATACACGTCTTTGGCTTCAACTTTAGCGTAACCTCTGTCTGTTTCGTGAACAATGATTGAGTTGACACTTATCTTGCCCTCACCATTAACAAAAACGGTATTTACCAAAAGCAAATCAACTATCAAAAATATAACTCTGGCAAACTGTTCCGCAGTGGGACTAACCGGAAGCTCTACCCATCTATCCGAATATTTTTTCATAGCTTCAATATAGCCCTTGTCGTCTTTATCCCACAAAGTAACCGAATGGTCGAACGACTCTATCAAATCCTGCATGCCGCCTTTCATCAAGCCAAAATCATATACCATTTGCGCATTATCAAGCGTTGTTGCCTCAAGAAATACTTCCACCTTATACGAATGCCCGTGAATACTTGTGCGGCATCTTTTTGTAGAACAACCGCGAACGATATGTGTATTCTCAAATCTAAATAATTTACGGATTATCATTTAAACTCCTCTCTTGTCGCCCCATAGACGGATATGTATTCTATCACTGTAATTGTAACCGTTTTTTAGACAAAACAGGGTTACCGCACGGCTATTTTTTTCAAGCTCCAAACAATCCGCGCCAAGCGGCATACAAAAAATAGGTACATCAATACCCCGAGTTATCTCTTCTATCTGCTCTTTAGCATTCACCATATCTTTATCAATGACAAATTTAAAAAATGCCTCTTTAGCGCACGAAGCGATATGTCGTATAGCCTCTTTTTTAATACGCTTCTCATACCTTTCAAGCGAATTTGATAGTTTCACACTCATCGCAAAACTCGCTTTTTGATACAAGACGAATGTATCAAAATCAATATCTATAGTTGCATTTGTCTCAAAAAATACATCAAAACCATGATTTAATACCAACTCCAAAAAGCCGTAAAAGACGGGATTTTTGTAGTGTATCAAAGGTTCTCCGCCTGTGATGACGAGATGCGGCAGATAAGCCGTATCTTTTATATGCATTCTAATCTTTTCAAAGAGTTTTTGCGCGTTATTGAAGCTCTCCCATTCGGACTTAAAATGTTTTTCATTTACGGCATAAAGAGAATCGCAGCCAACAAGTTTTGAGCCGTCAAGTGGTGACGTAAACTCGCACCCAAACCCTTTGCAATTTAAATTACACCCGCCAAAACGCACAAATAGCGATGGATAACCTGCATATTTTCCTTCGCCTTGAATACTCAAAAAACTTTCGACTAAATACATTTTTCCAAAAGATCCATTTTAGAAAATCTCTCAAGCACTTTTTTATCGGTTATAAATTCGATATTGTATGGATGGCAAGCGCGAAAAATACGAAAATTATGAGACGGCGGTAAAAGTGACTCTATCTCTTTGCTGATTGAACCAAGCAGTATAAGTTCTATATCTTCACGCGCCAATTCACTTAAAAACACACGTATAAAAGGACTAAACGCTTTGGCATGTTTTTTAACATCCTCTTTTTTCGTAAAAACAAGTGCGCTGTTCAGTAACAAAACACCGTTTTTTTCGAAATTATTTTTCCATTCATATATTGAATTTATAATTTTACTTTTATCAAGCCGCGCGATACTCTCTTGTGTCAGCTCATCAATTTCAAGTCGTTTAGAGGAGAGCAGAAGCATTTTTATAAAATTTCTCAAACTTGTGGCACGGTTCACCTCTCGAGACAACCCTTTATCACAAAAGAGTGTTTTTACGGTACCATCTATAAAAGCGTAACCTATCGCGCTTTGACTTCTCGGATACGGGTCTTGACCAAAAAGTATAGATTTGGTTTTGCTGCGCGGCAGAGTTTTAAAGGCATTTAAAAAATTATCAAAATTTGGAAAATACCCGATACCACCTTCCAGAAAAGCGCGATACTGCGCGTCCAACGCCTTATATGCAAGAGTTATCGTATTCTGCCAGCTTTCGTGTACTGTCATTGTGTATCATTCAGCGACAATATAAGCTCTACCTGCGATACGCTCAATCCTAAAAGCTGTGCTATCGTACTCTCGCTACTGCCCTCTTTATAAAGATCTATCACTTTTTTTTCATAGTCGCCCACATTATGCTGCTCTCTAAACTCTTCGGTGATTTTTTTGACCTCTTGCAGTGATTGTTTCAACGGCACAACACGGTTTTGCACCTCATCTTCCACTATTTTTTGTATACCGCCGTCAATATCCAAATTCTGCTTTTTAACGACTTTGTTGAGTTTATGGTTTTCTTGATTTAAATCTTCTATGACTTTTTCCAAGATAGACAATCTGGACAACACATTTTTATCACGTATAATAATAAAAACAACAAGCAGAAACATTACTGCCAAAAGAGCAATAAACATCAAAATATCGCCGTCCATTTTAACCCCTTATTATAAAAACAATATCCGTCAACACAAAAATAAAAAACATTATGCCAAGATAACCGTTAAGCGTGAAAAACGCTCTATCTATCTTTTTAAAATCCCGCCTTACTATCAAATGTTCGCAGCACAATATCACCGCGCTCACTATTACCGCCATATAAGACACAAGACCAAGAGACGCGTCGCCTACAAACAATAACCAAAAGATAATCGCCAATACATGAAATCCGGCCGATACCGCTAATGCCGCTTCTTTTCCATAACGCGAAGGGATAGAGTAAAGTTTGTGCTCTTTATCAAACTCAATATCTTGCAACGAATACAAAAGGTCAAATCCTGCCGCCCAAAACATAACACCCAAACACAAAAGCCATGACCATATATGTGTACTTCCCGATACCGCTATAGTTCCCGCTATAGGAGCGAGCCCCAAAGACAGTCCCAACACCAAATGAGCAAATGGTGAAAAACGCTTGAAAAACGAGTAACTTGCAAGTATTATTAATATCGGAAATGACACAATAAAAGCCATTTCATTGATAAGCCATGCGACAAAAACAAATAAAATGGCGTTGAAAAGGATAAATAGTATCATATTGACTCTGCCAATTCTGCCATCCACGCTTGGGCGATTGACCGTTCGAGGGTTCAGAGCGTCTATGTCGTCATCAGCGAAACGGTTAAACGCCATCGCGAAATTTCTTGCACTAACAGCACACAATATACCCAATACCAATAGTTTAAAGCCAAACCATGCCGAATGATTCACTTCATATGAAGATACTATCATCGCGATAAATATAAACGGTAAGGCAAAAATGGAGTGTTTAAAAACTATAAGCTCATTTATATCTTTCAAAATAGACCAAATCCGCTGCACTCTTGCCTCTTTTATTTAAATTACCAAATTTTACACCAAATTGCCAAAAAATTAAATTTATTTAGATAAAAAATATAGATATAATTACAAAAACGGCTATAAGGAGCTTTTTATGCAGTTTGCGCTTATCGGTACCACTGCATGCGGAAAGAGCGATTTGGCGCTTGACGCTGCAAAAGACATGGGAGCTGTCATACTCTCACTGGATTCGTTGTCGGTTTATAGAGAGATAGATATAGTTTCCGCTAAACCGTCGAAAGAGCAAATGTCAAATATTAAACATTACGGCATAGACGTTATAGCGCCAAATGAAAGCTTTAATGTGACAATTTTTTTTGACCTTTATCAAAAAGCGGCAGCGGATGCTAAAAAAAAAGACGTACCGCTTATCATAGTGGGTGGGACGAGTTTTTATCTAAAAGCTTTGCTCTCCGGTCTTAGCGATAGACCGCTTGTAAACGATGAAAATCAAAAAAAAGTCACCAGAGTACTGAGGGATATTTCAAGCGCATATGAAAATATAACGCATCTTGACCCTGCATATGCCAAAAATGTAGAAAAAAACGACATGTACCGTATGGAAAAATGGTATGAGATATATTATGAGACAGGTGAGATACCGAGCCTATTTTTAAAACGTACAAAAAAAGAGCCTATTATTCAGGAGTTACCGATCTTTGAGATAGAAACCGACAAAGATATTTTGCGCCAAAGAATCACCGTACGAACACGTAAAATGATAGAGATGGGACTGGTGGACGAAGTGGCAAGACTGGAGAAAAAATATACAAGAGAGCCAAACTGCATGAAGTCTATCGGTATAAAAGAGGTGATAGAGTATTTTGACGGACTTTGCTCACTCTCTCAAATGGAAGAGAAAATCATCCAAAATACAGTAAAGCTTGCTAAAAGACAGCGCACTTTTAATAAAACTCAATTTATGCAGCCTGTCATAAAAAAACCGCTTAACGAGATGAGAGAAGAGATATTGAGCTTTGCTGGCAAGTACAGATAGATAACTTGGATGTATTGTAGCATTTTGCCCTACTTATATTTATTTCAAAGTACCATTTAAGTAAAAATATTAAAAATCAACTCACATAAATAGTTTTCAGTAAAGTTTTGCGTCTTTTTTGGTTTTTGCCACAACGTTTATATTCTCTTTGGCGTCCATATAGATGTTGGAGTTTGCGGTTAGCTTGGCAGCTTCAAGAGTTACATCACCGGAGCTTTGGATTAGGATATTACCTGCGCTGATTTCGCTTTGGACAGTATCTTCATGGTAAGACATTTCTCTTGTAGTGGTTTTAGAGGCGGGACCTTTTTTATGTTTGAGTTTGAATAGTTTGCGTGTAAAAATGGAATTGAGGCAAAAGATAATGTGGTTGAGAAAAGTAAAGATGTTATAAAAATTGAAATTACAGACTTCATTTGTGATATATTTTAAGTAATTTTTCAAGCTCAATAATATCATCAATATATTTTAATCTTTTTGTAGAATATCTTATTCTGCATACATCAGCTTCAAGTAGATAAAAGGTTTTATCTAAAGCCTCCAAACTATCTTTCATGTATCCTAAAGCCATACACATACATAAAGCGTCATTATTGACTGAGGCTCTGTTGAAAATATCAGAAAAGTTTATAAGTGTCTCAAAATTCTTTTTAATATATTCATCTATATTATCGTCTCCCCTGTAAGACAATAAAATACTTTTCATTTCATTTTCACTTTTATAGTCCGATGAATCATTTTTTATAATGTTTATTTCCAGTCTTGTTTGTTTAAAAAGTTGTGCAAGCTCTGATTGTATATAATCGAATATATTCTCGCCGTTAAAGACATCTTTATATATTTTATTGGCTATCTCTTTACCTTTTAAGTCTTGAAAGTATTCTTGAGGTATTATATATTCATCAGATGGTTCTATCCAGAAAGGGAGTAAATCCATTCTTGAGATACAAAACCACAAATCGAAAATTGAATAACTCGCAGAGCTTACACGCATTCCCATTGTTACTATGGCAGTATTTGATAATATTTTATCATTACCCTCTTTGGCTTTTCTGTAAATAGATATTATATTATTGATATGTGTCAAATCTTCCTTGGCAGACCCCAAAATACTATCATAACTAAAAGCTGAAAAATAAGATGAGTTAAGGTCCTCATAACCTTCACTTTTTCTGAATATATCTATATTATCTTCAACCATTTTAAAAAGTATATCTCTTGCAGTATCAACAGCATCTCTTTTTTTCATTGAGGGAGTTTTCTTCCTTGTGCTTTATCTGTTTTATAAAAAATTGATTTTTTGAATGAATTGTTTTTTATAGCAATTTCGTCCGTTTTCAATCTTCAGTTTGGCTCTATTTTGCATATTTAAGAGCTTTATCTACAGTCTTTCTCATTTTAACAAATGTCAAATTTAACTCTTCTCGTGAAAAAGGTGTTATTATAGAGTATTCATTCCACTTTTCATTCATAATTTTTTTAACTATTTTTTCAAGCTTATAAAATATAGATATAGAGATATTGGAATTACTCTTTTTGCTCCAATTAATTTCTCCTACCTCTTTTTCAAATTCATCTCTAATACTACTATATTCTTTAAAATCATTCGGATTTGCTCCGATGTAAGCGAAAATGGAACAAATTATTTTCCAATCTTGTAATGTTATATTAATGTATTTCTTTATCATAATAGTTTTTCCCATTTTGTGGTTTAAATACTGTACCGCCATCTTTATCTTTCGGATTAGTAATTACTATAGTTCCTGTTTTTGCATCCCAATAAGCCTTCCTTCCATCCGATAAAGCTTTACTTTCGAATGAATTATAAAATCAGCAACAATTCTTTTTGTAAAGCACATACTGTAAAACTATCCGTATCAAAGAGCATCATATATCTACAATCATTATTTTCAAAATATGTTGAATAAATGAAAAATTTTGCAATATCAGCGATTTGTTCACTTTTATGAAAAGTTGTTACAATATGGGTTAAATTATTTTGTGAAAATTCAATAATTTCATCAATAAAGTCGTGCAATTCCTCGGCAAAATCTCCAAATGTCATAAAAAATATCGCCCCTGCATCAATTGCAGTGTTTACCATTTTAATCATTTCCTCTTTTTCAAAATTCTTATCAAGAACAATCAGACAAACTGTAGGTTTTTTGGGCAATAAATCGGATTTTATAAAACTATTGATAGGAGTTATTATTAGTTCTATTTTATCTTTACTGAATATTAAAGTATTCATATCGTACTTTTGATTTTGTTGATATTGTTTTTAAATGTTTGTATTTCTTTTTCTAAATGTTCTATTCGTTTTACTTGTTGTGCCCTAATAATATCTGGTGATAGATTTTCCATATCAGAACGAATGGTTGGATTTGTTTTAAAATCTATTATTTTCTTTTCATGTTCGGCAATCAATTTTTCATAAGAGCGAATGGATTTAAGCTCTTGAGCAGTAAGGGTTTTTTCAGTTAGTTTCCCCAGCCCCCTCTTAGCACCTGCCTCTATTGCTTCTACTACTACTTCTTTGCCTGCTTTTACAACAGTTCCTCCTCCTATGGCAACTATCTCATCAGCGCCTTTTATTGCAACCTTACTGGCAGTTCCTGCAGCAGCTCCCAGTGGAAATAGTGCAATAAGTTCCGTTGGTCCGCTATATATTTCATCACTAGGTCCCGGAGCATTTGCATAGTCGGATAACGATATAACTCCGGCAGCAACAATAAGAAGAGGTACAAGCCCTTCTCCTCTACCCCTATCCATCCCTACAAAGAGTAAGTTATTACTATTTATCGTTTGAGTTATATCGTTGATATTTGTATAAGAAGTAGTGCTTAAAGAGTCATATCCGTTATACCAAAGAGCAAAGTTTGAAGCTCTTAAAATATAGTCTCCGACTATATCGGCATTCTCTTCGCTTAACTTCCTTGTATCATATACTTTGCCTTGTTGGTCTGCTATGGCATGACCTGCCTCATGACCCAATACATATATGCTTTTATCTGCAGTCGTAACATAGCCGTTATTTAAAAATATAGTATTTGTATCAGGGTCATAGTAGCCGTGGTAACTGTTTCCGCTTTCATCTTTTATATCATTGTTCATGCCAAAGACAGTTACAGGCAAATATCCTGCTCCTGTCATGATAAGATTTGTTATCTGTTCGTCCAACTCATTTTTTCTGTCAATAGGAGTATTCGGATTATTGTACTCTTCAAATAACTTTGGATTCTCTTTTACAGCGTCTTGAGCGGATTGAGTCAATTTATAGTTTCTGTCTATGTCTCCTATAAGTTTGAGACTCTTTGACTATTGCATCGGTAATAGACTTTATAGCATTACCCGTAATAAAGAAATCTTTAGCTACATCTTTCCTTCCCTCTTCACTAAAGAGTCTATGGTCTATGCTTGCTTCTACTGAAGTTCCCACATTGCCTTGATAGAGGAGTTGATTTATGTTATTGGTATGAATATCAAAATTGTTATAAGT